>NZ_JBHTFN010000004.1:0-22289 GCF_042666195.1 Bradyrhizobium sp. GCM10028915
GACCCAATCACCATGTCGGCCAAAGCGGCTGCTCACGATCGCGCGAAATGCCTGCTAACCATCGCGTGAAATCACCGCTCACCATCAGCGAAATGCGCACATAAATCAAGTCGGTGCGCCGAACGTGCTGAGCGTCGGTTCGCGGGCCCCTCGATCAAAATTGAGTATTGGCGACGTGGGCAGCCCGTTACAAAGTTCGAGCCTGAGGAAATATACATCATCGAATTTTGGGCGACGTGGTGCGGACCATGTATTGCATCCATGGCAACTTTTGTGTTCCTGCATGACAAATACAGGAGCGACGGAGTTGAGGCGGTAGATGTCGCAGATCACGAACAAGCTTCGACAGCGGATGAAGCGCGAGCGAGTTTGGACGCTTGGTTGACGAAGAGCCTGCCAAATCTGAACTTCGCGATCGCATTCGACTACGCCGACGAAATGAACAACCTCTGGATGGATCCCACCGTTTCTGTGGGGATTCCCGCGTCATTCGTGGTGGACCGTGACGGACGCAGCGCCTTTGTCTGCTATCGCACTCAGCTCAATATCGCCTTGCCCAAAGTTCTGAACGGATCTTGGGCAGTGAGCAATGAAGCCAAAGCGCTGGATAGGGAGAGGATAAACACGGGTCGACGCAGAAAGCGTGAATTATCGCAGAAGCAGGCGCTGGCGAAGCCGATCTTCGCCAGACTTGAGCTCGCGATGAAGAGTAAAGAATGGGCGACAGCTGAGGCGGCACTCGCTGCGATGCCGGACGAGGTCACCTTCCGTGGGCTTCATGCGGAATTGCTGCTTCACAAGATACGTGACATGGGGGTCGGCCTGCCGGTATGACGCTGATGCTTTCCAGCTCTCAAGGAAGCTTTCTAAAGTTTCTATCGCTGCTCTCAGAAGCGATTCAGAACTTCGTTTCGCGTCGGCCACAAGCGGATTGGGGAGAGGCGCCAATCCGCGGCAATGGACGGGGCCATCTGGAGCGGTCGGAGTCCCCTGCGTCCTGCACCGAAGGAACACTGAGCGAAGCCGTACCTTCATTGTCACCCCTCTTTGGTACGACGGCGCCGGGTCGAGCATGATGGACATTCACCGACGCCGTTCTGTCAAAGCCGCCGCTCTGTTCCAGCCCTCTGGCCGCTGGTACAAAGTTCTTTACATCCAGGTACTCATCGCGATCCTGATTGGCATTCTCGTTGGCTGGTTGTGGCCTGCTGTGGGGACGAGCAGCTGGGTCAAAGCGCTTGGTGACGGTTTCATCAAGCTGATCAAGATGGTGATCGCACCGATCATCTTCTGCACTGTTGTGTCCGGAATTGCGCATGTTCAGGATGCACGAAAGGTCGGCCGAGTCGGCATCAAGGCGCTGCTTTACTTCGAGATCGTATCAACCTTCGCGCTCGTCCTGGGTCTCGTGATGGGCAATCTCGTTCAGGCCGGCCATGGGCTCGCTCCCCGGGCTGATGCCGCGGCGGTAGCTAACTACGTCAAAAAGGGCGGAAGGGCAGAAGGCGGTCGATTTCCTCCTCAATATCATTCCTGATAGCGTGGTTGGCGCCCTGGCGCGAGGCGACGTGCTACAGGTGCTGCTGTTTGCCATCCTATTCGGATTCTCGCTGATGGCGCTTGGCGAGCGTGGTGAGCGGATGCGCGGGCTGGTTGACGATGCTGCGCACGCGGTGTTTGGTGTCATTAGGATCGTGATGAAGGCCGCGCCGATCGGAGCGTTCGGCGCGATGGCCTATACCATCGGCGAATTCGGACCCTCCGCGCTCGGTAAACTCATCGGATTAGTTGCGCTGTTCTATGTGACAGCCGGGCTCTTCGTGATCATTGTGCTTGGCCTGATCGCGCGCTTGGTCGGCTTTTCTATCTTAAAGTTCATCGTCTACATTAAGGATGAGCTGCTGATCGTGCTCGGAACGTCGTCGTCCGAAAGCGCGCTGCCGCAGTTGATGGAAAAACTCGAACGGCTGGGCTGTTCCAAGCCGGTGGTGGGCCTAGTGGTGCCGACCGGATACTCTTTCAATTTGGATGGGACCAACATTTACATGACGTTGGCGACCTTATTCATCGCACAGGCGCTCGGGGTCGATCTCAACTTCGGCCAGCAGCTCACCATTCTGGTTGTGGCGATGCTCACCTCGAAGGGCGCAAGCGGTGTTACTGGTGCTGGCTTCGTCACCTTGGCCGCAACATTGACGGTGGTCAGTCCTGAGCTTGTGCCGGGCATTGCGATCGTATTCTCGATCGATAAGTTCATGAGCGAGGTGCGCGCGCTTACGAACATCATCGGAAACGGCATTGCCGCGGTGTTTGTATCCTGGTGGGAAGGCGAACTCGATCATGACTTACTACACGCGCAGCTCAAGTAGATGTGCGAGCTCAGCTAGGCCCGGCGAGCGGCCTTAGGGATACTGGCAAGAATATATCCTCCTCTGATGGAGCGCGAATTGTCGCGTGGTGGCTCACTGAGTTGGTGCCGAGCTTCATCCGGCGAACCCGAGGAGTTCTGCCGAGCTGCCCGAGAGGGGGGGAGCGGTTCGAGGGGCTGCTGCCGCCGATCGCTGTCGCGCCAACGTTCGCGATCAGAAAACCGGCGGTTGGCGTGTTCAGCCTTGAGGATTACGTCGCGGTCGGCATCATGACGCCGGATCAAGCCGGTGCATTGAGGATGCACTTCGCGCGCGCAAGAACATTCTGGTCGGCGGCGGCACGACCGGCAAGACGACACTGAGCAATGCCCTTTTCGCCGAGGTCGCTAAAACGACTGAGCGAGTCGTTCTCACCGAAGATACGCGCGAGCTTCAGTGCTTGGCGCCAAACCTCGTGGCGCTCCGCACGAAAGACGGCTTGATCTCGCTCTCCGACCTGTTCCGCTCGTCGCTCCGTCTGCGCCCCGATCGAGTTCCCATCGGTGAGGTGCGCGGAGCCGAAGCGCTCGATTTGCTCAAGGCTTGGGGCACGGGACATCCTGGCGGAATCGGCACGATCCATGCCGGAACGGCGCTTGGGGCGTTACGTCGGCTCGAGCAGCTCGTCCAGGAAGCTGTTGTCACAGTCCCGCGTCCGCTTATCGCCGAAACAATCAACGTGATCGCGGTGCTCAGCGGCCGCGGCGCCGAACGCCGCTTGGGCGAGCTCGCCCGCGTCACCGGCTTAGGAGCATCAGGTGATTACAGCCTCTCTGCAATTGGAGACCGCTCATGAGCAAGCCTTCATCTCTCCGCCGCGCCAGCATTCCGGCTACAACAATTGTGAGCCTTTGGCTGGGCAGTATCCCGGCTTGGGCCGCTGGCTCAAATAAGCCGTGGGAGCAGCCGCTCAATCAGATTTTGCAATCGGTCGAGGGTCCCGTCGCCAAGATTATCGCGGTCATCACTATCATCGTGACCGGGCTCTCGCTCGCATTTGGCGACACATCTGGTGGCTTTCGTCGTCTGGTTCAGATCGTGTTCGGTCTGTCCATCGCCTTTGCGGCATCGAGCTTCTTTCTGTCTTTCTTCTCCTTCGGCGGCGGCGTGGTGATCTGATGGAGGAGCCTGTCGCAGGCTTTATCGCGCCCGTTCATCGTGCGCTCACCGAGCCGATCCTGATGGGGGGGCGCCGCGTGTCGTGGCGATCGCCAACGGCACGTTAGCGGCGGCACTCGGTCTTGGGCTGCGCCTTTGGGTTGCCGGCCTTCTCCTCTGGTTCGTCGGCCGCATGGCCGCCGTCTGGGCCGCAAAACGCGATCCCGATTTTGTGGAAGTCGTGCGCCGGCACGTCCGCGTTCCAAGCCACCTCAGCTCCTAGAGTTGCCTATGATGAATCTTGCCGAATATCGCCGTTCAAACACGCGCCTTGCGGACTTCCTGCCCTGGGTGGTCCTGGTCGATCAGGGCATTATCCTCAACAAGGATGGTTCATTCCAACGGACGGCAAGGTTCCGCTGACCAGATCTCGACAGTGCCGTTCCGGCTGAACTCGTCGCCGTGGCTGGGCGGCTGAACAATGCGCTCCGGCGACTAGGCTCCGGCTGGGCGATTTTCGTCGAGGCTCAGCGTCATTCGGCCGGGGCCTACCGTGCGAGTACTTTTCCGGATGCGGCGTCAAGCCTCCTTGACGCGGAGCGGAAAGCGCAATTCGAAGAGGCAGGCGCTCATTTTGAATCAAGCTATTACCTGACTTTCCTTTATTTGCCGCCAGCGGAGGGGGCCGCCATCGCTGAGCGCCTCCTGTACGAGGCAGTCATCGCACGGGCGCCGCCGATGCACGAGAGGTGCTGGGCGGCTTCATGGACCGGACCAACCGCGTCTTGCAGCTTGTCGAAGGTTTTATGCCGGAATGCAGCTGGCTCGATGATCAGGCAACGCTGACCTACCTGCACTCGACGATAAACCCAGTGGCGCAAGGTCGCCGACCAGCTCCGGCCAAAGCTGCCGAAGTTGGCCGGCTTCTTAGACGAGGCCGAGACCGACGTGCTGGCCTACATGACGTTCCCGCTGCAGCACCGCACCAAGCTGCACTCCACCGACCCGGTCGAGCGCCTGAACGGCGAGATCAAGCGGCGCACCGAGGTGGTGGGCATCTTCCCCAATGAGGACGCCATCGTTCGCCTCATCGGCGCGATCCTGCTCGAACAGAATGATGAATGGGCCGTCCAGCGCGCCCGTTACATGACACTGGAAACAATCGCGCCGTTGAGCGATGATCCGAGCGTCAGCTTCACGGCGATCGCCAGTTGACCAGCCCGGCTCTTGCCGGCGAACGCGGTGCCCCGCCGCCAGCTACACCACGCCACGGGACACGATCCGACTGCTGCGACCTGAGTAGCTCCGCGGCTCCACGAAAGCTGCCACAATCGGCCGCGGCGACGGCCGATCTCAGGTGTCTCAGTTCAATTGCTTTGCCGGCCTGAGTAGAAGGTGTTGATCGAAAGAAATTGTGCATCTCTAGAGCTCAAGCGGAGATCCCGATAGGGAGCAATGCCGCAACTGGACTTCCTTCGAAAGGCCTAAGCGGCCGCTCGGATCACCGGAGCCCAGAGCACCGGACCTGCGATGCGCCCCATCTTGCGGATTTGCTCCAAGGCCCCGGTCGACACCTCTAGGTATCCTGCTATCTCGACGGTGTTTCCGAGAGGACGAGCTTTCCCGATCGGGCGGAGGGGCCAGCCCGCACGCCGAAGAACGCGCTCCATCCTCGCGTCGGTGACAGTGACGATTTCGCTCAATTCGATGGAAAAGCCGAACTCAATCATGCCCGCAGTCCGCTCATAAGTGGCGGCAGCAAGTCCGCCACTAGCCTTCGGTGCGTCCGGAGGAATGTCGAGCGCAAATCGGCTGCTCTCCCAGATCTGACGGCTTCGTGGCGCCGGTTGCCCTCGAGAAGAATGGGGAAGGTGTCTCTCAGCATCGTTGAGCCGGTTCGAGGGCAGAAGACGGACGCAACCCTGAATGTGTCCTGCGGTCGATCGGTTCAGGAGGTGAACCGGTCGAAGGACATCAAACTCGTCGATCTCCATGTCGCCGCTGGTCTCCACGCTCCAGTCAAGGCGCTGCTTGAAAACGCGATAGCGCAGCCGGTGTATCTCGGCGAGCTCGTGAACGAACTCACCGTAGTACTCGGGGGTGATAAGCTGAATCATACTGCCTCCCTGCTTTGCTGGAAGAATAAGCAACGAGCGGTAGCGAAGCATACCTGTGCAGTTGCACAGGTGTTTATTGCGGGCGGAGTTTTTATTTGCGAGATTTTGATTCGGTTAGCCACACGATAGCTTGACGAAGCGAGCTGACCCCGAGCTTCGCACGGGCGTTGTCCAGGTGAAATCCCGCCGTTCGCTCGGAGATGCCGAGAATGATCCCGATCTCTCCGGCAGATTTTCCGCGCCCGGACCATTCGAGACATTCGTACTCGCGAGGAGACAGCACCACCCCGCCGACCGTGTGATCAATCGTCCAAAACCGCTTCGCGTGTGAATGGAAGAACATGCGATGAGCCGCAGGCTGTGTGCGTGCTCGAGTAACGAGCGGTCGAAAACCGTGCGATGCTCGTCCGTCGCAAAGTTCAAAACAGCGATCGTGCCCGGTCATCGTGGATCGGGTATGTAAATCCGCAGCGAATTCCAAATTGGGCTGCCTCTTCGAACAACGTGCGTTCTGAAGCTGACCGATTTTGCTCTTCGATTCCAAACCCCCACCGGAACGATTTAGGCTGGCGGATCGCCTAGCGTACCACCGGATCGACGGAGTCGTACCCACGCCGCAGACGAAGTCAACACTGAAAGTGCGCGCCCGGCATTCGATCGCCAGGTCAGGGCGTTCGGCCAGCAGTCTACCTTGGACTTGTCGCAACTGCGCATCGGTGTCGTCGGGTGCGGAGGGACGGGCTCTGCCGTTGCCGCACTTCTCGCAAGAATCGGTGTGCGGCACTTGGCACTTTTGATACCGATTTCATCGACGAAACAAACCTGAACCGGCTACATTACTCGACGCGGACCGACGCGAACCTTCGCAGATTGAAAGTCGATGTACTAGGTGAAGCAATCGCTGGAATCGGTCTTCCGATTTCAGTTGCGCGTATTCCACACCACGTCGAGGACATCGAGGCGCGGGACGCCCTCAAGTCATGCGACGGCGTTTTTGGTTGTACCGATGATCACTTGGGCCGGAATGTGCTCAACCGATTGGCGCATTTCTATTTCGTACCGATCATCGACCTCGGGCTGCTCATCGGCCCCCGTAGCGGCGGGGGCTACGTGCGTTTGACGGACGAGTCACTGTCGTCCAGCCAGGCAGCCCCTGCCAGGTGTGCAGGGGATTGATTAAATCCGACATCATGCTTGACGAGGGTCTACGGCGAAAAGATCCTGCAGTTTACGAGCAAAGAAGGCGGGCGGGTTATGTCGCAGATGCGGCTGATCCAAGTCCCGTTGTCGTAACGTTTACCACTGAAGTCGCAACGATGGCCGTCAATGAGTCGTTCCAGCGGTTGAACGTGTTTAGGGGAGACAGCGGTGCGGCCTCTGAGCGCGTACGAAGGTTCGATGAAGTAAAAGAAGCCGATCTCTTGCCTTCTAGCAAATCATGGCCAGGCTGCAAGTTGTGCGACCGGCGCCGCTACGATGGCAGAGGTGATATGGATCCATTTCTGGATACTACCTCATGATACGACTGCCACTCTCCTGGGTTCAATTTCTGATTGATATCGGGCTTCTTCGTCGTCGCCATTTCCTGGTGAAGGATGTGCCGGAGCCACCGGATTAGTTCAGCGAGGGCTTTGTTTTTCGGGAAGTGCGCGGAGGTTACCAGAAATGGCTTCACCTGAAGTGCCCTCGATGCGGGGAGCATATTCAGATCCAGTTGGCAGGAGCTCGGCGCTGGACCATATCGATAGATTGGCTGAATAGGCCGACAGTCACCCCTTCGATCTGGCAGACGGGAAGCTGCCAAGCCCACCTTTTCATTCGCGAAGGTGTTATCGATTGGTGCCGAGATGTTGGAGCACCTCGTCAGGGGGTCTCGCGGTATGTCTGACACCATTTGCGATGTTTGCACGATCGGCCAGGGCGTCGCTGATCGTGAGCTCGGCTGCCTTTTTCAAAGTGGTGAGATCGCGGTCTTTGGAAGGTGGCGACGAATGAGACGCTCCTGCTCGTACTTGTATCGTGCAGAGCCGTGGATTTGGGAGATACTCGACTAGACGCTTCTCTGCATCTTGCGCGGTCTCTGTCGCATCAGCGCCAGTATGATCGCGAGAGCGGCGAGTCGTGCTCGCCGGTCGAACGTAAACGTAGTGCCGAGGCACTTCAGATTGTTTGAGCGGAGTCTTGGGAGCACTGTTGAAAGAGTCATCTTCGCCAAGGGTGCTCACTATGGACGACCATTCTGACGACATAATACAACCGTCCCCACGTATCGAACTGTATGCTGGCGCAGGTCGAAAAGCGCTGGCCGGGCGATTTGAATGCACGGATTGCCGCGGAGAGCCTCGAGCCGGGTGCGATTGTCACAGATGTCGCCCGCCGCCATGGCGGCCGGGCCAGCAGGTGCATGATTGGCGGCGTCGAGCACGTTTAGGCCAGTTGGTGCTGCCAGCTTCGGCGAATACCTTATCGTTTTGTGCCTCTGGCGTCGGAATCGTCGCTACCGACGGCTAAGGAGTCCTCGTGTCGCCTTAGGCTTGCGTCTTCAAGGCTCGTGCCAACTAGGAGGCTTTGAGTTAAGGCGATTGGCTCCAGCGGGCGTGTAGCGCGGATCCGACAACATGGCGCGAACCTGACAGTCAGCACTACGGCGACGGTGCAGGGGCTTATTGGAAAAATGGCCAGCTCTGTGCTCGATCCTGCCTCGTCTGCCGTCGCCCCTAGCATCTATCGTGTCATTCGGCCCGTTTAATTGCTTGCTTGTTGTCAAAAGTTCCCCTTGAACTCGCCAGCGGCAGGACGGTAGCGCTCGGAGCTGGTCAGGGTCGCAGAGACAGGCGCGAGCGCAACTGAGTGTTGAGCTTGCCTCCCGGCGCCTAATCCAGTGTGGAGTCGTCCTAGCCCAGGACGAGGGCCAGGGCATCAAGCGAAATCGTTTCACCGGTGAGACTGGTGTTCGGTCCCCATCGTCTGCCTATTTCGCCGCGCGCAGCACGTTTTGACTGACGATCATGGAGGGAATCCATCCAAGGAAGAAAAGTCATGATCTTACGTCGGCCTCCATGTTTCCTGAATTCCGCTCGATATGTGCGGTGGACGAGACCGGAAACATTATCAGGGAGGGAACGACGTCGGCGGACGCGCCACCGATTGTGCAGTACCTCGAACCATGGGCTGGTCGAGTTGTGCGCGTGGGCCTGGAGGCAGGACCGACCTCAGCACGGCTAGCCGCAAATCTCTTGGGCCGCTGGCCGTCAGTTTGGAAGACCGCTAGGCTGAGGCGGCACTTTCAGCCATGCCTCTGAAGGCCGATCGCAACGACGCCCTGAGATCGCACAGATGGTGAGATCGGGATGGTTCAAGCGCGTTCATGTCAAGAGCATCGGCAGCTAAAGGCCGCGGACGTTGCCAGCTGCTCGCAAGCATGTCATCCGCCCCATCGCTCCCGCAGAGCAGGTCCGCCGAGTACTTCTGCGTCCGCTCGGTCTCAAAATCGGAATCGTCTTGCGGACTCGCGACGGGAGTTCGTGAGTTGGTCGCGATGACGCCATGCTGGAGGCGATTATGTATCCGCTGCTTGCCGACGCGAAGCGCTGATGCGAGAGTCGCCCGACTCGATCGTCCGGTTCTGAAAGGCTGTGCGCAGCGACCCGGCTGCTGGCTCTTACCGATGCCAGGATCGGTCCGGTCTTTGGGTGACCTTCCGCTCCACCGTGGTCGATCCTTGGCGATTCCTGCATTCCCAACTCCGTGGGCGCCTACTGGTCTCCGATGAAGGCTTGGGCGGTGCGTGTTGCTCACCGGCGAGGAAGCACTGTGGGAAGGTCGCGCTGGGCAGAACGATGGCTGTCGTCCTTCACCGAACGTGGGTCGACGGTACCGAATTCCGGTGGACGGCGCGCGCGTAAGGACGCCATCGCCATCCAAAAAGACGCTCGCCGAGGCGCGTGGGACCGTCGAGTTCGCATGATCTGTCGTGGGTCCTCGCAGGCTACGCCGATGAGCTGAACCGACCATTCAACTGAATCCCATCATGTGGCGCTTTGCCGAGCACCAACAGAAGTAGGTACCCGCGGCACGCGCTTTAAGGGATCGACAGACGCAGACCGAATACAGAAGTAGATTATCGCGATATTGAAAGAGCATGAGGTTGAAGGACGGCCGAGCTGGCTCGAAAGCATGGAATCTCCGAAGCGGCGATCTACAATTGGAAGCCAGAGTTGCTGCTCAACGAGCGGAGACTACCATCATTCGTAGGTTGCCAGCCTAAAGGCAGAGCGTTAGATCGCATGATCATGACCAAGGCAGCACAGCTACCTTTTCGACAGCTAAACGGGATAGAAGCAAAAGTTGAGTCAGATCGGAGACGTGACATCATGAGCCAAACTAATAACGTTTGTAAGCCGCCAGATCGCATCTACGTTGGACGATCCAAGATAAATGGGTCCGGCTTGTTTTCGAGAAAAACCATTACGAGGGGAAATGTCATAGAAAAGCTCGAAGGCGTGGTCTATCCGAAGGCAACCAAGAGAACGATACAAACCGATCGCAATAGACACCTTTGTAGTGAATACATAGACTTCATCAATCACTGTTGCCGCCCAAATGCCCGCCTTCAGGTGGAAGGTGGTGGCATTGTCCTGATTGCAATCGAGGAGATTGGTTGCGACAGGGACGAAGTAACGATCGACTACAACTGCTCCGAATACTCTCTCGCTGAGAGCTTCTCGTGTCGATGCTGTGAGCCTCCCAGACTTATCGCTGGATACAGTTACTTGCTAGAAACGGGTCAGGGCGACTATCTAAGTCGAATAGAGCGATTCGTGCTGCCGCATCTGTTGTCGATCTCCTCGGAATGTTTGTCTAACAACTAGATTTTGAAGCGCCACCGGGTGCCAGAGGCTCCAAATCTTGAGAGGAGGGAGCCATGACCAACGAGGCGACAAGCCGGACCCGCGCGGTTCCTAGGAGCGTGTCGCGGTAATGGACTTGGGATCAAGCGAAGCGAGTTGTGAAGCGGCTTTTTGGGGAGACAAGTTTCTCCTCAGCGTGCGGCTGCGAGTTTTGCGAGGTTGTGAGCGATGCAGATCATGGCCCATTCGGCTTTGACCTTGTCGATGCTGCGCAGGAGGAACTGGCGGAAGCCTCATCTGTTTTCGCAATCGATACCGGCTTCGATGGCCTGCGCGCTTGAGCTTTGTGCTCATTCTGGCGACGAGCGTGCCGGATTTGAGCTTCCTGTTTGTCGTGGCCGCCTTGGTGCCGTGCTTTTGCCGTCCGGTGGCGACGTAGCCCTCGATCCGGCGTCGGATGAGCGTGCGAAGATTGGCTTGCGAGCAATAGCCCGCATCGGCCGATGCTTCATCCGGGTTCTTCCCGAGATTGGCTTTTATGGTATCGAGCAATGGCGCAAGCTGCGCCTGATCGCTCGGCGAGTTGGTCAGCGCATGCGCCACGATGATCTGATGGGCGCCATCGACGGCGGCCTGTGCGTTGTAGCCCTGGATGAAGCCGTTTTTGGTCGGCATCACGCGGCTGTCGGGATCGGTGAAGTTGCGTTGCGCCTTGTCGCTCGGCTCTGCCGTGACGGGCTTGGACTTGTGTCCCGGCCGGCCCTTGCCGCCATCACCGGAGCCGTCATCGTCCGCCTTCGAGGCGGCTTTGGCTTCAGCTTCCAGCGCGGCCTTGGGCGGTACGGATTTTCTCGAGCCGCCTCTCTTTATTGGCCATCCACTCAGGCATCTCGTCGCCACGCTTCGAGGCTCCGAACTGACGATCCTCAGCCTTGTCGGCCTGGCCTGAGCCAGCCAGTGCTGGACCTCCGCCGCAAGCGTCGGCTCCGCCTCTTTCATCCGGCCATAGCTCATCGCCTTGTTGATCCCGGCATTGGCCTTGATCTTGGTGCCGTCGAGCGCCACATGGCCAAGCTTCACGAGCCCCGCTTCGCGGCACAGCGCAAGAACCTGCCGGAACAAGCCCGAGAGGGCCGCCAAATGCCGCTTGCGGAACTCGCTGATCGTGCGGAAGTCCGGATGCTGCATCCCCGTTACTGCCGCAAAATCCAGCCGCTCCTCGCAGCCCCGCCCGATCCTGCGCGACGAGTAAATCCCCTGGCTGTACGCATAAAGCAGCAGCGCCACCATCATGCCAGGATGATAGGGCGGAAAGCCGCGCTCCTCATCATAGACATCCATGATCCGCGACAGGTCCAAGCCAGTGCGAACCGTGTCGCGAACAAAGTGGGCCACGTGCCCGGAAGGCACCAAATCCTGGATCGACGGCGGCAACAGCCAAACCTGATCAACGTCCCAAGGTCGAAATGTCTTGCTCATCCGTCGTTTGAATCACGACGCGCCTTCCTCGTCGAGAAAAATCCGATTACTGATACACGTTCCTAGTCTGGATCACGCCAGGGAACACCCTTTCGCGCAGGGCGGCAGTGACGTCGATTGCGGCCAGATCGGCTGCACGACTGGGCCAATAAGGCCGAGGTCGATAGCGGGTAGTGGGCCGCCGTCCCGACCGGCAGGCCCGAGAACGCTGAAGGGCTGGCGCGAGCTTCGGCAGGCCAAACAAATTTTGCGCACAGCGAGCGCTGGTTTGCGATGGCGGAGCTCAACCGCAGGTCCAAGCCCATGATCGCCTTCATCGACGATCATCGTGGGGTGCATGGGGCGAGCCGATCTGCAAGTCTCCCGAGCGTCCGCTCGGCCTACCACGCCCATTTGGCCAAGCGGCAAAGCGGACTAAGCCTGAAATAGCTCACCAGTTTCGGCGGGCTATTCAACCGGCTGAGGTCGCCGATCGCCGCCACGATGTCGGCGGCGACCGACAGATTCGCGCCGGTCACCGTTATCAATCGGTTGACCGCGGGAATTGTCGATGCGCGATCTCGCGATCGAGCAGGGCGAGGTCTTCCGCCAGCCGCCCAAGCTCGCGGATGTGCCGATCGATCGCCGAGCGCTCATCGTCTGGAAGCTGTTGAGCGGCCACCCACACCCGGCCGCGAGCGTCGAACAGATCGGCGTGCGGGCACTTCGGGACCAGTTGCGCGTGCAGGATCGAATACACCTCGTTCTTGAGTCGCGCGCGATGCCGCACGACCTGGTAGCGCGTGACAAAAATAGTGGGCGTTCACATCATGCACTGGCGGTGCCACGCTCGGCAGGGCATTTGCAGAGCGCATTATGTCCGCTTCCAGACCCATACTGTCGAGACTCGACATTCCGCCGCGCAATCATTCCAGCGGCTGGCGGAAAGGCGAAATGTCCCCCTCTTTGTCTCTCTCGTTAAGCGAGATCGCGCACGCTGTCGTGGCACACCGATTGCTGAGAGATTGCGGGCTTGTCATCGCTACTGGCGGAGGAACATCCAAATTGATCACAAAGACCAAACCGTCGGGGGCGGTTCCGATTCAAGCTGTGTCACTCCTGCCTTTGTCGAATGATGACACGGCAGGTCGTTCGTCTATGCCGTACGGCATCGGCACGCCCTTGCAGAGGTGCTCCCAGAGCCACAAGCGCAGACTGGACATTAAATCATCTGTTCTCATGCTACTCTCCGCCCCGTCAATGGGCTTGGCGCTCGTTATCCTGCTCTGTCACATCAATTTGAGGTTGAAGGTGTTTCGAATTCTGGGGCTGATGTCAGCCCGAGGCATTGACCTCTCAAGTCGCAGCTCATGTAACTGGCCGCGAAGCTCGAAGAGGCCATTCCCGCAAAAACCTAGTGAGCCGCTCAGCTACCACGCCGCGTTCTTCACGGAGAGCGCGTCGGCCTGTTTGCTTACCATTTTGCTGGAGGAAGTGTGATGGAGGAGAGGACGGCTTCTTCGGCAGACGCGGGGTTTAAGGCGCGCACCTCGGAGCTTTGGTTGGGCGCATCGCGTAATGCCATCCGCCGGCTGGTTCGCTGTCTATTCGCCGAGCGTCTTCTTGACCCCGATGCATTAATGTGGGCTCGGGAAAGCAACGAAGCATGGCTCCCCCTTTGGCGATCACGCGAGGTCCTGCATTTTACGGATTTGCACCGTGCGCCTGCCGGAACGTTTCAAAATCGAGGTTCAATCGAAGTAATAGACGAGACCGGCGCTCGCTACCGGATCGACAATCCTTCCGATCTCATCGGACAGATCGCGCCCGCTTTGGCACTCACGCCCGCAACGGACGACGTTCAGCGTCTAATCCGTGACGTCGAGGACAGCATGCGTAACGACGCCCTCGCACGTAGTTACCGGGAACACTGGAGCGCAGAGCTTCGAGCTAAAATAGCCGAAGCAGGAGCCCGGGATTTCCTAGAGTATCTCCAGAATCTGCCGCCGCACCTGAGGGCAATTGCTCTCGATCAGTGGGGGGCGCTGGAGGGTCACCCCTTCTACCCGACATGGAAAGCCAAATCCGGCCTGCCGCCCCAGGACGTCGCTGCCTTGTCGCCTGAGTTCGGTGCTCGCGTGCGCGTCCGAATTGCCGCGTTACGCAAAGAATGGTGCTATGTGGAGAAGATGCCGCATGTCGGCAGCTATTCAGAATGGTTCTCACAAAACTTCCCGGAGCTCTCGTGCGAATGGGCCGAAAGCTTGAGCAAACGTGGAAAGTCCGCTGAGGACTGGCTGCCCCTGCCTGTCCATATCTGGCACCTAGACAATTGTCTGCGACGTGAATTCGCGTCCGAGATAAGTTCCGGAGTTTTCGACCCGAACGGCCCGGAGATCGTAACGCTGCCATCAATGTCGTTCCGCACAATGCTGCCGGACACTCAGGAGCCGAAACCGTTTATCAAATTGCCGGTGGCGATTTGGATGACCAGCGAGCAGCGCATTCTGCAGGCCAAGTCAATTTACATGGGACCGCGTCTCAGCACTTTGATTTCTGAAATTCTAACAAATGAGCGGTGCCTCTCGGACGGGTTGGAGATCTTCACAGAAGAACTGGGGGCAATCCTTCACCACCCCGTAACAGGCGACGAGCATCCGGGCCGCTTTCTTTCAGTTGTCTACCGCAACTCCGGTGCATTGACGCGAAATGATGGACTATTACCGGTCACTGTGGCAGCGCTCCTTACGGCGAGCCCGATCGACGGTCGCCCGCTCATTTGCGAATTGATTGCGAGAGACAGCGGTGAAAACGAAGCCGTCGTGTCTTCGTTCTTCCGTGCCTATGTGAGGACAGTGATCGGGCCGATACTCACCATGTATCTGCTTTACGGACTAGCCGTTGAGGCGCATCAGCAGAACAGTACGATTCTATTCGACCAAATCGGCCGCCCTAAAAAACTGCTACTCCGTGATTTCGGCGACGCCCGCAGCTTTGTTCCCCTGCTCAAGGAACGAGGGTACGATCTCAAGCCCTTCACTCGGACGGGGATCTTACCAACGGCCTTTGACGACGATATCAGTATCGTGCGCTCATTCGTCATTGACGCGTGCTTCGTCTGCCACCTTCATGAGGTCGCACTGTGCCTGAACGAAATTTATAAACCGTCAGGCACATGCTTTTGGCACATCCTACGGGAAGAAACCGAGGCAGTCTTTGACGCGCTCAGGCCGCGCATGATGTCGGATTCATTCTGGCTCGAAGAACGCAAGGCGTTTCTTGACGATCCCTGGCGGACCCGCTCGGTGCTAAGCATGCATCTGGAGCGCTATCGGGACTTTCGAGTTGAGCACGAGTTACCAAATCCGCTGGCGGTAGTGAAATGTTAATGCCCCTGCGGCGTCTCGTGGCTTCGGACCTGTCACATAGCTGCAACCCTCCGCGAACTACCGGTTTCAGGCGTTTGAATTTGAGCTTAACGTCCGCTCGAAAGTGGAGTTGGCCAAAAGTGTCGGTGCGGAGCGAGAAGAAGTGTTTTCCTCCTTCAGATAGGATCTACGATGCGCAGACTAACCCGCGAGTGGAGATCGCCATACGACCGAGGCCGCGATGGTCGCGGGCTTGAAGCACGCCAGTGAGAAATGACGTGGCTAACATCGTACGATTTCGAGGGCGAGATCATCACTCTGGGGTTGGCAGGCTTTTCGTATCTTCGCAAAGGCCAACTCTCCAGCCAAAACGGTCCGAGCCGCCGTTTCTATATGGGCCGGACGAGATCGAGGCTGCCTGGTCGAAGCGCTCGGAGGGAAGGCCCTGACTATCTCTCACTCAAGCTCGATGATCCTTCCTTCATCGCACCGATCTACGCCGACCTGTTCGACGAAGTCGTCGAAGACGCAACCTGTTCTGGTTGTGGCCGCGGAAGAACGGAAAGTGGCAGACTTGCGGCCCCGCACAAACTGACCGGGCGGGGGTTATTCGGCCGCAGTCGAGTTGTAGTGCGGCCGCTGCATGGGGACAGTCTGTCTATCTCTCAGCAAACCGCCTCACTTGCGCTCATACCCGTGCTTGGTCTGGAGACCTGTCGAACGAGAAATCCTCGCTTTCGTCTAATCGCGCGGTGAATTTCGGCCATGTGATGGCCTACATCGAAGAAACGCGGCCGCTGAGCCGGCTAGTATACGAACAAAGGAGCTGATGCCTGAAGTTAGGCCAAATACTCGGTCGCGACACCAGGCGTCCATTGTCTCTTGCCTAGACGCTTACCCATTCGGCTGCTCGGAGTCCTGATTGTCGTGCTGTTTGCATTGATCCTTCGTTCGATGTGGCCCTGATGCAGCTTCGATTTGCGTTTACCTGGAAGTTTGCTGCTCTTTTTCGCATGTTGATCGCTGCGCCTCGGCGTTCACGGTCCAAAGAGGGCTCTAGCATTGGACACTGGTGATCGCAGTACATTATGGCCGACGCAGGCACCCTTGCCGAGGATTGTGTGGTACTATCGGTGTGCCCTCATTTATCTCACTTCAGCCCTCGGCCCGCGACCACCTAGAGCCCTGAGCGGTGTCTTGAGGTCCCCGCAAGCGAGAGGCGCAAAGCTGAGACCATGAAGCACAGGGTCTCGGCGGAAGAGCTACAGGGAAGAACTGGACCTATGGAAGCACACGTATCGACTACTGCCGTTTCATCGGATAATTGGTCACCCGCGCCCGATGCGAGTCATATCATTAGCGGCATTCATGCGATGCTGCACCCGCGCAATATTGTACTGGTCGGCGCCACCGACAAGCCCGGCAATTATGCCGAGCGCATTTGGAACAATCTCATCAAGTACAAGTATCGAGGCGGGCTCTACCCTGTAAATGCACGGAGAGACGTGGTCTGGGGAGTGACTTGTTACAAGGATTTTGTTTCCCTTCCGGAAAAGCCGGACCATGTGCTTGTGCTGGTGCCGGCGCGTTTCGTGGTTCAAGTCGTGCGGGATGCTGCCGCGGCGGGCGCCCGGTCGGCAACGATCGTCACTTCGGGCTTCAGCGAGCTGCAGGACGAGGAGAGTCAGCGGCTTGCCGCCGAACTCAACGTCGCGGTACGTGAGACAGGAATTGCAATAACAGGCCCAAATTGCCTCGGCAATCTGAGTGCGGGCGAAAAGCTCTTCACCAATCTCGACGATCGGATCGTCACCATGGAGCAGGGGCCGGTCGCAATCGCGGGCCAATCCGGAGCCATCGTGATGATGATTCGCCAGGCGTTGGAGGATCGCGGCGTCGGTGTCGGCTATATGGTCACCACAGGCAATGAGGCCGGGCTAGAGACCTCGGATCTGATGACATATTTCGCCGCCGATCCTTCCATCCGAGTGATCGTCGTTTACCTGGAGGGCGTCCGAAACGCTCAGACCTTTCGGAATGCCTGCAAAGCAGCGCGTGCTGCTGGCAAACCTGTTATTGCGTTGAAACTCGGGAGTTCCGAAGGCGGACGCGCCGCCGCCATGGCGCACACCGGGGCGCTGGCGGGCTCCATCGAGTCCTTCGATGCAATATCGACGCGCGAGGGAGTGATCCGAGTACGTGGACTCGACGAACTCGTGGAAACCACCGAATGTTTCGTTCATGCGCAACTGCCTAAGGGCAACCGCCTCGCCGCGGTGACGCTGTCCGGCGGAAAGCGTGGGCTCTTGATTGACGCATTCCATTCGGTGGGGCTCAATTTTCCTCCACTCAGCAAGAATGCCAGCGAGAAGCTCGCAACGATGCTCGGGCCGGGCTCGATTATCGGCAATCCGCTGGACGCGGGATTTGCAGCAGTTGTCGATCCATCAGTTTACATCAAATCGATCGGAATCATGATCGAAGACTCGGATGTCGACATCGTCATCATTGACGCCGACTTGCCGAAGATGCCGCATGAATTGCGCGAGCGCAATTTGCGCATCGTCAACGGCATGGCGAGCAGCGCGACGAAGCCCGTAATCTACATCAGCCCGGTGTCCATGGGTTTTACCGAACATACAACTGCCTTGCGCAAGACATTGCCTGACATCGCTGTCATGCAAGGTATGGACCGCGCGGTCGGCGCAATCAAGGCGCTGATCGATTATGCCGCACTCGAAAAGGACGTGCCGGATATTATTTCCTCTTCCAACCCCCAGGCCCGGGCGGTCCTGGAAAAGACCTTGAATTGTGCCAGCGGCGCCGCGCTCGACGAGATCGCCTCCAAAAAGCTGCTCAAAGCTTATGGCATCCCGATCTCGAAGGAGGCAATAGCACGGACGGCCGACGAGGCTGCTAGCGTCGCCAAGAAGGTCGGCTTTCCCGTCGTGGCAAAAGTAGTCAGCGCGGACATTTTGCACAAATCGGATATCGGCGGCGTGGTGCTCAATCTCAATAGCACTGCCGAGGTAAAAAAGGCATTCAACGACATCGCCGCCCGCGTCAAGAAATTGAAGGGGAAGCCGCACCTCGAAGGCATTTTGATCACGCAGCAGGTCAAGGCCGATCTCGAGCTCGTGATAGGCGCCTCGCTTGATGCCGAGATGGGACCGGTGGTGCTATTCGGTACGGGGGGCGTCGATATCGAGTTGATGAAAGACGTAGCGCTCGCCGGCGCGCCGATCGATGCCACCGAGGCCGCAAAGTTGATCCGTCGCACCAAGGCCGGCGTGAAGATAAAGGGCTACCGCGGCCGGCCGGCCCTGAACAAAGGCTCTGTGATCAGTGCGTTAGTTGGACTTTCCAATTTGATCGCCGATGCTGATGGTCGCATCGCCTCCATCGACGTAAATCCATTTCTACTCACTGCCAAAAGCGGGGTCGCAGTGGACGCGCTCGTAGTCTTGCGGAATCATGCAAGCAAGCGCGAGGGCGAATCGTAAGAGTTGCATCAGTCGGCTCGATCATTTCCGTGGAAGCACTACTGACCAGGAACAGGGCATTCTCTGCTTCGGGCGATGCGGGCCATCGAATTCGAACACAATGGCGTCGCGAGTATACGAACGGCGCTTGAGGCGCGAACGGACGTGTTCCGCCTCAGAAGAGTCATTAAGGAGAAAACCTTCCTATTGGTCCTGCCGCTTTCTGGCATCAATTTATCCTTGACCTCACGCGTGTGCTCGCCTGCGCCCTTGTCGGCGCCGATGCTGGCGATATTGGCGCGGAGGTGATTAAAACGAGCGGCCCGGCACCGGCGACGACGCGCGCGCCTTCGGACTTCCTCACCGACCCGATCCCCGGGGTCAAGGAGAACAACAACATTCTATCTCTGCGCAAACCGCAATAAGAACTCGGTTACCGTCAACATCGCCAAGCCCGGTGGGCGGGAGATCATCTGTCAGCTTACCGAAGACGTAGAGGTATTCGTGGAGAACTACGAGGTTGGGGATCTCAAGCGTTTCGGCTCGACTACGAGTGGGGGCCTCAAGAAGATCAATCCCGGCATCATCTAGTGGTCGGTCACAGGCCAGACCGGGCCCTATGCGCCGCGCGCCGGTTATGACCGGGTCTTCCAGGCTATGGGGTGATGAGTGTCACCGGCCACATGGACGGCGGGCCGTGTCTGGGGCCGATGAAGTCGGTCCTTCGATCGTCGACTACATGACCGGCATGAACGTCTCGATCGGCCTTCCTGTCGGCCCTCTATTACCAAGAGGTCAATGGCGGGGCAGGGCAGCACATCGATGTCTCCCTGCTCGACGCCGCGATGACCTCGCTCAACCACGATCTCCAAATTATTCGTGAATGGCAATAGGCCGTCCAGCCGGCGGACTTGGGGCAATGGTGCGTTGGCAGTCGGTGTGTTTCGCTGCGCGGAGGATGAGATGATGCTGATGGTCGGCAATGACGGTCAGTTTGCCCGGGCATGCGCCGCTCTCGAGGCACCTGAACTCGCTACCAACCGAAACTCCTCAAGAACAACGATCGCGTCACCAACGGTAAGAAAATCATGGCGATCTTTGCTGGTCCTCTATCAAAAGCCACGGTCGCGCGGCTCCGCAAGCTGGAGAAGGCCGGTGTCCCTTGTGGTCCGGTAAACGAACTTTCACCAGGTGTTCGCCGATCCGCACATCACCGAGCGCGGCATGCGGGTGAACGTGAAGGACAAGTTCGTCCGAGCTGATCTTGATCCGCAACGCGCTGACCTTCTCCGCGACACCGATCACCTAATATCGCGCCCCGCCGCTGCTCGACGAGAATACGCAAGTCGTGTTGATCGCCCGAGTTGAGTGGCTGCGGTCGCGCGGCGCCAGCGGTGATCGTTCCTTGTGGCAGTCGCATTAAGCTTTGGTGCACCGGTTGGGCTGCGCGCAGTCGCAGTAGAAAAAAGGAGGCGCTCTTTGCAGTTCGTGCAGCGATGTTGATTGTTGCAGAATCCGCCTTGGCCGCCTTTGCTGCCATAGTGCGTTGTGTCCGTAGCTGCATCGTGCACAGCCCTAGCCTACGCCATCATAGGGGACTATTTCCCGGCCGAGCTGGTCGCTCGCCCGAATGACGCTTCGAACGTCCTGCAATTTGACTAAGCGTGAAAGGACGGGACCGATTCTGGCGCAATGGCCGCTTAAGGGCGGCGCTATTTGCTGATCGCCTAACAGACGGCATTCGCTGTGAACGCGTTGCTGAAACGTGGCGTTGGTCTGGTTTGACAGTCCGCGGCTCGAAGCGCGTAGAAACCGAAGACCGCGCTTTGGCCGGCCTCAAAGGGGGGGCGGCTGGAGTGTGTTAACGTCATGACCAGCCGGGATGTTTGCGGCGCATGATGGACGGTCTTTAGGGGGCTTTTCCTTCCACGAGGGGCTTTTCCTTCCACGCGAGAGTGCGATCGACCCGTCCTGTCTCGGCCGTGGCAGGATCTTATTGTTCGACTTGCTTCCATCTGCTGCCGCTGATCGGTCACCAGCCGCAACTATTTGGACGCAATCATGTCCCTCACGCGGAAGACGAGTTACAGCACCGGCTCTTTGCTGCGTCTGAGTGACCTGTAGCGCACAAAATCTGCGCTTTGGTCGCGATCCACGCGGATGGACTCAATCAATTCGTGATAACTCCCTCCCAGATTGAGTGAAAGAGGATCGATGAAGGTCTTAGTGCCGGTAAAGCGGGTGGTCGATTACAACGTCAAGGTCCGCGTCAAGAGCGATGGATCGGGCGTTGAACTCGCCAACGTCAAGATGTCGATGAACCCCTTCGATGAAATCGCGGTCGAGGAAGCGCTGCGCCTGAAGGAAGCCGGCAAGGCTACCGAGGTCGTGGTAGTTTCCATCGGACCGGCGCAGGCATCGGAGACGATCCGCACTGGGCTCGCCATGGGCGCTGACCGCGGCATCCTGGTGAAGGCGGAGGGCCCCGTCGAGCCGCTCGCCGTCGCCAAGATCCTGAAGAAGGTCGCGGAAGAAGAGCAGCCGGGCCTCATCATTCTCGGCAAGCAGGCGATCGACGACGACAGCAATCAGACCGGCCAGATGCTGGCCGCGCTGCTCGGCTGGTCGCAGGCGACCTTCGCCTCGAAGCTCGAAGTTGAAGGAAGCGACTTCAAGGTCACGCGTGAAGTCGACGGCGGTCTGCAGACCGTGAAGCTGAAGGGGCCGGCGATCGTCACTACCGATCTTCGTCTTAACGAGCCGCGCTATGCCTCACTGCCCAACATCATGAAGGCCAAGAAGAAGCCGATCGCGGACAAGACCGTCGCCGATTACGGCGTCGACATCACCGCGCGCCTCGAAGTTCTGAAAACGGCTGAGCCCGCGGGCCGCAAGGCCGGCGTCAAGGTGAAGGACGTCGCCGAGCTGGTGTCGAAGCTCAAGAACGAAGCCGGGGTGCTCTGATGACGACGTTGCTGATTGCCGAACACGAACAGGAAGTCCTCAAGGACTCCACCAACAAGGCGCTGACCGCGGCGTCCCAGCTCGGCGGCGACGTCCATGTGCTGGTCGCCGGTGGCGGGCTGGGCATCAAGGCTGCGGCCGAGGCTGCTTCGAAGCTTGCTGGTGTCGCCAAGGTGCTGGTCGCCGAAGGCGAGCCCTACGCGCACGGCCTCGCCGAGCCGCTGGCCGCGCTGATCGTCTCGCTGGCGCCCGCCTATGACGCGATCGTCGCGCCCGCGACCTCGCGCTTCAAGAACGTGATGCCGCGCGTCGCAGCCCTACTCGACGTCATGCAGGTCTCAGAGATCACCAAGGTGGTCGCCCCCGACACCTATGAGCGTCCGATCTACGCCGGCAACGCCATCCAGACGGTGAAGTCGAAGGACGCCAAGAAGGTCATTACGGTGCGCACCTCCACCTTCGCCGCAGCGGGTGAAGGCGGCAGCGCGTCGGTCGAGAGCGTCGCGGCGGCGGCCGATCCGGGCCTGTCGTCCTTTGTCGGCGA
>NZ_JBHTFN010000004.1:22299-35544 GCF_042666195.1 Bradyrhizobium sp. GCM10028915
AGTCGCGAAGAGCGATCGTCCCGAACTGACCTCGGCCAAGATCATCGTCTCCGGTGGCCGCGCCATGCAGAGCCGCGAGAACTTCGCAAAGTACATCGAGCCGCTCGCCGACAAGCTCGGCGCCGGCGTCGGCGCTTCGCGTGCGGCGGTGGATGCGGGCTATGCCCCGAACGACTGGCAGGTCGGCCAGACCGGCAAGGTCGTGGCCCCCGAGCTCTATGTCGCGGTCGGCATTTCCGGCGCGATCCAGCATCTGGCCGGCATGAAGGACTCCAAGGTGATCGTCGCGATCAACAAGGACGAGGACGCGCCGATCTTCCAGGTTGCCGATTACGGCCTGGTCGCCGACCTCTACCAGGCGGTTCCGGAGCTGACCGCCGAACTCGGCAAGCTCGGCAAGTAAAACGCGCTAAAACACCGGCCGGAGCTATAAACTCCGGCCGGTGTTGCTTTTTCGAGGGGGGTATCGTCACAGTACTGCCGCGCGATGCAAGGCTTCGTTTACTATCGAGGTCTAGCGGGCATGCTCTCCGAATCTTTCTAGTCGTAGGCCAGACTGCGAACGCGATGGTCGCATTGGACGATAGAGCAGGTTTTGCCTTTTTCTACTTGTGCTCATGAGCGGCCGCTGATGGTCGGGCTGCGGAGGGGCATTCCTGCATCCGACCCACCAGCTCAAACAAGATGTTTCGGTTGGTTTCGTTGATCACCGTGAGGTGCTGAAGCTCGGCGCTATGTCGGATTATACTGATGCCAAGAACAGTAGCTGCGCCGTATACCCTCATTCTCGAACTGCAAGTGGCTGACGCTCAAGAACGTCTTCTTCTCTTTCACGAAGTGGGACTTCTCCCTGCTGATGGGCGCGATCTACTTCCTGCTTTCCGCCCTCATCTCGCTGCTCTACCGGCCCGACGTCTACGCGTTGATAGCCGCCTTTTTGGAGCGTCCGTGATCGGTTACGCAATCAAGCAGGAGGTCTCGACCAGGTTCAAGATCTAGTTATCAAGCGACGTCCGTGCGGCCGCCCATGTAGGCGTCCTCATCTGCGCCGCGCGCTATAGGCTCAACAAAGAGCACTTCGCTTGGCGGGGAGAGTAGTGCGAGGTGTGGAGGTGCTTCTTGCTCGCTGCCGAGATGTTGCGATCGTGTTTCTGGTTGGGAGCACGCTGTTCAGTTGCATATATCATCGCCTGTCTTTAGAATGGAAACGATGCCTTCAGTTCGCTTCGTATCGGCGCTTACAATAACTTCCTGCGATTCCGACTGACGGAAGACTGCTTCGATATGTTTGTTGTTGGGCTTGAGAGCGCTCCGCAGGGGGACGACTGGGTTGCCAATCCGAAACGCGACAAAAACAAGCCCGATCCGGAGGTCCCGATGTTCCGAAAGCTGAACTCAAACCGCGTTTAATCGACAAGGTTCGGGTCAGATTTCGGCCGAAGCAGGGCCAGCCGGTCTCGTCGCTGCATTCGACCAGTGTGCCCCTTCGGGGCGCTATGCTCACGCTCTCCGGTGCCATTTTGCCTTGGGGCGGCGCGCTCCCTTGGCGCACTGGTTGGGCCTGCGGCCCTAAAGTAACAAGTCCTGAACAATGGAACGGAAGGCGGAGCGCGTTGCAGATTTCGCATTCCGTCGTTTGTGTGCGTGCGGCGCCTCGCAAATCACGCCACCTCGATTCCGCCTGAAGAAGCTGAGACTAAGAGCGCCGGTCGGGTTTTGCCGCGACGGGGTACAGGCTGCGAGAGAGGCTCGCGGTGCCCGTCGCGGAGATCCGCGATGTCCAGATACTATCTTCGGGCGCGCACCGGTGAGGACCGGACGAGCCTTTACGACGAAATCAGCAAGAAAATTTTAGGCGAACTTGAGGCCGGCCGCGTGCCGTGGGTACAGCCCTGGGGTACCCCGGCTGCGACAGGGTCGTTGGCCATGCCGAAAAGCGCCGCGACCGACCGTCAATACAGCGGCATCAATATTCAGATCCTCCGGGGCTGCCATCGAACGCGCCTTCACAAAGCTGGCTTACCTTCCGCTAGGCGCTGTCGCTCGGTGGTCACGTCCGCAATGGCGAGCGTGGGACTACTGTTGTCTGTGGTAACCGTTTGTACCGGTCCACGAAAAGCGGCGCGCGAGCGAGAACGGTGAGGAAGCACAGGCCATTCCGTTCCTCAAGCGCTTTACGGGTCTCATTCTCGACCTCGAAGTCGCTGCCCGGTCGAGCGGATCAGCTAGCGGTTGAACTGGCTGTTGTGCGTCCGGACCTCAAGTCCAACGGTTGCGCGATTGGGTTAACGCTCGCTCGCCGTTCGCCTGAGCTCGGCGAAATCGCTGTCGTGCGACCTTCGATTGACTACGGAGGGGGTCTGGTTTTTGGCTCATGCCACTACGGTGCTAGGCAATCGGCACTCGCAAACAGCGCAAAATCCGTCGTGATGCTCGGAATCGAGTAGCCCGACGGCTCATGATCAACTCGGGCCAAAAAAGGGGAGGTGGCGCAGAATTTAAGCGTAAATCTCCGGGCCATTGCATTAATCGATATGGGCATCCTGTTACTCTACTGCCTCCCAGCCGAACCTGTTCGGATGGGTTCCAATAAAGACGGTTGTCCGAATGACATGGTAGCTTGGCATGGTTAGACATTTTTGCGCCTCCGCATGGTCAAGCAGGCCGAGTGATTCGACGCAGCAGGCGGGATATGCAGCAAATGATCCGGTGGCCGTGCAACCTGATGCTGCTCGGAAACGAACAGTGCGGCCCCGGGTGACCCAACAGAGCGATCCAAACAGTCCGGCAAGACATCGGTCTCCCGAAAGTCGTCCCTTGCGAGTCACACCGACGGCAGAGCGTATGTCTGGCAGTCATCATCAGCAGGCTGGTTCAGGCATCGCACCGAGCGTTTGAGCCTTGCTAGCTGAACTGGTCCGCTACCCACCCGATTTTATTGTTTCACTGAGGAGCTCACCGTGAGCGAAGTCGTCAAGCTTGAGTGTCATGACGAAGTCGGCATCGTCACGGTCGACAGCCCTCCGGTCAACGCGCTGAGCGCCGCGGTTCGTGGCGGAATTCTGGAATGCATCAAAGCCGCGGTTGCCGATCCCGCGATCAAGGGCATCGTGCTGACCTGTGCCGGCCGCACCTTCATCGCGGGCGCCGACATCACCGAATTCGGCAAGCCGCCGAAGCCGCCCGGGCTCAACGAAGTGCTGGCCGAGATGGAGAATTCGCCGAAGCCGATCGTGGCCGCGATCCACGGCACCGCTCTCGGTGGCGGCCTCGAGGTCGCGTTGGCCTGCAATTTCCGTGTGGCTGTCAAAGAGGCAAAGCTCGGCTTGCCCGAGGTGAAGCTCGGCCTCTTGCCGGGCGCCGGCGGCACCCAGCGCCTGCCGCGCGCAGTCGGCCCCGAACTCGCGGTCAAGATGATCGTCGGTGGTGATCCGATCGGCGCTGCGGAAGCGCTCAAACACGGCCTGATCGAGGAGATCGTCGAAGGCCCGGCGTCCGGCGGCGAGGCCTTTGTCCGCAAGCTGCTGGCCGAGAAGCGCCCGCTGCGCCGTCTGCGCGACGACGATTCCAAGATCGCGGCGGCGAAGGCCGACCGCTCGATCTTCACCAGTGCGGTTGCCGCGATGACCAAGAAGTCGCGCGGCCTGGAGGCGCCGTTCGCGGCGGCCGACGCCGTCGGCTATGCCATCGACCTGCCGTTCGACGAGGGTCTGAAGAAGGAGCGCGAAGGCTTCCTCAAGCTCGTCGCCAGCGACCAGTCCAAGGCGCAGCGCTATGCCTTCTTCGCCGAGCGCGAGGCAGCCAAGATCGCCGGCGTTCCCGAAGGCACCAAGCCGCGTCCCGTTAACCGTGTTGCCATTCTCGGCGCCGGCACCATGGGCGGCGGCATCGCGATGTCCTTTGCCAATGCCGGCATTCCCGTCACCCTGATCGAGACCGGCGAGGAACAACTCAAGCGCGGCATGGGCATCATGCAGAAGAACTGGGAAGCGACCGCCGCGCGCGGCGGCATCCCGGCGGATGCTCCCGCCAAGCGCATGGCGCTGATCAACGGTGTCGTCGGCATCGAGAATGTCGGCGACGCCGATCTCGTCATCGAAGCCGTGTTCGAGACCATGGCGGTGAAAAAGGAAGTTTTCGGCAAGCTCGACCAGTACGTCAAGCAAGGCGCCGTGCTTGCCTCCAACACCTCGTACCTGAACATCGACGAGATCGCGAAGACGACCAAGCGTCCGCAGGACGTGCTCGGCATGCACTTCTTCTCGCCGGCCAATGTCATGAAGCTGTGCGAGATCGTGCGCGCCGACAAGACCGCGCCGGACGCGCTGGTCACTGCGGTGAGCATCGCCCGCAAGATCGCGAAAGTGCCGGCCGTGGTCGGCGTCTGCGACGGCTTCGTCGGCAATCGCATGCTCGCCCAGCGCGGCAAGCAGTCCGAGAAGCTGTTGTTCGAAGGCGCGCTGCCGCAGCAGGTCGACGCGGTCGTCACCAAGTTCGGCATGCCGATGGGCCCGTTTGCGATGGGCGATCTCGCCGGCCTCGATATCGGCTGGCGCTCACGCAAGGACCGCGGCATCAAGTCGGAGATCGCGGACGCGCTGTGCGAAGCCGGCCGCTTCGGCCAGAAGACCGGCAAGGGCTACTACAAGTATGAAGCCGGCTCCCGCGCGCCGATGCCCGACCCGGAGGTCGAGAAGCTGATCGACGAGACGCTGCTGCGTCTCGGCCGCAAGAAGCGAATCGTCAGCGACGACGAGATCCTCGAGCGCATGATGTATCCGATGATCAACGAGGGCGCGAAGATCCTCGAAGAGGGCGTCGCGGCGCGTCCCTCCGACATCGACGTGGTCTGGCTCTACGGCTATGGCTGGCCGATCTATCGCGGCGGCCCGATGTTCTGGGCCGACAGCGTCGGCCTCAAGCACATCGCCGACCGTCTCGCCTTCTACGCCAAGGAGACCAACGACCCGAGCCTCGAGCCCGCCCCTCTGCTGAAGAAGCTCGCGGCGGAGGGCAAGACGTTCGCCTCGCTCGCGGCGGCGTCCAAGGCGGCGTGATGAGGGCTGCCAATCCTTTCGTTGTTCCACGTTGCGCGATTACGCGACGTGGGTGGCCCGAAAGGCCTGATCGGGAAATCATCTCGCCTTCGAGTACGCTGCTCGGTGGACTCTCTGATTCGCATTGCGCGTTAGAGCTCGCGACGGAGCTTCTCACGGCGCGCTTTGCGCGGAGCCTGTGGTCGCGCGCCGGAATGATGAGTGATGTATTGCGGAACATGACCCATCCCGGCGAACAGTTTGTTTCGAGGGCGCGTTGGAGCGACAACATCGTCCAGGGCACCCTCCCTGACCAATCGTCGAAGGCAGCCGCTGACTACGGCTCGCGCACGCTCTCGAGCTCGAGCTTCGCGACCGCCCGATCAGCTGCACCAAACTCGCGGCCATGGCCAGCGCGGCAGCAGAAATCGCCACAATCCACCCAACTCGCATCAGGAGATCGTTCTTGACCGACGCTGTCATCGTTTCCACCGCCCGTACCCCGATTGGAAAGGCCTATCGCGGTGCGCTCAACGCCACCGAGGGCGCGACCCTGCTCGGCCACGCGATCGCCGAGGCCGTCGCCCGAGCCAAGGTCGATCCGAAGGAGATCGAGGACGTCGTGATGGGAGTGGCGCTTCAGCAGGGTTCAACCGGCAGCAACATCGCGCGCAAGGCGCTGCTGCGCGGCGGCCTGCCCGTCACCGTTGCCGGCAGCACGGTCGACCGGCAATGCGCCTCGGGGCTTCAAGCCATCGCGCTCGCCGCTCGTTCGGTGATCTTTGACGGAGTCGAGATCGCCGTCGGCGGCGGCGGCGAGTCGATCAGCCTCGTGCAGAACGACAAGATGAACTCGTTCCACGTGCGAGATCCCGCGCTGCTCAAGATGAAGGGTGATGCCTACATGCCCATGATCGACACCGCTGAAGTCGTGGCCAAGCGCTACGGCATCTCGCGCGAGCGGCAGGACGAATATTCGCTGGAGAGCCAGCGCCGCACCGCCGCCGCGCAGCAGGCCGGCAAGTTCAGTGAGGAGATCGCGCCGATCACGACCCAGGTGGCGGTCACGAATAAGGCGACCGGCGCGGTCTCCTTCAAGGACGTGACGCTGTCGCAGGACGAGGGCCCCCGCCCCGAAACCACGGCCGAAGGACTCGCCGGGCTCAAGCCCGTGCGCGGCCAAGGTTCCACCATCACCGCCGGGAATGCCAGCCAGCTCTCGGACGGCGCCAGCGCTTCCGTGATCATGAGCGACAAGGAAGCGGCCGAGCGTGGCCTGCAGCCGTTCGGCATCTTCCGCGGCTTCGTGACCGCCGGCTGCGAGCCGGATGAGATGGGCATCGGCCCGGCCTTCGCCGTGCCGCGCCTGCTCAAGCGCCACGGCCTCACCGTCGACGATATCGGCCTGTGGGAGCTCAACGAAGCCTTCGCGGTGCAGGTGCTGTATTGCCGTGACAAGCTCGGGATCGACCCGGACAAGATCAACGTCAATGGCGGCGCGATCTCGATTGGCCATCCCTACGGCATGTCGGGGGCGCGCCTGACCGGCCACGCCCTGATCGAAGGCCGCCGCCGCAAGGCGAAGTACGCGGTCGTCACCATGTGCGTCGGTGGCGGCATGGGCGCGGCGGGTTTGTTTGAGGTCTTGCCGTAATTCACATCGTCACGGACTAGTTCCGCAGTTGCGCACGCGCGACCGGCCCCATCCTCCGCAGCCGTACTTGGGGGCAAGGACGGAAGTGGCTTCCGTAACAACGAAGGTCGGCGGCTATAGTCCCGGCCTTCGGGACGCCGCAGGAATCTCACAGGAGGATCCGATGGATCTCGCATTCACGAAGGAAGAGCAGGCGTTTCGCGAAGAAGTGCGGCAGTTCTTCCGCGACAACGTACCGCCGGATACAAGGCGCAAGCTGGTCGAGGGCCGCCACCTCTCGAAGGACGAGATGGTGACGTGGTGGCGCATCCTCAACAAGAAAGGCTGGGGCGTCAGCCACTGGCCCAAGCAATATGGCGGCACCGGCTGGACAAGCGTGCAGCACTACATCTTCACCGAGGAGCTGCAGTCCTATCCGGCACAGCCACCGCTCGCCTTTGGCGTCAGCATGGTCGGTCCCGTCATCTACACCTTCGGCAACGAGGAGCAGAAGAAGAAGTACCTGCCGCGCATCGCCAATGTCGACGATTGGTGGTGCCAGGGCTTCTCCGAGCCCGGCTCCGGCTCCGACCTCGCCTCGCTCAAGACCAAGGCCGAGCGCAGGGGCGACAAGTGGATCATCAATGGCCAGAAGACCTGGAACACGCTGGCCCAGCACGCCGACATGATCTTCTGCCTCTGCCGCACCGATTCTTCCGCCAAGAAGCAGATGGGCATCTCCTTCATCGTGTTCTCGATGAAGTCGAAGGGCGTCACGGTGCGCCCGATCCAGACCATCGATGGCGGCCATGAGGTCAACGAAGTCTTCTTCGACGACGTCGAGGTTCCCTACGAGAACCTGATCGGCGAGGAGAACAAGGGCTGGGATTACGCAAAATTCCTGCTCGGCCATGAGCGGACCGGCTTGGCTCGCGTTGGCCTCTCCAAGGAGCGGCTGCGCCGCATCCGCGATTTGGCCTCAAAGATCGAGTCCGGCGGCAATCCGCTCATCCAGGATGCCGCGTTCCGCGAGAAACTGGCCGCCTGCGAGATAGAGCTGAAGGCGCTCGAGCTGACCCAGCTCCGCGTCGTCGCCGACGAAGGCAAGCACGGCAAGGCAAAGCCCAACCCGGCATCCTCAGTGCTGAAGATCAAGGGCTCCCAGATACAGCAGACCACCACCGAGCTCTTGATGGAGGTCATCGGCCCGCTCGCCGCGCCCTACGATGTGCACGGCCATGATGGCTCGAACGAAGCCATGGACTGGACCGCCCAGATCGCGCCGAGCTACTTCAACAACCGCAAGGTCTCGATCTACGGCGGCTCCGACGAGATTCAGCGAAACATCATTGCCAAAGCGGTGCTAGGACTTTGACCCGCGAATTACGCAGTTGCGCGGTGGGGCGGGGATGCGGGGATCCAACAGGCCGCGTCGCGAGCATGGCAGGCGGCCGCGTTTATTGGTTCCCCGCCTTCGCGGGGTTGACGTCAGAGGGTGAGGCGACGGCAGGGCAATTCCCGCCCATTGGAGAGCAGCATGGATTTTGATTTGACCGAGGAGCAGCGGCTTCTCAAGGAAAGCATCGACGGCCTGCTGACCGATTCCTACGATTTCGAGCAGCGCAAGAAGTATATGAAGGAGAAGGGAGGCTGGAGCAAAGCCGTCTGGGGCAAGCTCGCCGAGCAGGGTCTGCTCGGCCTGCCCTTCAGCGAGGCCGATGGCGGCTTCGGCGGCGGCGGCGTCGACACCATGATCGTGTTGGAAGCGCTTGGCAAGGCGCTGGTGCTCGAGCCCTACCTCGCCACGGTCGTGATCGGCGGCGGCTTCCTGCGCCACGGCGGCAGCGAGGCGCAGAAGGCCGCGTATGTGCCCGGTATCGTAGACGGCAGCAAGACGCTCGCCTTTGCCCAGCTCGAGAAGAACTCGCGCTACGATCTCTTCGACGTCACGACGACCGCGAAGAAGAAGGGCGACGGCTACATCATCGACGGCGAAAAATTCGTCGTGCTCAACGGCGAGAATGCCGACACGCTGATCGTGACCGCGCGCAACAAGGGCGACCGCCGAGACAGAAGCGGGATCGGCGTTTTCCTGGTTCCCGCCGACGCCAAGGGCGTCAGCCGGACGGGCTATCCGACCCAGGACGGGTTGCACGCCGCCGATATCACCTTCACCGGAGTCGAGATCGGCGCTGATGCTGCGATCGGCAATCAGGATTCGCTTGCGCTGATCGAACGCGTGGTCGACGAGGCCCGCGTCGCGCTCTGCGCCGAGGCGGTCGGGCTGATGGACGAGTCGCTCAAGACCACGGTCGAGTACATCAAGACGCGCAAGCAGTTCGGCGTCCCGATCGGCTCGTTCCAGTCGCTTCAGCACCGCGCCTCCGACATGTTCGTCGCCGCCGAGCAGGCGCGCTCGATGTCGATGTTCGCGACCATGGCGAACGATTGCGAGGATGCGAAGGAGCGCGCCAACGCCATTGCCGCGGCCAAGGTGCAGATCGGCAAGTCGGCCAAGTTCGTCGGACAGCAGTCGATCCAGCTCCACGGCGGCATCGGCATGACCATGGAGGCGAAGATCGGCCATTACTTCAAGCGCCTCACCATGATCGAGAACACGTTCGGCGACACCGACTACCACCAGCGCCGCGTGGCGGAGGCGGGTGGGTTGATCTGACACTGGTCGTCATCCCGGGCATCGCAACTTGTCCGCCGAAGCTCAAAGAGCGAAGGCGGAAGCGATGAGCCCGGGTCGCGAGCGAAGCGAAGCAATCCAGTATCTTTTCCACGAGACAGTCTGGATTGCCTCGTCGCTTGCGCTTCTGGCAATGGCGGAGCAGGCGGAATCAGGGAAGGCGATAACAATAAAAATGGCCCGTTCGATCTCACCGCTAAGGTGGCCGTCGTTACCTGCTCCAGCCGCGCCATGAACTGTGCATTTTCTTTGCAAGGACGCCCGGGAAAGAACGAGAAGCGGACTGCCGTGGGCCGCGCCGGCGATGGAGACATCGGAACGCCTAGTGCACGAATTTATCGATATGCTGAGGCGTTCCCGATACCGACCATCGCGGCTCCAACGCTCGGACATTGCATCACGAAGCCGCGACCCGCTGAGCCCGTTAGCGAAGATCGATGATCCGTGCACTTCGCCGTCAACTCATCGTCGGCATGACGAACTCAGCTCCAGAGCGAATGCCAGTAGGCCACCGTGTCGTGATCGTCTTTAATTTAGTGTAGAACCGTATCCCCTCGGGTCCATGCATGTTGTGATCACCAAACAGGGACGCCTTCCACCCGCCGAATGAGTGGAATGCCATCGGAACCGGGATCGGTACGTTGATGCCAATCATCCCGACTTGAATTTGATGCGCAAATTCGCGCGCGGCATCTCCGTCCCTCGTGAAGATGGCGGTGCCGTTGCCGAACTCGTGCGCGTTGATCATCTCGGCGGCCTCATCGTATGATTTGGCGCGTGCGACGGCGAGCACCGGTCCGAAGATCTCCTCCTTGTAGATCTTCATATCGGTCGTGACGTAGTCGAACAGCGTCCCGCCGATGAAATATCCCTTCTCGTAACCCTGGCGCCGGAAGTCCCGCCCATCGACAATCAGGTTTGCTCCCTCGTCTACACCGATATCGATATAGCCACGGACCTTGTCGAGATGCTGCTTGGTCACAAGCGGCCCCATCTCGGCATCGGGATCGGTTCCCGGGCCGATCTTCAGAGCGCGAACCTTGGGCGCAAGTTTTTCGATCAGCCGGTCGGCTGTCGCGTCTCCGATCGGGACCGCAACCGAAATCGCCATGCAACGCTCGCCCGCGGCGCCGTAGGCGGCGCCCATCAGCGCGTCAACCGCCTGATCCATGTCGGCGTCCGGCATGATGATCATGTGGTTCTTGGCGCCGCCAAGCGCCTGACAGCGCTTTCCGTTTCGAGTGGCCATTTCGTGGATGTAGCGGGCAACCGGAGTGGACCCGACAAAGCTCACGGCCACTATGTTGGCGTCGGACAAGATGGCGTCGACCGCTTCGTTGTCTCCATGAACGACGTTGAAGACGCCATCGGGCAATCCGGCCTCCTTCAGCCACTTCGCCAGTATGAGCGAGGCGGACGGATCGCGTTCGGACGGCTTGAGAATGAAAGTGTTGCCGCACGCGAGGGCGATCGGAAACATCCACATGGCTACCATCGCCGGAAAATTGAATGGTGTAATACCGGCAACAACGCCAAGCGGTTGACGTAGAGAGTGGCTGTCGACGCCAGTTCCGACGTTTTCCGTGACCTCTCCCTTGAGAAGTTGAGGTGCGCCGGTGGCAAACTCGACGACTTCCATGCCCCGCTGAATCTCGCCCTTTGCGTCCGAGAGCACCTTGCCGTGCTCGGCCGTGATCACTTGGGCGAGTTCGTCGATCCGATCCTCCAGAATTCGCAGGAAGCGGTTTAGAATTCGCGCGCGGCGCAAGGGAGGGGTGTTCGCCCAGGTCGGAAACGCCTTTCGAGCCGCTGCCGCCGCCGCACGGACGTCTTGGGCCGAAGCCAATCCAACCGTTCCCGTTTGTTCGCCGGTCGCGGGATTGTACACAGCCGTAGTACGGGCACCGCGGCTTGCCACCAACTCGCCATTGATGAAGTGCTGAATCGTCGTCGGCATCGAACATTTCCTTCTGAACAGAACTTGATCGCCGCTCGTATGCAGCGCATAAAGTCGTGTATCAACGAGCGAATGTGCGGCTCCGTTGTGCAGAAACTGTAGTCGATGGATTGGGAACGGGCTCGTATATTCCTTGAGGTCGCGCGAGCAGGACAAATACTGAGGGCCTCGAAGAGCCTTCGGTTGAATCATGCCACGGTAGCGCGGCAACTTACTGCCCTTGAACGAAGCTTGAACACCAAGCTGCTCGAACGACATACGTCCGGCTGCATTCTAACTGCAGCAGGCGAGTCGTTGGTCGCCGCAGCGGAGCGCGCAGAGAGCGAATTCCTCAGAGTGGGCTCCAGCATCAGCGGTGCGAGCCAAGCTATCACAGGTACGGTGCGCGTCGGTGCACCTGATGGCCTTGGCAACTATTTTCTTGCAGATCGGCTCGGCATGCTCGCCGCGAAACATTCGGGGCTCGTCGTTCAGCTGGTGCCGTTACCACGAACATTTTCGCTGTCGCGGCGAGAGGCCGATATCGCTATTACGTTGGACCGCCCCAAACAGGGGCGACTAATCCTGTCGAAGCTGACCGACTACACACTTAGCGTCTATGCAGCGGAGCAATACCTTGGGCGCGAGGGTCCCATCACGAGCCAGGATGAACTCGCCGGTCGTTTGTTCGTGACGCATGTCGAAGGCATGGCTTACAGCCGCGCCTTGGACTATGCTTCTGTACTGAGCCGCCTTATGTCACGTCGATACGAATGCGGCAGCGTGGTCGCGCAACTGGAAGCGGTTCGCGCCGGCCATGGAGTCGGAATCCTCCACGACTACGCAGCGCAACGATATCCAGAGCTGAAGCGCTTGCTGCCCGAGGTCCGGTTCGTGCGCAACTATTGGATCACCTCTCATCCCGATACGCACGAGACACGCCGGGTCCGAGAGGTTCATCGATTCATCTCCGGATCCGTGAAGGCCGCAAGGGCCTCGTTCGTATCGGACTGAGGCGGCGCGAAGCAGAGGCGGAAGCATCGAACGGGTTCTCCAGACTGGCGCCCGCCGAGTCGACGAGACGGCGTCACATCGCAATCGAGAGAAGCAAGGACTCGAGGTACATCAGCTCCGTGCGGATCGCCTCGATCAAGAGAGATTTTGTGTCATGACCGCGTCGCGAATAGCCGATAACTGAAGTGGTCCACCGGGCGCGCTTGGAAAGAACCGCATCAATAGTCTTTGCGGGTTCGTATTGTGACCGCTCGGGACAAATACCAGGACACTCTCATGGTACGCGGCCAACGGATTGGCCTGAGTTAGCTGAAACTCGCCGCCCGCGACTTGAAAGGTTATCTATTGTTCGTTTCCGCAGATGTGACAAGAACACCCTTGGTCCGTTCTGCTATTTTGGGCCAATTGAGTCAAAGACTGGTGCATCCCCAGTTGATCGACTAAATCCTTCGTGCTCGACCATCGTGCTGGATTCGTTGTAAGCGACTTCAGCGTTGCTCGCGGCGGGACACACTTTTGAGCGGCGCGTCAGAGACGGTGTGCCACCCGCAAGCTGATGGCACCTGGGCTTGATTGGCGCGCACAGACGTCGCTCAGTCGTTCTCAGGCGTGATAGAAGGATGTGAGGCGTGCCGCTGACTAATCTTCGCCACGGCACACAGCACCGTCTCACTGCAGCCAAACAGGTCTATTCTCGCTGAACAGGATGAGGCATGTGCAACGTCATTCCGGTTTCGATGACATCCGGCGCGCTAGGTTCCAGGCTCAGATTGCCGCGCTCATTCTAAGGCGCGCCGATCCCGCCGCACCCCGATGGCGCGAGTAGGCCCAGTGCGCATTCCAGGCTTCAGCGAGAAGCGATCCGAGGGAAAGCGATGCGTCCGTGACCTGCCTATCGGCCAAGCGCATAGGCCGGGCGACGGGGATCCGC
>NZ_JBHTFN010000005.1:0-153838 GCF_042666195.1 Bradyrhizobium sp. GCM10028915
CACCCCGCGCAAATGCCTTGACTTCAGAACCCCGGCCGAGGCCTTCTCCTCTCAACTGTTGCACTTCGAGTGTGAATCCACCTCCTGGCTTTCGCCAGGACGACACCGAATGGCGGGCGCTTCGGTTTCTTCCATCCGGCTTGCAAGAATCTTGTTGCGCTAAGTCTCCAGTCGTCTACCTCTCGGAGGGGAATACTCAGCGAGTGGCACGGCGTGACAGATCCAGCGATTGGCTTCACTCCGTCGACCGGGCTCAATCCGGCCCTCAAGCGCGCGCTGAACGATATATTGGGCGGGAGCGCCGCCAGCGTCCTGACCGTCACGTTCGGACTGTCCTACGCGCTGCTGATCTTCGCGGGGCCGTTGTCGCCCTACCTGTCCTACGGCATCACGGCCACTTTCGTCAGCTCCGCGGTGCTTGCGGCCGTCGTCGGGCTCGGCAGCTCGCTGCCCTTCGCGATTGCAGCCCCCGACAGCTCGACCGCCGCGGTGACGGGTATCCTGGCGGCCTCGGTGGTCGAACGCATCGAGACGGCGAACCTGTCGACGCCGTTGCTGTCCCCGATCCTGATCACGCTCGGCCTGTCGACGATGCTGACAGGATTGGTGCTGTGTGGACTGGGCCTGACGCGGCTTGGCCGCGCCATCCGTTACGTGCCTTATCCGGTGGTCGGCGGCTTCCTCGGCGCCACCGGACTTCTCATCGTCATGGGTGCGGTCCGGGTGATCACCGACCATCCGCTGCAGTTCACGACGCTGTCGCACTTCGCCGACCGCACCATCCTGCTGGAGCTCGGTGCCGCCTGCGCGATGGCGCTGGTGCTGTATCTCACCTGGCACCGCTCGCGCAGCCCGTTCGGACTGCCGATCATCCTGGTCGGCGGCGTGCTCACCGCGCATCTGGCGTTCTGGATCACCGGCGTTTCCTTCGATGAGGCGCGCACATTGGGCTGGACCTTTCAGCCACCGCCGCAAGCGGTCTTCATGCTGCCCTGGCATACCGACGATCTCGCCCGCTATCCCTGGTTTGCCATACCGGACCTGCTTGGCAATGTCGTCGCCGTCATCTTCGTCACGGCCTCCAGCACGCTGTTCAACACCACCGGCATCGAGGTGGCCACGCATCGCGAAGCCAATCTGGAGTGTGAGCTGAACGTCACCGGCGCCGCCAACATCCTGACCGGCATGCTGGGCGGCTACCCCGGTTGCAGCTCGACCAGCCGCTCGATGCTCAATTTCAGCAGCGGCGGCCGCGGGCGACTGTCCGGCCTCACCGCCTCAGCGCTGTCGCTGCTGGTGCTTGCCGTCGCACCCGAGCTGCTCGGCTTCATCCCCAAATGCGTGCTCGGCGGGCTGTTGCTCTATCTCGGCGCCGACCAGTTGCACAAATGGATCATCGAGTCGCGCAAGCGGCTGTCGAAGCTCGAATATCTCTCGCTGATCGCCATCATCGCGATCATCGTGGCCTGGGGTTTCGTTCCGGGCATCCTGATCGGCGTCATCATCGGCTGCGCGACGTTTGCGTTCAGCGCCGCGCGGGTCGAGTCGATCAAATACAGTTTCGACGGCTCGGAGTACCGCTCCTCGCTCGACCGCTCGCGCGACGACCAGGACGTGCTGCTTGCCCACGGGGGCAAGATCCAGGGCCTCAATCTCCAGAGCTATCTCTTCTTCGGCTCCGCCAACCGGCTCTACCAGCACGTCAAGCAGCTGCTGCAGGAACGCCCCGAGTGCCGCTATCTGCTGTTTGACTTCAAGCTCGTCACCGGCGTGGATTCATCGGCTGCCTATAGTTTCGCCCAGATCAAGCGCAGCGCCGGCGATCTCGGAGTCGAGCTGATCCTGGTGCATCTGTCGGCTGCGGCCGAGAAGGTGCTGCGCTCCAGCGACTTCGTCGGCGAGGGCGTCACCATCATCCCCGAGCTCGATCGCGCGCTGGAATGGTGCGAGAACGAGCTCATCTCGCAGCATCAGGAGCTGGCGCAGGAAGAAGCCAGCCTGCGTGACTGGTTCACGCGAATGCTCGGCAGCGAAGACGGCGCCGACGAGCTGATCCGCCGCTGCCAGCGCATCGAGGTCGAAGCCGGCGAGGTCATCGTGCAGGCCGGCGCCCCCGCCGATTCCATGCATTTCATCCTCGACGGCCGCGTCGGCATCATGATCCCGGCCGATCACGACCGCACCACACGCGTGCGCAGCCTCGGCCGTTACACCACGATCGGCGAGATGGGGCTGGTGTCACAGACACCGCGCAGCGCGACCATCCAGGCCGAGGTCGACAGCGTGCTCTACGTGCTGAATACGCACCAGTTCGACGCCATCAAGACCGAGGATCCAGCGCTCAGCCACAAGCTGCTGACCTATTTCGTGTCGGTCATGGCGGAGCGGCTGACCTTTGCGAACCGCACGATCGCGGTGCTCAGGCGGTAGCCCTCGCATCCAGAAACGTTCTGCAATGTGCTACGAACAAATCCGGGTATTGGAAAGGTGCGCCGTGTCCGGAGTCGGGATACAGGATGAGCTGCGCATCACTCATCGCCTTGAACATGTTGTAGGCGTTGATGCTCGGGAACATTGAATCGTCGCTGCCGTGAACAATCAAGGTGGGCTGCGCGATTGCGCGGAGGATGGACGCCTCGTCCTTGCGGGCACACCAGGTGATGATCGCCTTCGCCTGAGGTTCGCTCACACTGTCTCCGCTTTCGGGATCCCGGTCCTGTGCGCGCGCAGTCGCTCGCGCGATAAAGCCCCTACCGGCGCGCTGGCTGGCCTCGGAGGGCGTAAAGAACAGCGGCAGCCTGACATCGGCAGCCCCACGGGCAAAGGCGTCGTTGACGACGGCCATCAGATGCTCCTCGCCGCCGCGCGGCGCCGCTCCCGCCACGATCATCTTGCGGACGAGCCCCGTCCCCCGGGCAGCGAGCACCTGAGCGATCATGCCACCGAGCGAGAAGCCGAGAAGATCGACCTCACCGAGATCGAGCGCCCTGATGAAAGTTTCGGCATCCGCCGCCATCTGCTCGACGTTGTCCGGCGTCGCGCCGGAGCTCGTGCCGACGCCCGCATTGTTAAAAACGATGACCGGCCTGGTTTCCGCGAGCCGGTTCACCACGGCCGGATCCCAGGAATCCATGTTGCCTGTGAAATGCTGAAGCAGGACCAGTGGCATACCCTTTGCCGGGTCGAGGCGCCTGAAGGCAAAGCGCATACCGCCGGCCTCGATGAATTCCGTTCGCGCCGTTTCAAGGGACATGCCTTTTCCTTTTTCTTGAAGTGCACGGATGGCTGCTGGCACGACGGCGAGCACTCCATATATGACGCTCGCCATATGTATGTCGTCTTCCCGCGCTCGAGGGTGGAGACGTATCAGCCGGCTTACGGCATCGACAGGACGTAGATGCCATCATTTCGGCCATCCAATTGGCGAGGGGAGCAGGCGCACAAACAGGTGGTCCGTCGCATCCAGGAGTCATCATGAGAATCGGCTTGGTTCTGTCTCCGAGCTTCCAAGCCGTCTGTTTCGGCGCCGTCGCCGCTTTCGACGTGGCGAACAAGCAGGCTGGAGAAAAAATCTACGATGTTCGTGCGTTCTCGGAAGACGGCGGGCTGGTCACCTCGTCTGCTGGGATGCAAGTCATGACGGAGCCTTTCGATCAGGCCGCTTTCGACACCCTCATCGTCGCGGCGGGCCTCGACATTCCAACCTCATCACCCGGCCTCGTCCGACTGCTTCGCGCAGCGGCCCGGAATGCGCGGCGGGTTTCGTCGATCTGTCTCGGCTCGTTCGTGCTCGGTGACGCCGGGCTGTTGAACGGGCGGCGAGCGACCACGCATTGGCGCTACGCACAGGAGATGCAGGCCAGATTCCCGGGTTGCAATGTGGACGCCGACAAGATCTTCATTGCCGACGGCCAGATCTGGACGTCTGCCGGCATGAGCGCCGGCACCGACATGGTCGTCGGCATGATCGAACGAGACCTCGGTGCCGAGAGGGCTCGCTCCGTGGCCAAAGGCATGGTCATGTACCACAGCCGCCCCGGCGGACAATCGCAGCATTCGGTTTTGCTGGAGGTCGGAACGAGCGAAGACAGGATCCAGAAGGCCCTGAACTACGCCCGGCAAAACCTGCGCGAGAGCCTCACGATCGAGGATTTGGCCCGCGCCGCCTGTCTCAGCCCGCGGCAATTCACGCGACTCTTCCGCTCGGCGACCGGCACGACGCCGGCCAAGGCCGTCGAAGCCTTGCGCCTCGAATCCGCGAAGCTGATGCTGGAGCAGACTCGTTTGCCGATCGAGGTCGTGGCGCGCGAGACCGGCTTTGCGACCCGTGAGCGCATGCGACAGGCTTTTGTCCGCGTGCATGGCGAGGCGCCGCGGACCTTCCGCAAGGAGGCTGGGCCACTCGCCATGCTCTGACGTGCCTCAAATCAGCTCAGCCGGATATTGGACAGATCGATCGAGACGACCAGCGGCTCGGTGCTGAAGCTGCCGTCGGGTTGCCGTGCATAAATGCGACGCTTGGTCGGAAACCGGATGCCCGAGACCTCGACATAGCCATCGATCAGATGCGCGCCGGGCGTATTGCCGGCGATCTCCACGTCGTAATCGTGCCGCTTCAAGAGTCCGTCCGCATCGAAATAGAGCGTCTGCACCGCACTGTGCGTTGCGATGTCATTTGGAAAACGGACCGCAAGACGGCGCCACAGCCCGTCATTCGTACGCACCGGCTCCAGCTCTTCTGCCTCGACTCCCGGCCAGGCGAGCACGAACGGGGTGTTGAGGTAAGTCCACATGGCGCAGCCGGCGAAATAGGCGAGCTGGAGATCGGTCCACGGCGTTTGCAGAGTATGACCTGCAAAGCTGCTGCGCGGGTCACGAAGCTCGTCGAGCACCGTGCCGTCGGCCGCTTCGAGGGCGACCCGCCCCGGCTCGAACCGCGAACGGCGGCGCTCGGCGCCGAAGGGCGAGTGGGACGCCCATTCCTGGCGCAGACCAACCGTCACGGTGGTCTGCTGAAGCGTCTCGGGCTGCCCTTTCAAGGACCACAACACGCCCCCCTGCTGAAGGTCGGCCGCGACCTGCTCGAACTGGTTCCAGCGCTGAAGCCCACCATGGGCTTCGATCGCCAGCTCACTTAGTTTGGTCATCACGTTCTCCTGCGTAGGGGCCGTTGCATTGAGCCCTGCTGCAGAGAACGTTAGGCCCTCACGGGAGGACGGCGAACGCCGTAGATGCCGCGTTTCAGGCCACGGCGACCAGCAGCTAAACCCCCGCCATCATCACATATTTGATCTCGACATATTCTTCCATGCCGTGATGCGAGCCTTCGCGGCCGAGGCCGCTTTCCTTGACGCCGCCGAAGGGCGCCACTTCGGTGGTGATCAGGCCGGTGTTGACGCCGACCATGCCGGATTCCAGCGCCTCGGCGACGCGCCAGACGCGGCCGAGATCGCGGGAGTAGAAGTAGGAGGCGAGCCCGAATGGCGAGGCGTTGCACATCGCGATGACGTCGGCCTCGTCCTTGAAGCGGATCACAGGTGCGAGCGGGCCGAAGGTTTCCTCCTGCGCCACCAGCGAGTCCGGCTCGACGTCGGCAAGCACCGTCGGCTCGAAGAACGAACGCCCGAGCTCGCTGCGCTTGCCGCCGGTGACGATCCTGGCGCCGCGCTTGACGGCGTCCGCAATATGGCGCTCGACCTTGTCGACCGCTTTCAAATTGATCAGTGGGCCCTGCGTGACGCCGTTCTCGGTACCGTCACCGATCTTCATCGCCGCGACTTTCTTCGACAGCTTCTGCACGAACTCGTCGTAGATCTTGTCCTGGGCGTAGATGCGGTTGGCGCAGACGCAGGTCTGGCCCATGTTGCGGTATTTCGAGACGATCGCGCCGTCGACCGCCGCATCGATGTCGGCGTCGTCGAACACCACGAACGGCGCGTTGCCGCCGAGCTCGAGGCCGAGCCGCTTCACGCCGACGGAGGCCTGCCGGTAGAGAATCTTGCCGACCGCGGTCGAGCCGGTGAAGCCGACGAAACGCACGGCCGGATGCTCGCACAACACCTTGCCGATCGGCGCTGCATCGCCCGTGACGATGTTGAACACACCCTTGGGCACGCCGGCTCTCTCCGCGAGCGCGGCAAGCGCCAGCGCCGACAGCGGCGTTTCATTGGCGGGCTTCAGCACCACGGTGCACCCGGCCGCAAGCGCCGGCGAAACCTTTCGTGTGATCATCGAGTTCGGGAAATTCCACGGCGTGATCGCGCCGCAGACGCCGATCGGCTGCTTGATCGCGAGCAAGCGCGCATCCGGCCGCTGCGTCGGAATCGTCTCGCCATAGACGCGGCGGGCCTCCTCGGCGAAAAATTCGACATAGGCGCCGCCGATGTCGACCTCGCCGAGCGCTTCGGCGAGCGGCTTGCCCTGCTCGGAGGTGAGGATCAGCGCGAGGTCCTCGCGATTGGCGATGATCAGCTCGAACCATTTGCGCAAAATATTGGAGCGCTGCTTGGCGGTGTGCTTGGCCCAGCCCGGGAACGCGCGCTCGGCGGCCTCGACCGCCCTGGTGGCGTCATCGGCCGAAAGCTGCGGAACCTTTGCAAGCTCGATGCCGGTTGCGGGATTGTTGACGGCGAAGACCGGCGAGCCGACCCAGGTGCCGTCGATGTAGCAGGCCTCCTTCAGCAGCGACGGGTCCTTCAACCGGTCGCGCAGATTGGACGTGGCGTGCTGGGCACGTGCGGCGGCGGTCGGGGTCATGGCGTTGCTCCTGCGGGGCTTTTGCGGGCTGTTCCGGTTCGGCCGGAATATAGGGAGACGCGGCGCGCAATGCACCGTCCCGCAACGCACATCTGCTGGGAGCCAGGCTCGGAACGGCGGAGTTACGCCGCGCCGCTCAGATAGGTCTCGCGCCGCCCGATCATGCGCTCGGCGGCGGCCTTGGCGTCGGCCTTCGAGGAGGTTGCGCAGGTCCGGTATTCGAGATCAGGAACGTCGGACGCGTTGCGGCGGCCGAACCAGGACTTTGAACCGACCGGCAGCAGCGCCAGCGCCTGTGCCAGATTGTCGACAGCGCCGAAGGAATAAAGTGCGCCGGTGCCGGCGATGCGGACCTCGTAGATGCCGGGCGCGATCGGCGCTTCGAGATTCTCGCCCCGTCCGGGACGGGGATAGCGCTTCCATTCGCTCCAGGTCGAAATCATCTGAGTCCCCCCTCGCGGCCGGTGGGCGGCCGCCAATTTGCATCAAGTCTTAACGTCGACCGTCGATCGGCCGAGAGCTGAACGCCGCAGCTCACAAAATGTTTCAAGTGCTTCAAACGGTCGAAACATCTCGCCAGCACCCATCCACGGTCACGGCTGGTTGCGGCCATCCACCACAGATTGTGACGGAGTGTTGCAGGTCAGCCGCCTTGTCGTCGTGCGAGGGGAGCCGACCGTCAAGTCACGACATCGCGACCGCGGCAGGTACGCGGATGTGCTTGCCGCGCGGCGCACGCGGGAGGACAATCGATCGCTTCCAACAATAATCAAACCGGAGGAAACGCGGATGCAAGGCAAAGCTGAGATCGACCAGATTCTGCGCCAGAAGAGCGAGGCCAGGGAGATTCCCGGCGTCGTCGCCATCGCCGCCAGCGGTACCGAGGTGCTGTATCAGGGCGCGTTCGGCAAACGCGACCTGTCCAAGCCGGATGCGATGACCGCCGACAGCGTGTTCTGGATCGCATCGATGACGAAGGCGGTGACATCAGCGGGCGCGATGCAGCTCGTCGAGCAAGGCAAGCTGTCGCTGGATGCGCCGATCGGCGAGGTGTTGCCCGATCTCGCCAAGCCGCAGGTGCTCGAAGGTTTCGATGCCAAGGGCGAAGCCAAGCTGCGGCCGGCCAAGGGGCCGATCACGCTGCGCCAGCTCATGACCCACACCGCCGGCTTTGCCTACAACATGTGGAACGGCGATCTCGCGATCCATCTCGAGAAATCCGGCATCCCCGCCATCACCACCTGCCAGAACGCGGCGTTGAAGACGCCGGTTATGACCGACCCCGGCACGCGCTGGGAATACGGCACCAATATCGATTTCGTCGGCAAGGCGGTGGAAGCCGTCAGCGGCAAGCGCCTCGATGCCTATCTGCGCGACAATCTGTTCGCACCGCTCGGCATGAGCGATACCGCTTTCAAGATCACCGACGACATGCGCAAGCGTCTGGTCGGCATGCATGCGCGCGGCGAGGATGGCCAGCTCGCCGCGATCCCGTTCGAGCTCGAGCAGGAGCCGGAATTCCACATGGGCGGCGGCGGCCTTTATTCGACCGCGGCCGACTATATCAGGTTTACCCAGATGATCTTGAACAAGGGCCGCGGCAACGGCAATCAGGTGCTGAAGGCCGAGACCATCGCGACGATGGGGCAGAACCACATCGGCGACCTCGCCATGGGCAAGATGACCACGGCGGCGCCGATGTACACCAATGACGTCGATCTCTATCCGGAGCAGGTGAAGAAGTGGGGCCTCAGCTTCATGATCAACACCGCCAAGACCGCCGAGGGCCGCAGCGCGGGCAGCCTCGCCTGGGCGGGCCTCGCCAACACCTATTACTGGATCGACCCGGCGCGCGACGTCACCGGCGTGATCCTGATGCAGCTGCTGCCATTCGCCGACGCAAAGTGTCTCGAGGCTTTTGCCGGCTTCGAGCGCGGCGTCTATGCCGGGCTCGATGCGGGAAGCGGGCAGAAGGCGGCGTGAGGCGCGCCTGACTCTCACGACGCGTCACGGCCGGGCTTGTTGTCCCGGCCGTGCACGCACCTGACTGGAGGACACGATCTTGGCAGACAAAGCCGACAGTTACGTTTGCGGCACCTCCGACACGCCGCTGCTCGGCGACACCATCGGGCGCAGCCTCGATCAGGCCGCGCGGCGCTGGAGCGATCGTGAGGCGCTGGTCTCGCCCAGCCACGGCGTGAGATGGACATGGGGAGAGTTTGCCCAGCGGGTCGACGCGCTCGCCGCCGGCTTTGTCGCGCTCGGCCTCGAACGGGGCGGGCGGATCGGCATCTGGTCGCTGAACCGGCCGGAATGGACACTGACCCAGTTTGCCGCCGCCAAGGCCGGCCTCATCCTGGTGACGATCAATCCGGCCTACCGGCTGAGCGAGCTGGAATTCGCGCTTCACAAGGTCGGATGCAGCGCCATCGTCACCGCGACGGCATTCAAGACCAGCAACTACATGGACATGCTCAACACGCTGTTGCCGGAGCTCGCGAGCGCCAAGCCCGGGCAATTGCGCGCGGCGCGGCTGCCGGCCTTGCGCATCGTGATCCAGATCGGCGGCCCCGCCTGCCCGGGCACGATCCCGTTCGACGAGGTCGCCGGCATGGGCGGTACCCTGCATCGCGAACAGCTCGCCGCGCTCAGTGCCTCGCTGCAATTCGACGATGCCGTCAACATCCAGTTCACCAGCGGAACGACGGGATCGCCCAAGGGCGTGACGCTGACCCATCACAACATTCTCAACAACGGCTATTTCGTCGGCCGCGCCATGCGCCTGACCGAACAGGACCGCATCTGCATTCCGGTGCCGCTCTATCATTGCTTCGGCATGGTGATGGGCAACCTCGCCTCCGTCACGCTCGGCGCAACGATGGTCTATCCCGGCGAGGGGTTTGATCCGCTGGCAACGCTGCGGACGATCGAGCAGGAAAAATGCACCGCGCTGTACGGTGTGCCGACCATGTTCATCGCCGAACTCGACCACCGCGAATTCTCAAACTTCGATCTGACATCGCTGCGCACCGGCATCATGGCCGGTGCACCCTGCCCGATCGAGGTGATGAAGCGCGTCAACAGCGAGATGAACATGGGCGAGGTCACGATCGCCTATGGCATGACCGAGACGAGCCCGGTCAGCTTCCAAAGCGCCGTCGACGACCCGCTCGATCGCCGCGTCTCGACGGTCGGGCGAATCCATCCGCATGTCGAGGTCAAGGTCGTCGATCTCGAGGGCAAGATCGTCAGGCGCGGCGAACGGGGCGAGCTCTGCACCCGCGGCTACAGCGTGATGCTGGGCTACTGGGAGGAGCCGGAGAAGACCGCGGATGTGCTCGACGCCAACGGCTGGATGCATACCGGCGACATCGCCATCATCGACGACCAGGGTTATTGCAACATCGTCGGCCGCATCAAGGACATGGTGATCCGCGGCGGCGAGAACCTCTATCCCCGCGAGATCGAGGAATTTCTCTACCGCCATCCCAAGATTCAGGACGTGCAGATCTTTGGCGTTGCGGATACCCGCTACGGCGAGGAGCTCTGCGCCTGGATCCGCGTCAGGCCCGGCGAGACGCTGACGAAGGAAGAGGTGCGCACCTTCTGCGACGGCCAGATCGCCCACAACAAGATTCCGCGGTACGTGGAATTCGTCGACGAGTTTCCGATGACCGTGACCGGAAAGGTTCAGAAATTCCTGATGCGCGACGACGTGGAGCAACGGCTTGGGCTGAAGGCCGCGAAGACGGCGTGAGTCGCAGCTGTCATTCCCCGCGAAGGCGGGGAATCCAGTACGCCGAAGCTTCTCGATTGAATCACGACCGTCTCGGAGTACGGGATCGCCCGGCCAAGCCGGGCGATGACAGCGAGGATGAGGCTATTCCACCTTAAGACGTCAGCCCGCGCTGCCCGGCGAGCTCCTTCAGCGACACCTGTGGACGCGCGCCGATGTGCTGGATCACTTCGGCGGCCGCGAGCGCGCCGAGTTCGCCGCACTGCTTGTGGGGCAGGTTGCGCGCCAGACCGAACAGGAAGCCGGCGGCGAAGAGATCGCCGGCCCCGGTGGTGTCCACGAGTTTCGCGATCGGAGACGCCGGGGCTGCGACTGCGTCAGTTGGCGTCACCACCACGCAGCCTTTCTCGCTGCGGGTGACCACGCCGAGATTGACGTCGTTGCGCAGCTGCTTGAGCGCGGTGTCGAAGTCCGAGGTCTGGTAGAGCGAATGCAGCTCGGACTCGTTCGCGAACACGATATCGACGGTGCCGTTGCGCATCAGCCCCAGGAACTCGTCGCGATAACGATCGACGCAGAAGGAATCCGACAACGTCAGCGCCACCTTGCGCTTGGCATCATGAGCGATCTTGGCCGCCTTGACGAAGGCGTCCTTGGCGTTCTTGGGGTCCCAGAGATAGCCCTCGAGGTAGACGATGCCGGCCGCGGCGATCTCGGCCGGGTCGATGTCGGCGGGCGACAGGTCCTGCGCGGCGCCGAGATAGGTGTTCATGGTGCGCTCGCCGTCGTCAGTCACCAGGATGTAGGAGCAGCCGGTCGCAGGACCGTCCTTCGCCGCGGGCGTGTTGAAGGCGACGCCGGCCGCGCGGATGTCGTGGACGTAGAGCTTCCCGATCTGGTCGTCCTTGACCTTGCCGACATAGGCGGCGCGCGCCCCGAGGCTGCCGATGCCGACGATGGTGTTGGCGGCCGAACCGCCGGAAACTTCCGTCGCCGGGCCCATGTCCTTGTAGATGGCGGCGGCCCGCGCCTCGTCGATCAGGGACATGCTGCCCTTGGTCATGCCGTGCTTGCCCAGAAAGGCTTCGTCGGTCTTGACCAGCACGTCGAACAGCGCGTTGCCGATGCCGAGAACGTCATATTTCACGTCAGCCATTCACCTTGATCCTGTTTGGCGGATTGCGATACCCGCGGAAATCCGCTTCCTGTCGGTCTGAAATCTGGCTCGCGGCCTATCACGGCCGGCCCTTCGCGGGCAAGCAACGGTATTATGCAGTTCCGATGATCCGCTCCTTCCTGACCGTCTCGACGGGGACACTGGCTTCACGGCTGCTGGGCTTTGCACGCGATTCCCTGATCGCGGCGCTGCTCGGCACCGGCGCCGTGGCGGACGCGTTTCTGGCGGCATTTCAGCTCGTCAATGTGGTGCGGCGCCTGCTCAGCGAGGGGGCCCTGAATGCGGCGCTGATCCCGGCCTGGCTGCGCGTTCGTGACCGCGACGGCGAGGCGGCTGCCGCGGCGTTCGCGGGACGCGTGCTCAGCTCCGTGAGCGCGGGCCTGATCGCAATCTCAATCGTGATTGCACTGCTGATGCGGCTGATCATCATGATCATCGCGCCGGGCTTCGTCGGCAGCGCATCGCTCGATCTCGCCGTCCAGAATGCGCGGCTGATGCTGCCTTATCTTGCCTTCGCGGGACCCGTCACGGTGCTGATGGGCCTGCTCAACGCGCAGGGTCGCTTTGCACTCACCGCGTTCTCGCCGCTGCTGTTCAACATCGCCCTGATCGCTGCGATCACAACACTCCTGCTGTGGCACGTCGACGCGACCGTCGCCGCGTGGATATTGGCGGCCTCCGTCGGCATCGCCGGCCTGTTGCAGCTCCTGATGCTGCTGTCGCAGCGAAGTGCGCGTCTGGCGACACCGTTGCGCGTGAGCTTCGACAAGGACATGCGCGGCTTCTTCGCCAAGGCGATCCCGGGCATGATCGCGAGCTCCGGCCCGCAATGGCTGATGGTTGCCGGCGCGATCATCGCCTCCGCCACGCCGGCCGCGGTCTCCTGGCTCTATTTCGCCAACCGCTTGATCGAGCTGCCGCTTGGCATTGTCGGCGTCGCCATGGGTACGGTGCTGGTGCCGGAGCTGACGCGCGCGGTGAGGAGCGGTCACCGTGACGCGGTTGCGCATGCGGAATCGCGTGCGCTGGAACTCGCGACCGGGCTGGCATTGCCGGCGACGCTCGGCCTGATCGTGCTGGCCGAGCCGATCGTGCGGCTGCTGTTCGAACACGGCGCCTTTGGCGCGGAGGACAGCGCGGCCACGGCGCGCGCCCTGATGTGGCTGGCGCTGGGACTGCCGGCGCACGTGCTGATCAAGGCGCTGTCCCCGGCCTATTTTGCCCGCAGCGACACGATGACGCCGCTGCTTGCGACTGCCAAAGGGTTCGTGGTCGCGGTCGCGCTCGCGATCCTGCTCGGTCACTTCTTCGGCGCGAGCGGGATCGCCGCCAGCATCGCCGCCGGCGCCTGGAGCAGTGCGATCTCGCTGCTCCGGAAAGGCACGCGTGAATTCGGCTTCTCGGTCGACGCCGCCGCCCGCAAGCGGCTGCCGCGAATCGTGCTCGCCGCGCTCGCCATGGGCGGCCTGCTGTGGCTGACCGCGGGCCTCTTGCCTTCACAGGCCCATGGGCTCATCCGCTTCATTGCGCTGGGATCACAGATCGCCGCCGGAATCGTCGTCTATGGCTTGCTCCTGCAAATCCTCCGCGTCGCGTCCTGGCGCGAGGCGGCCGGTGCCTTGAAGCGCCCCGCCCAGCCCGATCCCGGCGCCTGAAGTCAGCGAAATTCCCTTGACGGGGCAGCGCCGCTGTTGGAAACGACGCCCCGTATCTTGCAGGGAAGCTGCCATGCCATTCGTTGAACGGGTTTTTTCGGGCGTCCAGCCGACGGGCAATCTGCACCTCGGCAATTATCTCGGCGCAATCGTCAACTTCGTGAAGATGCAGGAAACCCACAACTGCATCTATTGCGTCGTCGACATGCACGCGATCACGCAGGGCGTGGACGTCTGGGGCGGACCGGTCGAGCTCGCGCGCAACACCCGCGAGGTGACCGCGGCGTTCATCGCCAGCGGCATCGATCCGAGCAAGCACATCGTGTTCAACCAGAGCCAGGTCTCGGGTCACGCCGAGCTCGCCTGGATCTTCAACTGCGTCGCGCGCATGGGCTGGCTCGGCCGTATGACCCAGTTCAAGGAGAAGGCCGGCAAGGACCGCGAGAACGCCTCCGTCGGTCTGTTCGACTATCCCGTGCTGATGGCGGCTGACATTCTGCTCTACCGCGCCACCCACGTGCCGGTCGGCGAGGACCAGAAGCAGCATCTTGAGCTCTCGCGCGACATCGCGCAGAAGTTCAACAACGACTTCGCCGACTCGATCCGCAGCCAGGGCGCCAATGACGGCCTGTTTTTCCCGCTGCCGGAACCCTTGATCACGGGCCCGGCGACGCGCGTGATGAGCTTGCGCGACGGCACCAAGAAGATGTCGAAGTCGGATGCGTCGGATAATTCGCGCATCAATCTGACCGACGACGCCGACACCATCGCGCAGAAGGTCCGCAAGGCCAAGACCGACCCGGAGCCGCTGCCGACCGAGGAGAAGGGTCTGGAAGCGCGTCCCGAGGCCGACAATCTCGTCGGTATCTTCGCCGCGCTCTCCGGCCGCTCCAAGGCCGACGTGCTCAGGGATTTCGGCGGCGGCCAGTTCTCCAGCTTCAAGAACGCGCTGGTGGATTTGTGCGTCACGAAGCTCGCGCCGATTGCCGGCGAGATGAAGCGCCTCGTCGCCGACCCCGGCCATATCGACGCGATCCTGAACGATGGCGCCGACCGCGCGCGCGCGATTGCCGACGAGACCATGACGCTCTCGAAGGACATCGTGGGCTTCATCCGTCGGCGCTGATAATAAGTTCGCGAAAACGCGGCCGACGCCACGGCGCCGGCTCGCTTCTGCTCTCCCCAAGTACTACGGAGTGTGGCAGCATGTCAGCGTGGACATTCCGGGACATGCATGACCAGCAAGCGACTTTGCTTCGAGCCGGGTCACAAGCCCAAATGCCTCGTCATCGTCGACGACACCGCCGAATGGGATCGCGCGGTCTATTACGCCAGCCGCTGGGCGATTCGGGCCGGTGGCGGCGTGGTGATGCTCCGCATCATCGAGCCCGAACAGCAGAGCCAGGAATGGCTGGGGGTCGCCGACATCATGCGCGCCGAAGCGCATGAGGCGGCCGAAGCCGCGCTCGACCGTGCCGCCGGCCGCGCCAACGGCATCGCCGCGATCACGCCGGAACGGGTGATCCGCGAAGGCGCTGCGATGGAACAGCTGCTGGCGGTGATCGACGAGGACCCCGACATCGCCATGCTGGTGCTCGCCGCGAACCCGGGCGCGGAAGGCCCGGGGCCATGGGTCGCGCTGCTCGCGCACGCGCTGGGCACGTTCCCGGTGCCGGTGACGGTCATTTCCGGCGCGCTCAGCGACCAGAGCGTGGATTCGCTGTCCTAGACTGCTGCTCGTTCGCCTCGCCCCGTTAGCCGGCAGAGGGAAGAAGCGGGTACCCTAACCCGCTGATATAACAGGTGAACGGCCAGCTTACCCCTTGACCGTGCGTTCGCCGTCGCCATCTGCTAGTGGATAGAGCACGCGCCGGCCTTGAACCGGCGACGTCTGGAGAAAACCATGTTCATTCAAACCGAAGCCACCCCCAATCCCGCCACGCTGAAGTTCATTCCCGGCCGCGTCGTGGTCGACGGCGGACCGATGGAATTTGCCAACCGCGAATCGGCCGCACGCTCGCCGCTCGCCGAAAAGCTGTTCGAAGTCCCCGGCGTCACCGGCGTGTTCTACGGCTCGGACTTCATCACCGTGACCAAGGCGAACGGTGAATGGCAACAGCTCAAGCCCGCGATCCTCGGCGCCATCATGGAGCACTACATGTCCGGCGCGCCGCTGCTCGCCGACGGTACGGCCGCGAGCGATGTCGATCTCGACGACGAGGACGAGTTCTTTGACGAAGCCGATGCCGAGACGGTCGACATGATCAAGGATCTGATCGAGACCCGCGTGCGGCCAGCGGTCGCCAATGACGGCGGCGACATCACTTTCCGCGGCTTCAAGGATGGTATCGTCTATCTCAACATGAAGGGCTCCTGCGCCGGCTGCCCGTCATCGACCGCGACGCTCCAGCACGGCATCCAGAACCTGCTCAAGCACTTCGTCCCCGACGTGGTCGAAGTCCGGCCGATGTAGGCTGGGGCCGCAAAGGCGTGGATGGCCGGGACAAGCCCGGCCATGATGACGAGCATTCCATGACGGATGGTGCTACCATCGTTCCATGCTGATCCTTGCCATCGATACCGCGCTGGAAGCGTGCGCGGTTGCCGTTCTCGACACCGATGCCGGCCAGCTCCTCGCGCAGGAGCAGCTTCTGATGAAGCGCGGCCACGCCGAAGCGCTGATGCCGATGATCGCGCGCGTGATGCAGTCAGCCAACCTCGCCTTCACAGCGCTCGAGCGCATCGCGGTCACCATGGGCCCCGGAAGTTTCACCGGCCTGCGCGTCGGCATTTCGGCCGCCCGCGGCCTTGCGCTTGCTGCGAAGCGGCCCGCCGTCGGCCTGACCACCTTGTCGGCCTATGCCGCCGCCGTCGTCGGCCAGAGCGGAGCGGCGCCGGTGATCTCGGCGATCGACGCGCGGCACGACCACGTCTATTTCCAGATCGTGGCCGGTGACGGCAGTCAGCTGGTGCGGCCGGGCGTCGCTCCCATCGACGAGGCGATCGCGGCGTCGCAATTCGGCGCGCCGCATCTGGTCGGCAATGCCGCGAAGATCCTCGCCGAGCGCTGGCCGAAAGATATGCCGCAGCCGGTCGCGGTCGACGCGCAGCCCGCGCCCGACATCGGCTGGGTCGCATGGCTTGGCGCCGCCGCCGATCCCGCGACAAATCCGGCGCGGCCGTTCTATCTGCGGGCGCCCGACGCAAAGCCGCCCGCACAACTGCCGCTTGCAGCACAAGCCGCAAGCTCACGATGAAATGGTTGTCGGAATGGTGGCGCGGCGGTACGGCCGTCGTCGAGCCGGCTGTCGCGCGCGACGTCGCACGGCTTGCGCAACTCCACGGCGCCTCCTTCGCGCGCGGTTGGGGCGAAGGCGAGTTCGAGAGCATGCTCAGCGAGCGCAACACGCTGGTGCACCGGTTGCGGCTCGGCCGCAAGACCGTGGGCTTCGCGGTGTCGCGGATCGGCGCAGACGAAGCAGAGATTCTCTCGATCGCGGTCGATCAGGCCCATCGCGGCCGCGGCCTCTCTCGCACGCTGCTGATGACCCATCTCGGCCACCTGGCAGGACGCGGCGTGCGCACAATATTTCTTGAGGTCGAGGAAAATAACCAGCCGGCGCGGCGGCTCTACGACCGAGCCGGATTCATGGTGGTCGGACGCCGCGAACGCTACTATAAGCAGCCGAACGGGGAACAATTGAACGCACTTCTGATGCGACGTGACTTGTCGTAACATTGATGGCAGAAAGCGCCCCGTCAGGCGGACATCACATGACTGGTCTTAAACCTTCCCCCGCTTCCAAGGCGTCCGGCATCGAGGCGCGCTGTGCCGCCACAGGCATGCGCATGACCGAGCAGCGTCGTGTCATCGCCCGCGTGCTCGCGGAGGCGGTCGATCATCCCGATGTGGAGGAACTATATCGCCGCTGTGTCGCGGTCGACGACAAGATCTCGATCTCGACCGTGTATCGGACCGTCAAGCTGTTCGAAGATGCGGGCATCATCGAGCGCCATGATTTCCGCGAAGGCCGCGCGCGCTACGAGCAGATGCGCGACAGCCATCACGACCACCTCATCAACCTGCGCGACGGCAAGGTGATCGAGTTCACCTCCGAGGAGATCGAGAAGCTCCAGGCGGAGATCGCCCGCAAGCTCGGCTACAAGCTGGTCGATCATCGGCTCGAACTCTATTGCGTCCCGCTCGACGACGACAAACCCACAAGTTAAGTGGCGATCGATCTCGTCATCTTCGATTGCGACGGCGTGCTCGTGGACAGCGAGGTGATCTCCTGTCGCGCGCATGCAGATGTGCTGTCGAGGCACGGCTATCCGATCACATCGGAGCAGGTGCTGGTCCGCTTCCTCGGCGTATCCGAGAAAGATGCACGGCGAATGGTCGAACAGGAGATCGGCCGCAATCTTCCCGATGATCTCGAAAGCCAAGTGAATGCTGCGACGCTGCAATTTTATGCCAGCGATTTGCAGCCGATCACCCATGTGGCCGCAGCGATTGGCGCAATCGATTTGCCCAAATGCGTTGCGTCGAGCGGCACACCGGAGAAGATCCATCATGGCCTGACCTGCGCCGGTCTCTACGATCTGCTTGCGCCGAACATCTTTTCCGCGAGCCAGGTCGCGCGCGGCAAGCCCGCGCCCGATCTTTTTCTGTTCGCCGCCGCGCAGATGAAAGTCGCGCCGGAGCGGTGCCTCGTGATCGAGGACAGCGTCCCCGGGGTGACCGGCGCGCATGCCGCCGGGATGACCGTGCTGGGCTTTTACGGTGGCAGCCATTGCCCGCCGGGCCACGCTGAAAGGCTCCGGGCCGCCGGGGCCGGATTGACGTTCGACGATATGCGGCAATTGCCGGAGCTGGTCCGGCGGGTCGCGGCGGACACCCTGGCGGGCTGATTCAGGGTATTTTCTGAGTGCAGCTGGCGGCTGCCGGGACACGCACACGCCCGGAATCCCGAGGTTTTGGCGGGATTCCGCACTTCCCGCCAGCGCTCGCCCCGGAATGACAGCCCAAAGGGCGCCAATCGCTGGATTTTCGCCTCCCCAGCCTATATCTGAGGGCGGTCCTCCACCTCAATTCCGGATTCCATGACGCCGCCGCGCAAGCTGCACATCAAATCATATGGCTGCCAGATGAACGTCTACGATGCCCAGCGCATGGTGGACACGCTGGCCCCGGAAGGATTCGTGGAGACGGCCAGCGCTGATGACGCCGACCTCGTCATCCTCAACACCTGCCATATCCGCGAGAAGGCCTCGGAAAAGGTCTATTCGGAGCTCGGCCGCCTGCGCGTCGCCAAGGACGCCGCCGCGCGCGACGGGCGTACCATGCAGATCGCGGTCGCAGGCTGCGTGGCACAGGCCGAGGGCGAGGAGATCGTGCGCCGTGCACCCGCGGTCGACGTCGTGGTGGGACCGCAGAGCTATCATCATTTGCCGCAGCTGTTGAAGCGCGCCGGCAATGAAGGCCGCGCCATCGAGACCGAATTTCCGGCTCAGGACAAGTTCGGCTTCCTGGCCCAACCCAAGCCCGGCGCGATCCGCGCCCGCGGCATTTCCGCTTTCGTCACGGTGCAGGAAGGCTGCGACAAGTTCTGCACCTTCTGCGTCGTGCCTTACACGCGTGGCTCGGAAGTCTCGCGGCCGGTGACAAAGATCGTCGACGACGTGAAGCGGCTCACCGAGAACGGCGTGCGCGAGCTCACGCTGATCGGACAGAACGTCAACGCCTATCACGGCGAGGGACCGGACGGAAAAAGCTGGCCGCTCGGCAGGCTGCTGGAGCACCTCGCGGCGCTCCCGGGCGTCGCGCGGCTGCGTTATTCGACCAGCCATCCGCGCGATGTCGATGACAGTCTGATTGCAGCCCATCGCGATCTCGATGCCTTGATGCCGTTCGTGCACCTGCCGGTGCAGTCGGGCTCGGACCGGATTCTGGCTGCCATGAACCGGAAACATACCGCCGATGATTATCGGCGTGTCGTCGACCGTTTCCGGTCCGCACGCCAAGACATTGCTTTCTCATCAGATTTTATCGTCGGCTTCCCCGGCGAGAGCGAGCAAGATTTTCTCGCGACCCTCGCGCTTGTCACGCAAATCGGCTACGCTGCGGCATATTCGTTCAAATACTCCGCCCGGCCGGGAACGCCGGCCGCGGACATGCAGGAGACGGTGTCCCCCTCCGAGATGGACCAGCGATTGGAGCGGCTCCAGGAACTGATCGACAGCCAGCAATCGGCCTTCAACAAGGCTGCGATTGGCTCAACGGTCGATGTGCTGTTCGAGCGCCCGGCCCGCAAGGACGGCCAGATCGTCGGCCGCACCGCCTTCCTCCAGCCCGCGCATGTGATGGCCTCCCCCGACATCATCGGACAGATCCTGCCGGTCCGGATCGACAGTCTCGAACGCTACAGCTTCCTCGGCGAGCTCGCCATGGCGCGCGTGCCCGCTTTATCGCCCATCGCCACTGGAGCCTGAACCCTTGCCAAAAAGCGCATCGGATTCGTCTTCTTCCATCGCTCCCAGCCGCAAATTTGACCGCGACATGCAGGTTCCGCCCGAGACCCAGGTCGTCATCGACTTCGACGACAACCGCGCCGCGTCGGCGCTGGTCGGTCCTTACGGCCAGCATCTGGCACAGATCGAACGGCGGCTCGGCGTCGTCGTCGATTCCAAGGGCAACCACATCACGATTGGCGGCTCGCGCGACGGCTGCGATGCCGCGCGCCGGGTGCTGGAGACGCTCTACGCCCAGGCCGTGAAGGGACAGGATCTCGACCAGGGCGAGGTCGAGGGCGCGATCCGAGCCGTGATCGCGCAGGGCTCGCTGTTCGAGTTCGATGCCAAGTCGGCCAAATCCAGCTTCGACAGCATCAATCTGCGCAAGCGCCCGGTGCGTGCGCGCACGGCGGCGCAGGATTCCTACATCCGCGCGCTGAAGCGCCACGAGCTGGTGTTCGGCATCGGCCCCGCCGGCACCGGCAAGACCTGGCTCGCGGTCGCGCATGCCGCGCAGCTATTCGAGCGCAAGGAAGTCGACAAGATCATCCTGTCGCGCCCGGCGGTGGAAGCCGGCGAGCGGCTCGGCTTTTTGCCCGGCGATCTCCGCGAGAAGGTCGATCCTTATCTCCGCCCTATCTACGACGCGCTCTATGACCTGATGGACGCGCGCATTGTCGAGCGCGCGCTGCAGACCGGCGAGATCGAGATCGCGCCACTCGCCTTCATGCGCGGTCGCACGCTGACCAACGCGGCCATCATCCTGGACGAGGCGCAAAACACCACGTCCATGCAGATGAAGATGTTCTTGACCCGCCTTGGCGAGAACAGCCGCATGATCGTCACCGGCGATCCCTCGCAGATCGACTTGCCGAACGGCCAGACCTCGGGCCTCGCCGAGGCGACGCGCCTGCTGAGCGGCGTCGAAGGCATTGCGCAAGTTCATTTCAAGGCCGAAGACGTGATCCGCCACGAGCTCGTGGCGCGGATCGTCTCCGCCTACGAAGGGTCGCCGCAGCGGCCGGCCGCCGGTAAATCCTGACGAGACAGCAACCGGACCATATGGGCGCGGACACGGCGCCCCTTCGTTCGGAACAAGGACAATGTCACACCCCAACCTTCCCATCACCGAGGTCCTCGTCGTCGCCGATTGCTGGCAGCGGGAGCCCGAATCCGAAGCCGTGATCCAGCGCGCCGTGGCGGCCGCCGCCGAGAATGTCGACGAAGACGTTGCGGAGGCGGAAGTGGCGGTGATGCTGACCGATGATGCCGGCATCCGCATCCTGAACAGCAACTGGCGCGGCATCGACAAGCCGACCAACGTGCTGTCGTTTCCCGCGCTGCAGCCGGAAGGCGACTGGAAGCCTGGCGATGCGCCGCGCATGCTGGGCGACATCGCGATCGCCTACGAGACCACGCGGCGTGAGGCGGACGAGGAACAAAAGCCGTTCGATCATCATTTGAGCCATCTCGCCGTGCACGGTTTCCTGCATCTGGTCGGCTACGACCACGAAAACGAAGACGACGCCGAGGAAATGGAAGCGCTCGAACGAGAGATCCTGGCTCATCTCGGCATTCCCGACCCCTATGCCGACCGCCCAGGGACGCATTGAGATGCCGGATTCGGACCCGACTCACGACAATCCGCGCAACACGGCCAATTTACCGGTCGTGGTGACCTCAGGCGAGGTGATGCGCCCGACCGCGGAGGGCTGGCTGCTGCGTGCCATTCGCAGCCTGTTCGGCTGGAAGGCAGGTTCGGTGCGCGACGACCTCCAGGTCGTACTCGACGCCACGACGCCCGACGACACCGGCTTCTCGACGGTCGAGCGCACCATGCTGCGCAACATCCTCGGCCTGCACGAGCGTCGCATCGCCGACGTCATGGTGCATCGCGCCGACATCGTCGCGGTCAAGCGCGACATCCCGCTCGGCGAGTTGATGGACCGTTTCGAGAGCGCCGGCCATTCGCGCCTCGTGGTCTACAACGAGACGCTCGACGATCCTGTCGGCATCGTCCATATCCGCGATCTGCTCGCCTTCATGACCGCGCGTGCGCGCGTGTCGGGGGTCACGAAAACCAAGCGCAAGAAACCGCTGCCGGCCGGGCTCGATCTGCGTACGGTCGATCTCGCGCTGCCGCTCGAGGAAGCGCGCATCATCCGCAAGCTGCTCTACGTGCCGCCGTCGATGCGGGCGATCGACCTGCTTGCGCAGATGCAGGCCACCCGCATCCATCTGGCGCTGGTGGTCGACGAATATGGCGGCAGCGACGGCCTGGTCTCGCTCGAGGACATCGTCGAGCAGATCGTCGGCGAGATCGACGACGAGCATGACAGCGACGAGCCGCCCTCGATCGTGCGGCTGCCCGACAACGCCTTCATCGCCGACGCCCGCGCCAGCCTCGACGACGTCCGCACCGTGATCGGCGAGGACTTCGTCACCGGCGAGGCCGGCGAGGAAGTGGAGACGCTGGGCGGCTATCTCGTCAGCTTCGTCGGGCGCCTGCCGGTGCGCGGCGAGGTGATCTCGGGCCCCGGCCATTACGAGATCGAGGTGCTCGATGCCGATCCGCGCCGGGTCAAGCGACTGCGGATCTCGACGCGAAAGGAGCGCCCCGCGCCGCGCACCCAGCGCGAGAGCCGGCGCCGCGAGGCTGCGCCGGATGGCAGCCAGCCGACGGCCAGCGACACGCCCACCCCGCCGCCAAGCGACGGGACCGGTCCGCAGTGAGCCCTTTCCAGCGATTTCGCCAGATCGCGCTTGCCATCATCCTGACCTGGGGATGGAAGCGCGCGCTCGTCGCGATGGCTGCCGGCGCGCTCTCGGTGCTGGCGCTGGCGCCGTTCAATGTATTCCCGGTGCTATTCGTCACCTTCCCGGTGCTGGTCTGGCTGATCGACGGCACCGGCGCCGGACGATATCGCGGCGTCCCCGCCGCGGCGCTTACCGGCTACTGGTTCGGCCTCGGCTATTTCGTGCCCGGCCTCTACTGGATCGGCTACGCCTTCTTCGTCGACGCCGATGTATTCGCCTGGCTGACGCCGTTCGCCGTGCTGGGCCTGCCGGCCTATCTGTCGATCTTCACGGCAATGGGCTTTGCGCTCGCCCGCCTGCTCTGGACCAAGAACGCGACGCGCGTGCTTGCGCTCGCGGCAAGCCTCACCATCACGGAATGGCTGCGGGGTCATGCGCTGACCGGCTTTCCCTGGAACGCGTTCGGCTATGCGCTGTCCGAGCCGCTGCCGCTGGCACAAACGGCGTCGCTGATCGGCCTGTGGGGCATGACGTTCCTGACGGTTGCGATCTTCGCAAGCCCCGCGGCGCTGATCGACCGCACGCCCGATCGCCGCCTGGCGTGGCGCGCACCGGCCGCGGCCCTGGCGCTCCTGCTGGTCATGAGTATCTTCGGCGCGATCCGCCTGTCGCTGCATCCGACCACGATGGTCGCGGGCCCCAAATTGCGCCTGATGCAGCCGGATCTCCAGCAGGACGCGAAATTCAACTACGCCGCCAAGGCGGAGGTGATGAAGAAATATCTGGCCTTGTCGGACCGCGCCTCCGGACCGCAATCGACCGGCGTGCGCGATGCCACCATCCTGATCTGGCCGGAATCCGCCTTTCCGTTCTTCCTGACTCGCGAAGCCGATGCGATGGCGCAAATCGCGGAGCTTCTGCCCAAGGGCACGGTGCTGATCACGGGCTCGGTCCGCGCGCCCGACCTGCCGCGGGGCACGCCGATCACACGCGCCTATAATTCGATCTACGTGATCGACCATGACGGCAGCGTGCTCTCTATGTACGACAAGCTGCATTTGGTGCCGTTCGGCGAGTTTCTTCCCTACCAGGGCCTGATGGAGAAGCTCGGTTTCGAGCAACTCACGCGTGTGCGCGGCGGCTTCATTGCCGGCACCGTGCGCCATGCGCTGCCGGTCCCCGGCGCGCCGTCCGCGCTGCCGCTGATCTGCTACGAAGCAATCTTTCCCGGCGAGGTGGCCGGACGCAATGAACGTCCGGGCTGGATCGTGAATCTCACCAATGACGGTTGGTTCGGAATTTCGACCGGTCCCTACCAACACCTCGAACAGGCGCGGATGCGCGCGATCGAGCTCGGATTGCCGCTGGTTCGCTCCGCCAATACCGGCGTTTCCGCAGTGATCGATCCGGTGGGACGCATCGTCGCCAGCCTCGGTCTCGGGATCGAAGGCATTTTGGATGCAAATCTGCCCGCCGCGATCCCGCCGACTATCTATGCGCGCGTGGGCGATGTCCCCGCGGCCATGTTTGTCGCGCTCGCCGTGTTTCTGGCGGTCCGCCGACGTGTTGCCAAACGGCGTCCCTGATCACGCAGCCGCGGCCGATAGCTTTTGACAACCGTAGTCCCACGGTTGACAGACTGCACGCGGCCTCCTCATTCTGCACCGGCTGCAAAAGACAGTGGGTATTGCTAAATTTCTCCGCAATGTTTCCCAATAACAGGGTCTGATTTTGACGTTGCTTACACCTCAGGCATTCCTGATTGCGCCGAAGGTGATGTTTGGAGGGCTGAGGAAATGTCGAAAGCGCCCAACCCTGTTGACAAATATGTCGGCAGTCGCGTGCGGATGCGCCGCATCATGTTGGGCATGAGCCAGGAAAAGCTCGGTGAAGCTTTGGGCCTGACTTTCCAACAAGTTCAGAAATACGAGAAGGGCACAAACCGGGTCGGCGCGAGCCGCATCCAGCAAATTGCCGAAATTCTCCAGGTGCCGGTGTCCTTCCTGTTCGAGGGCGGTCCGAGCGGCGTGGCGGGGCCGGACGGCTTCGCAGAAGGCGCATCGCCGTCTTACGTCTCGGATTTCCTCGCGACTTCCGAAGGACTCGCTTTGACCAAGGCGTTCACCCGAATCACCGATTCGAAGATGCGCCGCTCGATCGTCGATCTCGTCGAGCAGATTGCGGCCCGCGAAGGCCCCGACAAGCGCTGACGCGCCATCTCAATCCGATTTGAGACTGCGTCAAATCTGGCCTATGTCGTCATTTGTGGCCGCGCTTTGATGCGCGTCCTCCTTGATGATGCGATTCAAAGGCACAGATGCGCCCATGGCCAGCTCCAATTGGTTCGATTCTCAAACTATTCTCGATGGCATCCGCCGCTGGGCGGAGGTCGAGACGCCAACGGACACGCCTGAACAGGTCAACAAGCTCGTCTCGATGGTCGCGGAGCAATACCGCGATCTCCCTGTTACGCTCGAGCGCATCGCCGGTGTCGATGGTTGCGGCGATCATCTCGTGGCGCGCTCGACCTGGGGCCAGGACCGGCCGGGCATCCTGGTGCTGAGCCACCTCGATACCGTTCACCCTATGGGATTCATCGAGCGCCTGCCGTTCAAGGTCGAAGGCGACAGCGCGTTCGGTCCCGGCATCTACGACATGAAGGGCGGCGCCTACATCGCCCACCACGCCTTTCGCGCGCTTTGCGCCACGGCCGATCGCCCGCCGCTCGGCATCACCCATCTGTTCACTTCGGACGAGGAGATCGGCAGCCCCACCTCTCGCGCACTCATCGAGACCGAAGGGCGCAAGGCGAAATACGTGCTGGTGACGGAGCCGGCGCGCGAGGGCGGCAAGATCGTCACCGGCCGCAAGGGCGTCGGGCGATTCGAAGTGTTCATCAAGGGCGTGCCCGCGCATGCCGGCACGCGGCCCCAGGATGGCCGCAGCGCGATCCGCGAACTCGCCAACATCATCCTGGCGCTGGAGGCGATGAACGATCTGGCGCGCGGCGTCACGGTCAATGTCGGCGTGGTGCGCGGCGGCACGCGGCCCAACGTGACGCCGGAAGAAGCCCATGCCGAAATCGATCTGCGCGTGCCGAGCCTCAAGGACGCGGATGAATTCGTCGGCAAGATCCTCGCTTTGACATCGAAGACAGATGGCGTCACCGTCAAGGTCACGGGCGGGCTCAATCGTCCGCCTTACGAGAAGAGCAATGCAGGCGCTTCGCTGTTCGAACATGCGAAGACCGTTGCCACGGAGATCGGCTTCGAACTGGTCGACGTTCACACCGGCGGCGGCTCGGACGGTAATTTCACCGCCGCCCACACCGCGACGCTCGACGGGCTCGGCGTCGACGGCAAGGGCGCGCACACCCATTATGAGCAGCTCTATGTCTCGTCGCTCGCACCGCGCGCACGGCTGCTCCACCGCCTCTACCAGACGCTACGATGAGTGAGCGCAAATCAGATCCGGATCGCGAGGACAGCGAGCGCGCCTTCTTCGGACGCCGCAAGGGCCACAAGCTCAGGCAGCACCAGGCCGAGCTGATCGATCATCTGCTGCCGCGCCTTGCGCTCGCCATCGGCCGCGAAGCACCGGCGGATGCCCGCGAGATCTTCGTCCCCGCAGCCGACGATTTGCGGCTCGAGATCGGCTTCGGCGGCGGCGAGCATCTTGCGGCGGAAGCGCAGACCTTCGCCACAACCGGCTTCATTGGCTGCGAGCCTTACGTCAACGGCATGGCGAAGATCCTCGCGCAGATCGAGGCCGCCGAGATCGGCAACATCCGCCTGTTCGCAGGCGATGCCGCCGAGCTCCTGGCCTGGCTGCCGGAAGCTTCGCTGTCGCGGATTGACCTGATCCATCCCGATCCCTGGCCGAAACGGCGGCACTGGAAGCGGCGCTTCGTCCAGGACCGGACCATCGCCGCGATGGCGCGCGTGCTGAAAGCCGGCGGCGAATTTCGTTTCGTCTGCGACATCGACGATTACTGCGCCTGGACGCTGTCGCATCTGTCGCGCTCGCAGGACTTTGTCTGGCTCGCGGAGCGCGCCGATGATTTTCGCCTGCCGTGGGCCGGATACACGATGACGCGTTACGGCGGAAAGGCCACGCGCGAGGGGCGCAAGGCGGCGTATCTGCGGTTCAGGCGGGTCTAGATCGTCTGCCGGTTGCGCCAGAAATTCACGACGCGCTCGGCGGTCGTCGGCATCAAGCGCGTGAAATTCGCGCGCGCCTGCTCAAGATCGGCATCGGCTGGCGTGCGATTCGGGCCGTGCCACATCAGGATCAGCGCCCGCACCGTCGGCCAGCTGACATTCAGCACACGCCCCAGAACCAGGATTGGATCGTAGCGGTCGCCCGTGATCAGGCGGTCGAGGACCGAGAGGCGGACTCCGGACATCGCCGAGAGCGAAGCGATCGCCTCCTCGTATTTGTAGGCCTTCGCGAAGCCAAACAGCGCGCTCTCGCCAAGATGGCCCCCGCGATGCAAGGCCAGCACCGTACGTTGCGCTCCCGAGAAATCGCGACGCGGGCCCGGCGGCAGCGTGGCTTCCTCGATGGCCGCCATGGCGCGCGTGATCTCGACCTGGCGCACGGGATTGACCACGCTCGAGAGGCGACGGCGGATGACGTCGAGCGTACCGTCGAGAAGCTGTTTCAGGTTCTCACCCGAAAGATCGCTGCGCTGGCCGATCCTGAGCGTCAGCACGCCATCCTGCGCGGCACGCTTGATCAGCTCCGAATAGCTGCCAAGCGAGAACACCGCGCCGGCATTGCCCGCGGCGCGGCGCACCACGTCGCGATCGCCGCGCTCGACCAGCACGTCGGTGATGACAGCCGACAGCGTGGGGCGTTCGCTCATCGCCAGCAGATGTCCCTGGCCCTTCAGTCGCGCGATTTCGACGAGAGCGGCGTCGTCGAGCACGGGCGAATGGCGCAGCACGGGGCCCGCCACCGCGATTTCGTTTTCGCGCGCGAGCTCGCTCACGAGACGCCGCGGCGCGTTGTTCAGGCGCGAGAAGCGTTCGGCGAGATCGACGCGCGAGGCGAGCTCGGCATGCGGGACGAGATCGATCAGCAGATTGTCGAAGAGATCGATGACATCGGGACGGAGGTTCTCGGCGTCCTGAAAGAACAATTGGGAAATGGCATGCGCGATCTCGCCGCGACGCCGCGGGTCGCCGCGTTTGACGATATCGTCCAGTCCGGGAATGAGCGACGTGGCAACGGTCATGAAAACGCAAACTCGTAGGGGGCACGCCGCGGGTACGCCCTGGTCCAAGCCGCCCCACAATCAGGGAATCTAGGCCTTGGAGGTGAAGGAAGCGTTGCGCCAGCGGGCCGCACAGCGGGCGCAAAAAGCCTCGCGCGCCGTGCAATGGGCCTTGTCCGAGAGGGCGGAAAGGGCTATATCATCGGCAATTCATCTTCTCATACGATCCGCGTAGTGAGAGTGGGCCCGAAAGGACCCGCTCTTTTTTATTACCTGAACGCGGCCTGGTGGAAGATGTGCGGCCCGCCGATCTGTCGGGAGAGTTCCGAAGCGGGCTTGAAAGCTTAACCAAGCCTTAACCATACCGAGCGCCTTGACCTCTGACATGACCGAACCGAACCCTGGTTCCACGGATGCCGAATTGCTGGCCGAGCCGAGGCTCGTGGTCGAGCCGGGCGTCGCGGCGCGGGTGTCCGCGGTCGCGGGGCCGGTGCTCGAAGGCATGGGCTACCGCCTGGTGCGGATCCGCATTTCCGGGGAATCCGGCTGCACCGTGCAGGTTATGGCAGAGCGGCCGGACGGCTCCATGCAGATCGAGGATTGCGAGGCGATCTCGCGGGCACTGTCGCCCGTGCTCGACGTCGCCGATCCCGTCGATCGCGCGTATCGGCTGGAAATCTCCTCACCGGGGATCGACCGCCCGCTGGTGCGCCGCTCCGATTTCGAGCGTTATGCCGGCCATCTGGTGAAGGTCGAAATGGCTGTCGCCCATGAGGGGCGGAAGCGGTTCCGCGGCACGATCGGCCCCGTCGAAGGCGACCGCGTGCATCTGCATCGCGACGACATCAAGGCGGGCGAGGCTGCCGACGTTCTCCTGACGATGGAAGACATCGCCGAGGCACGGCTGGTGCTGACGGACGAGCTGATCGCGGAATCCATGCGCCGCGGCAAGGCCCAGGCCCGCGAAATGCGCCGCAATCTCGGCCTCGAGCCGCCGGCGGCGCCGCACGCCAGCATCAGCGAAAAAACGACCAAGAACACCAAGCCGACTAAGAAACCGACGCCGGCCGCGACGAAGAAGCCGGCTCCGACCAATACCAAGAAACATCGCCTGGCCGCCGAACGCGCGCGACGGGGCGAAATCGATCCTGACGAAGGAGACTAGCCATGGCAGTCAGCGCCAATCGACTTGAATTGCTTCAGATCGCCGACGCCGTTGCGCGCGAGAAATCGATCGACCGCGGCATCGTCATCGCGGCGATGGAGGATGCCATCGCCAAGGCGGCGCGGGCCCGCTACGGCAGCGAGACCGACGTTCACGCCGAGATCGACCCGAAGAAGGGCGAGCTGCGGCTGTCGCGCCACATGCTGGTGGTCGAGACGGTCGAAAACCATTCCAACCAGATTTCGCTGGTGGATGCGCAGCGCGCCAATCCCGGTGCCCAGGTCGGTGACACCATCGCCGACACCCTGCCGCCGCTGGAATATGGCCGCATCGCCGCGCAATCCGCCAAGCAGGTGATCGTGCAAAAGGTGCGCGAAGCCGAGCGCGACCGGCAATATATGGAATTCAAGGACCGCATCGGCGACATCGTCAACGGCGTCGTCAAGCGCGTCGAATATGGCAGTGTGATCGTCGATCTCGGCCGCGGCGAGGCCATCATCCGCCGCGACGAGATGCTGCCGCGCGAAGTGTTCCGCAACGGCGACCGCGTCCGCGCCTACATCTTCGATGTCCGCCGCGAGACCCGCGGGCCGCAGATCTTCCTCTCCCGCACCCATCCGCAGTTCATGGCAAAGCTGTTCGCGCAGGAAGTGCCCGAGATCTATGACGGCATCGTCGAGATCAAGGCGGTCGCCCGCGATCCCGGCTCGCGCGCAAAAATCGGCGTGATTTCTCGTGATTCCTCGGTCGATCCGGTCGGCGCCTGCGTCGGTATGCGCGGTTCGCGCGTGCAGGCGGTGGTGAACGAATTGCAGGGCGAGAAGATCGACATCATCCCCTGGTCGCCCGACATCGCGACCTTCGTGGTCAACGCGCTGGCGCCGGCCGAAGTCTCCAAGGTCGTCATCGACGAAGACCGCGAGCGCATCGAGGTCGTCGTGCCCGACACCAACAACCAGCTCTCGCTGGCGATCGGCCGCCGCGGCCAGAATGTGCGTCTGGCCTCGCAGCTCACCGGCTGGGACATCGACATCCTGACCGAGCAGGAGGAATCGGAGCGCCGCCAGGCCGACTTCGAGAACTCCACCCGCGTCTTCATGGAATCGCTCAATGTCGACGAAGTGGTCGGCCAGTTGCTGGCGTCCGAAGGCTTCACGTCGGTCGAGGAACTCGCGATGGTGGACGTCAAGGAACTCGCCGGCATCGAAGGTTTCGACGAGGAGACCGCGCAGGAACTCCAGAACCGCGCCCGGGAATATCTCGAACAGCTGGAAGCCGAGCTCGAGGCCAGGCGCAAGGAACTCGGCGTCGAGGACGCCGTGAAGGACGTGCCCGGCGTCACCTCGAAGATGCTGGTGAAGTTCGGCGAGAACGACATCAAGACGGTCGACGACCTCGCCGGTTGCGCCACGGACGATCTGGTCGGCTGGACCGAGCGCAAGGAAGGCGGCGAGCAGACCAAATATCCGGGCGCGCTCGATGGCCTGGAGATCTCCCGTGACGATGCTGAAGCGATGATCATGCAGGCCCGCGTCAAGGCCGGATGGATCACCGAGGCCGATCTCGCCAAGCCTGCTGAAGAGGCCGAGGCGACCGAAGATCAGCCGGCTTAGGGCGCAGGAGGATGTCACCCGGATGCTCGCCGATACTGACCCCGAACTCGACCATGGACCGCGGACCGAAAGGTCCGCGACCGTGCGGATGTGTGCGGTCAGCCGCGAGGTCCGGCCGATCGACGAGCTGATCCGCTTCGTCGTCTCGCCGCAAGGGCACATAGTTCCCGATCTCAAGCGCAAGCTGCCCGGACGCGGCATGTGGGTCACCGCCTCGCGCGAGGTGGTTGCGGAAGCCGTTCGGCGTCACCATTTTACGAAAGCCTTCAAGCGCGAGCTGCGCATCCCTCAGACGTTTCCCGCCGACCTCGAGGCGCTCCTGGTCCGGAGCGTGGTCGAAGCCCTTGGGATTGCGGCCAAGGCGCGCCAGATCGTCGCCGGTTTCGGCAAGGTCGAAAGCGCGCTTCGGGAGGGTACGGTCGAGGTCCTGATCCATGCCAGCGACGGGGCCGCGGACGGAATCCGCAAATTGGACATGCTGGCGCGTCAAAATGAGGGAAATCGCGGCGCCAAGCCGGAGATTCCCGTCGTCACTGCACTAAAATCGACAGAATTGGATTTGGCACTTACCCGGTCAAATGTGATACATGCTGCCCTGCTCGCGGGCCCGGCGAGCAAGTCATTCCTGTCACGTAGCCAGATGCTGGTCCGATACCGGATGGCGGACGCTGACAGGACTGCCGAAAAGCCCGGCCAGGATTTCTGAGAGACAACGACCACCCGATAGCACGGTGCGGCAACGCACAAGACAACAAGATCAGGATTAGGACTGCTTAATGGTTGATACCAAGACCCCTGGCGACAAGAAGCTGAGCGTTCCGAGCAAGACGCTATCGCTCAAGCCGCGCGTCGAAACGGGCACCGTGCGCCAGAGCTTCAGTCATGGCCGTAGCAAGCAGGTCGTGGTCGAGAAGCGTGGCAAGCGCCGTGTCGACGGCAGCCCTGAACCGCAGGTGGCCGAAGTGGCGAAGCCCGCGCCGGCCGCCGCGCCCAAGCCTGCCCCGGCACGCCCCGCGCCGCCGCGCAACGCCGGCTCCGGCGTGGTGCTGCGCACGCTGACCGAGGACGAACGTTCCGCCCGCGCCAGCGCGCTGGCCGATGCCAAGGTGCGCGAAGTCGAAGAGCGCCGCCATGCCGAGGAAGAGGCCCAGCGCCGCGCGGTCCGCGAAAGCGCCGAGCGTGCTGATCGTGAGGCCGCCGAAGCCCGCCGCAAGGCCGAGGAGGAGCGTCACCGTCACGAGGAGGAAGCCAAGCGGAAGGCCGAAACCGAGGCCAAGAAGCGTTTTGGCGAAGGCGAGCAGCCGCAATCTGTGGCGCGCCCTGCAACGGGGACCTCGGCCGCTCCTGCAGCGCGGCCCGGAGCGCCGATGGCGCGACCCGGCACAACCACCACGGCACGCCCGGGAACAACGACCGCGCGACCCGGAACGACCACGCAGCGGCCGGGAGGCCCGGTGGGCCGCGCCCCCGCCGTCGCAGCCGGACCGGACGAGGACGACGGTCCGCGCCAGATCCGTCGCGGCCCCGGCGGCGCTGCGCGGCCTGTGGTCGCTCCCAAGCCCACCCACAAGCCCGGCCCGCAGAAGGAGCGCGGCCGCCTGACGGTCGTCACCGCCTTCAATGCCGACGACGTCCGCGAGCGCTCGATCGCCTCGTTCCGCCGCCGCACCCAGCGCCTGAAGGGCCATGCCGCGAACGAGCCGAAGGAAAAGCTCATCCGCGAGGTGGTCATTCCGGAAGCGATCACCATCCAGGAGCTCGCCAACCGCATGTCGGAGCGCGCGGTGGAAATCATCCGCATGCTGATGAAGCAGGGCGCGATCCACAAGATCACCGACGTGATCGATGCCGACACTGCGCAGCTGATCGCCGAGGAGCTTGGTCACACCGTCAAGCGCGTTGCCGCGTCCGACGTTGAAGAAGGCCTGTTCGACGCCATCGACGATTCGACCGACACCGAGCCGCGCTCGCCGGTGGTGACGGTGATGGGTCACGTCGACCACGGCAAGACCTCGCTGCTCGATGCGCTCCGTCATGCCAACGTGGTCTCCGGCGAAGCCGGCGGCATCACCCAGCATATCGGCGCCTATCAGGTGCTGTCGCCCGAAAGCGGCAAGAAGATCACCTTCATCGACACGCCCGGCCACGCCGCGTTCACCGCGATGCGCGCGCGCGGCGCCAAGGTGACCGACATCGTCGTGCTGGTGGTTGCGGCCGACGACGGCGTGATGCCGCAGACGATCGAAGCCATCAACCACGCCAAGGCGGCGCGGGTGCCGATCATTGTTGCCATCAACAAGATCGACAAGCCCGACGCCAAGCCCGAGCGCGTGCGCACCGAGCTGCTCCAGCACGAGGTGCAGGTCGAATCCTTCGGCGGCGAAGTCGTCGATGTCGAAGTGTCGGCGAAGAACAAGACGAATCTCGACAAGCTGCTCGAGATGATCGCGCTCCAGGCCGACATCCTCGACCTCAAGACCAATTCGGATCGTCCGGCCGAAGGCACCGTGATCGAAGCCAAGCTCGATCGTGGCCGCGGTCCGGTCGCGACCGTTCTGGTCCAGCGCGGCACGCTCCGTGTCGGTGACATCATCGTCGCCGGCGCCGAAATGGGCCGCGTCCGCGCGCTGATCTCGGATCAGGGCGAGACGGTGCAGGAGGCAGGTCCATCCGTGCCGGTCGAGGTGCTCGGCTTCAACGGTCCGCCGGAAGCCGGCGATCGTCTCGCCGTGGTCGAGAACGAAGCCCGCGCCCGCCAGGTCACCAGCTACCGCGCGCACCAGAAGCGCGAGAACGCGGCTGCCTCGATCTCCGGCATGCGCGGCTCGCTCGAGCAGATGATGTCGCAGTTGAAGACGGCGGGCCGCAAGGAATTCCCGCTGATCATCAAGGCCGACGTGCAGGGCTCGCTGGAAGCGATCCTCGGCTCGCTGGAGAAGCTCGGCACCGACGAAGTCGCCGCGCGCATCCTGCATGCGGGTGTCGGCGGCATCTCGGAATCGGACGTGACGCTCGCGGAGGGCTTCAACGCCGCGATCATCGGCTTCTCGGTTCGTGCGAACAAGGAGGCCGCTGCGGCCGCCAAGCGCAACGGCATCGAGATCCGCTACTACAACATCATCTACGACCTCGTGGACGACGTGAAGAAGGCCATGAGCGGCCTGCTCGCGCCGACCCTGCGGGAAACAATGCTCGGCAATGCCGCGATCCTGGAGATCTTCAACATCTCCAAGGTCGGCAAGGTCGCCGGCTGCCGCGTCACCGACGGCACCGTGGAACGCGGCGCCAACGTGCGCCTGATCCGCGACAACGTCGTCGTGCACGAAGGCAAGCTGTCGACGCTGAAGCGCTTCAAGGACGAAGTGAAGGAAGTCCAGTCCGGTCAGGAATGCGGCATGGCCTTCGAGAACTATCACGACATGCGCGCCGGTGACGTCATCGAGTGTTACCGCGTGGAGACGATCCAGCGCTCCCTGTAAGTCCAAATCTTACCGAAGCGCCTGGATCTTTTTTGAACTGAATTGCGGGAGTGCGATGGCCGGATTTTTTCCGGCCATCCACCCCTCTTCGTTTCAGCAAGACAAATGACAATGCCCGTGTCCCAAAAGCGGGCATGACGAGGTGATTTTCAGACCATGCCCCGCCATCATCAAAAAAAGAGTTCCGCGTCTGGCGGCTCGCAACGTCAGTTGCGGGTCGGCGAGCAGGTTCGCCATGCGATAGCCGAGATTCTGGCGCAAGGCAGCGTGCATGATGCTGACCTCGAAGGTCACATCATCACCGTGCCGGAGGTGCGGATGTCGCCCGACCTGAAGCTCGCAACAGTCTACGTGATGCCGCTCGGTGGCCGCGACACCGAGATCGTCCTCGCTGCGCTCGAGCGCAACAAGAAATTCCTGCGCGGCGAGGTCGCGCGGCGCGTTAACCTGAAATTTGCACCTGACCTTCGCTTCCGCGTCGACGAACGATTCGACGAAGCGGAACGGATCGAGAAGCTTTTGCGAACACCCGCGGTGCAGAAGGACCTGGAACAGGATCCGGATACGGATCGGGAAGAAGAACGATGACGATGGACCCGGCTCACGGCACGATCGGCGGCGAAGAGGCCGATCAGCTCGACGTGCAGAAGAATAATTTTGCGGACATGAGCGGCAATTCTCAGCCCGCTCAAGAGCCGCGCCGCGTCAACAACGATCCGCGCGCCAACAAGCAGAAGGGCAACCAGCCGCGCCGCGACCGCCGCGACGTGCACGGCTGGGTCGTGCTCGACAAGCCGATCGGCATGACCTCGACGCAGGCCGTTGCCGTGCTCAAGCGCCTGTTCAACGCCAAGCGCGCCGGCCATGCCGGCACGCTCGATCCGCTGGCCTCCGGCGGCCTGCCGATCGCGCTCGGCGAGGCCACCAAGACCGTCCCCTTCGTCATGGACGGCCGCAAGCGCTACCGGTTCACGGTGTGCTGGGGCGAGGAGCGCGACACCGACGACATCGAGGGCCGGGCGACCGCAACCTCGGACCAGCGCCCGACTCGGGAGGCCATCGAGGCCCTGCTGCCCCGTTTCACCGGGGTGATCCAGCAGATCCCGCCGCGCTATTCCGCGATCAAGGTCCAGGGCGAGCGCGCCTACGACCTCGCCCGCGACGGCGAGATCGTGGAACTGGCCTCGCGCCCGGTCGAGATTCACCGATTAAGCCTTGTAGATCAACCGGATAGCGACCGGGCCGTGTTCGAGGCCGAGTGCGGCAAGGGCACCTATGTCCGCGCGCTGGCCCGCGATATGGGCCGGATTCTCGGCACTTACGGCCATATCTGCGCACTGCGGCGGACCCTGGTCGGCCCATTTGGCGAGAACGACATGATTCCGCTGGATCAGCTGGAGGCTTTGTGCGATAGAGCCGCGTCCGGCGAGGGTAGCCTCGCCGACGCGCTTATGCCCGTTGAGACCGCGCTGGACGACATCCCGGCACTGGCCGTCACTCGGGCTGATGCGGCAAGGCTCCATCGGGGCCAGGCCGTTTTGTTGCGCGGACGGGATGCGCCCACTTGTAGCGGCACAGTCTATGTCACGGTGGCAGGCCGGCTTCTCGCGCTTGCCGAAGTCGGCAATGGCGAAATCATCCCCAAGCGTGTGTTCAACCTGACCGGCCTGACTGCCAGCGCCGATCGCAACGAGAGAAATTGACGATGTCGATTGCCGCAGAACGCAAAGCGGAAGTCATCAAGACGAATGCCAACAAGGCCGGCGATACCGGCTCGCCAGAGGTTCAGGTCGCGATCCTGTCGGAACGCATCGCCAACCTCACCAACCATTTCAAGACCCACGTGAAGGACAATCATTCGCGTCGCGGTCTCTTGAAGCTGGTCTCGACCCGCCGCTCGCTCCTCGACTATGTGAAGAAGAAGGACGAGGCGCGCTACAAGGCGCTGCTCGAGAAGCACAACATTCGTCGTTAAGAGTTCTTGCGCGCGCCAACCGGCGCGCGTTTTCGCGCGTGATTTCGAACGAAAGCGTTTGTTTAAAGGTTTTTCGTCGAGGCTGCGTGCGCGTCGGATGCGAGCCGTTGACGGCGAGCATCCGGGCATGATGGGCGAACACCGCGCTTCGGTGTTCGCGTTCGTGCCGACTGACAGTCCAGCAGCAATCCGGCGGCTGGGCACAACGGGCAAGGCGCCCGTATGACCCGAAGGGATGGACGCCATCCGAAATCCAAAAACCATGGCAGGATCGCAGGACGCTGATCGCCCGCTTCGATCAACGTCCCGCAATCTTGCGCATGGTTTTTGTTTTTCGACCCGTCCTTCTTTCGAGAACCCATGAAAGAAGACCTCTATGTTCAATAAGCATTCAGTCGAGATCGACTGGGGTGGACGCCCTCTCAAGCTCGAAACCGGCAAGATCGCCCGTCAGGCCGACGGTGCCGTCGTCGCGACCTACGGCGAGACCGTGGTGCTCGCGACCGTCGTAGCCGCGAAGTCGCCGCGCGAAGGCGTTGACTTCCTGCCGCTGACCGTCGACTACCAAGAGAAGACCTACGCAGCCGGCCGCATTCCCGGTGGCTATTTCAAGCGCGAGGGTCGTCCGACCGAGAAGGAAACGCTGGTCTCCCGCCTGATCGACCGTCCGATCCGTCCGCTGTTCGTCGACGGCTGGCGCAACGAGACCCAGGTGATCGTGACCGTGCTCTCGCACGATATGGAGAACGATCCCGATATCGTCGCGCTGGTGGCCTCATCGGCTGCGCTGACCCTGTCGGGCGCTCCCTTCAAGGGCCCGATCGGCGCCGCGCGCGTCGGCTTCGCCAATGACGAGTTCATCCTCAACCCGACGCTCGACGAGATGGTCGACACTCAGCTCGACCTCGTCGTCGCCGGCACTGCGGACGCCGTGCTGATGGTGGAATCGGAAGCCAAGGAGCTGAACGAAGAGATCATGCTCGGCGCCGTGATGTTCGGTCACCGCCACTTCCAGCCGGTGATCAACGCGATCATCGAGCTCGCCGAAAAGGCCGCGAAGGAGCCGCGCGAGGTCACCGCGATCGACAATTCGGCGCTCGAAAAGGAAATGCTCGGCATGGTCGAGCAGGAACTGCGCGCCGCCTACGCCATTCCGGTCAAGCAGGATCGCTACGCCGCGGTCGGCAAGGTCAAGGAAAAGGTGATCGCGCACTACTTCCCGGAAGGCCAAGAGCCGAAATACGACAAGCTGCGCATCGGCGGCGTGTTCAAGGAGCTCGAAGCCAAGATCGTTCGCTGGAACATTCTCGACACCGGCAAGCGCATCGACGGCCGCGATTCCAAGACCGTGCGCAACATCGTCGCCGAAGTCGGCGTGCTGCCCCGCGCCCACGGTTCGGCGCTGTTCACCCGCGGCGAGACCCAGGCGCTGGTCGTGACCACGCTCGGCACCGGCGAGGACGAGCAGTACATCGACGCGCTGTCGGGAACGTACAAAGAGACGTTCCTGCTACACTACAATTTCCCTCCCTACTCGGTCGGTGAGACCGGCCGCCTCGGCGGTACCAAGCGCCGCGAGATCGGCCACGGCAAGCTCGCCTGGCGTGCGATCCACCCGGTGCTGCCGCCGCACCACGAATTCCCCTACACCACGCGCGTGGTGTCGGAGATCACCGAATCCAACGGCTCCTCGTCGATGGCATCGGTCTGCGGCGCCTCGCTCGCGCTGATGGACGCCGGCGTGCCGTTGAAGCGGCCGACCGCGGGCATCGCAATGGGCCTGATCCTCGAAGACAAGCGCTTCGCGGTTCTCTCGGACATCCTCGGTGACGAGGACCATCTCGGCGACATGGACTTCAAGGTCGCCGGTACCGAGCAGGGCATCACCTCGCTCCAGATGGACATCAAGATCGAGGGCATCACCGAGGAGATCATGAAGGTCGCGCTCGGTCAGGCCAAGGATGGGCGTATCTACATTCTCGGCGAGATGTCGAAGGCGCTCACCAACGCCCGCGCCGAGCTCGGCGAATACGCGCCGCGCATCGAGACCTTCAAGATCGCCACCGACAAGATCCGCGAAGTGATCGGCACCGGCGGCAAGGTGATCCGCGAGATCGTCGAGAAGACCGGCGCCAAGGTCAACATCGAGGACGACGGCACCGTGAAGGTCGCCTCCAGCGACGGCGAGGCGATGAAGGCCGCGATCAAGTGGATCAAGTCGATCGCCTCCGATCCGGAAGTCGGCCAGATCTATGACGGCACCGTCGTCAAGGTGATGGAGTTCGGCGCTTTCGTGAACTTCTTCGGCTCCAAGGACGGCCTTGTCCACATCAGCCAGCTCGCCTCGGCGCGAGTGCAGAAGACCTCCGACGTCGTCAAGGAAGGCGACAAGGTCAAGGTCAAGCTGCTCGGCTTCGACGACCGCGGCAAGACCCGCCTGTCGATGAAGGTGGTCGACCAGGAGACCGGCGAAGACCTCGAGGGCAAGGGCGAGAGCCAGCAGCCCGCGCGCGAAGCGGCCGGCGAGTAAATCTCGCTACCTGCCAGAAACACGAAGGGCGGCCTCGCGGCCGCCCTTTTTGTTTGTCGCTTGCCGAACTTTGGAATCAGGCCGCGATGTCGTAGCGATCGAGGTTCATCACCTTGGTCCAGGCCTTGGCGAAGTCCTTGACGAACTGCTCTTTGGAATCCGACGTGGCATAGACCTCTGCGTAGGCGCGAAGCTGCGAGTGTGCGCCGAAGATCAGGTCGACGCGCGTGCCGGTCCACTTGACCGCGTTGGTCTTGCGGTCGCGGGCCTCATAGGTGCCGTCGGTGCCGGCCGGCGTCCACTGCGTGCTCATGTCGAGCAGGTTGACGAAGAAGTCGTTGCTCAGCGTTCCCACCTTCGAGGTGAGGACGCCGTTCTTCGAACCGTTCGCATTGGCACCGAGCACGCGCAGACCGCCGACGAGCACCGTCATCTCCGGGCCGGTAAGCCGGAGCAGCTGCGCACGATCGACCAGAGCCTCCTCGGGCATCATGAACTGCTGCCGCTTGCCGATGAAGTTGCGGAAGCCATCGGCCCGCGGCTCCAGCGGAGCAAACGAAGCGGCGTCGGTCTGCTCCTGCGAGGCATCCATGCGGCCCGGCGTGAAGCCGACCTTGACGTCGACGCCGGCATCCTTGGCGGCCTTCTCGACCGCGGCGGTGCCGCCGAGCACGATGAGGTCCGCCAGCGAGACCTTCTTCGCACCGGATGACGCGTTGAAGTCCTTCTGGATCGCTTCGAGCTTGCCCAGGACCTTCGAGAGCTGAGCCGGCTCGTTCACTTCCCAATCCTTCTGCGGGGCGAGGCGGATACGCGCGCCGTTGGCGCCGCCGCGCTTGTCCGAGCCGCGGAACGTCGAGGCCGACGCCCAGGCGGTCGAGACCAGCTCCGAGACCGACAGACCCGAGGCCAGGATCTTGGTCTTCAGCGAGGCGATATCCTGCTCGCTGGCCAGCTCGTGATTCACAGCAGGGATCGGATCCTGCCAGATCAGGGTTTCCTTCGGCACCAGCGGACCGAGATAGCGCACCACCGGACCCATGTCGCGATGGGTGAGCTTGAACCAGGCACGGGCGAAGGCGTCCGCGAACTGATCGGGATTCTCGAGGAAGCGGCGCGAGATCTTCTCATAGGCCGGATCCATACGCAGCGAGAGGTCGGTCGTCAGCATCGTCGGCCGATGCTTCTTGGACTTGTCGAAGGCATCGGGAATGATCGCCTCGGCGCCCTTGGCCGTCCACTGCTGCGCACCGCCCGGGCTCTTAGTCAGCTCCCATTCGTACTTGAACAGGTTCTCGAAGAAGTTGTTGCTCCACTTCGTCGGCGTCGTGGTCCAGGTCACCTCGAGACCGCTGGTGATGGAATCGCCGCCAATGCCCGACGCGTGCTTGCTCTTCCAGCCGAGGCCCTGATCTTCGAGCGCGCCCGCTTCCGGCTCCGGTCCGACCAGCGACGGATCGCCGGCGCCGTGGGTCTTGCCGAAGGTGTGGCCGCCGGCGATCAGTGCGACGGTTTCCTCGTCGTTCATCGCCATGCGGAAAAAGGTCTCGCGAATGTCCTTGGCCGCGGCGATCGGATCCGGCTTGCCGTTCGGGCCTTCCGGATTGACGTAGATGAGGCCCATCTGCACCGCGCCGAGCGGCTCGGCGAGCTGGCGTTCGCCGCTGTAGCGCTCATCGCCCAGCCAGGTGCCTTCCGGACCCCAATAGAGCTCTTCCGGCTCCCAGACGTCGACGCGGCCGCCGGCAAAGCCAAAGGTCTTGAAGCCCATCGACTCCAGCGCGACGTTGCCCGCCAGCACCATCAGATCGGCCCAGGAAATCTTGCGGCCGTATTTCTGCTTGATCGGCCAGAGCAGACGGCGTGCCTTGTCGAGATTTGCGTTATCGGGCCAGCTGTTGAGCGGCGCGAAACGCTGCTGTCCGGCGCCGGCGCCACCGCGACCGTCGGTGGTGCGGTAGGTGCCCGCGCTGTGCCAGGCCATGCGGATCATGAGGCCGCCGTAGTGACCGAAGTCGGCGGGCCACCATTCCTGCGATTCCGTCATCAGAGCGGTCAGGTCCTTGATGACCGCGTTCAGGTCGAGCGACTTGAATTCCTTGGCGTAGTCGAAGTCCTTGTCCATCGGGTCGGACTTGGCGGAATTCTTGTGCAGCATCTCGATGCTGAGCTGGGTCGGCCACCAATCGCGGTTCGCCGGCACACGTTTTCCACCCGAAAACGGGCACTTTGAAGTGTCGTCCATGAATACCTCCTCTGGTGGCGTCGAACTCGCGCCTTTGACCAGGTAGAAACACTCTAAGCTTCACGTTCGATCAGGGGAAGTTGACTTTAATGATCGCAGCGATAAGATTTTCTGATGCTAAACCTCACGCTGCGCCAGCTCCGGTATTTCGACGCCCTGGCCCGTCACAGTCATTTCGGCCGCGCGGCTGAGTCCTGCTCGATCTCGCAGCCTGCCCTGTCGATGCAGATCAAGGAGCTGGAGGAGGCGCTCGGCGGTCTGCTGCTGGAGCGCAGCGCCCGGCAGGTGGCGCTGACCCGATTTGGCGAGGAGCTCGCGCAGCGCGTCCGCGACATCTTGCGCTCGGTCGACGAGCTCGGCGATTTCGCCCGCGCCTCGCAGGACCGGTTCTCCGGACGGCTGCGCATCGGCATGATTCCGACGATCGCGCCCTATCTGCTGCCGACGATCACCAAGAATCTGACGCGCATGCATCCGGAGCTCGACATCCGCGTGCGCGAGACGATGACGCCGCGGCTGATTCAGGAACTGGTGGAGGGTCGGCTCGATACCGCCATCGTGGCGCTGCCGGTGTCCGAGCCCTCGCTCACCGAGGTCGCCCTGTTCGAGGAAAAATTCCTGCTGGTGCGGCCGAGTGCGGATGAGGGAACGCCGGCACCGTCGCGGGAGATGATGCGCGAGATGCGGCTGCTGTTGCTCGAAGAGGGGCACTGCTTCCGCGATCAGGCGCTGTCATTCTGCAACATGCAATCGGCGCCGCCACGCGAGATGCTGGATGCCAATTCGCTGTCGACGCTGGTCCAGATGGTCAGCGCCGGCATCGGCGTCACGTTGATCCCCGAGATGGCGGTGTCAGTTGAGACGCGATCGGCCTCGGTCTCGCTCGCGCGCTTCCGCGACCCGCAGCCGTCGCGCACCATCGGCATGGTCTGGCGCAAGACCAGCCCGCTGGCGCGGCAACTCCTGCAAATCTCCGAGGTGGTGTGCCTGTCGGCGGGCAAGGTGCGCGCACGTCCATCCGTGCGCAGCAAGCCAACCTGAGGCCTCGATGTCGCATCCCATCATTCGCCCAGCCCGCGCGGACGAATACGACGAGATCGGCCGTATCTGGATGGAGAGCTGGGTCTCGACCGGCCTCGGCGAGACGAGCGACTTCCTGCTGGCAAACCTGCGTGCACGGATCCGGCGCGAGACCGAGGACGGCTGGAGCCTGTTCGTCGCCGACGACGACGGCACGATCGCCGCGATGCTGGCGCTGCATTTGCCAAAACTCTATCTCGACATGCTGTTCGTCGCGCCCGCCTATCAGGGCCAATCGCTCGGCCGCCAATTGCTCGCCTTCACGCGCACGCAAATGCCGGACGAGATGTATCTGCGCTGCGTCCGCGAGAACGAAAAAGCCTGGCGCTGGTATGAGCGCGAGGGCTTTGTGTTCGAGAAGCAGGAGATCGAGCCCTCGAACGGGTTCATGATGAAGTATTATCGGTGGCAGCGGCAGCGGCCCGCCGGATAGGCAGTGGTCGCCGGGTGCAGCTTGCGGTTGTCGCGGTTCCAATTTACTGTGGCGTATCCGCCGTCCTCCTGCCCCCTTATCTCCCGGAATCGATGCTTCGAATTGCTGTCTCGCTGATCGCGTTGCTGTGCCTGCTCACCACGGCAGCCGCGCAAACCCCTCCCGCAACCACCGCGCCTCCCGCTCAGACGGCGGCGCCAGCCAAGAAGGCAGTCAAGAAGGCGGCGCCGAAGGCCAAACCGGCTGCACAACAGCCAGTTGCGGCGGAGAGCGGCCCCTGTCAGATCGGCGTCATTTCCGCGATCGGAGACCAGTTCTCGGTGCAACATGTCGGCCTCACGATGTTCGGCAACGAGTATATGGAGGCGCCGATCGAGACGTGGGGTATCGATGATCTGTTCGTCGCGAGGGTTCGCGCCACGGCTCCCGGCACGGCTGTCCGAAAGGTCGCTTACGCAAGCGGAGCCTTCAGGCCGTACTATCATCCGGAAGCGAAACTGTTCCGCAATGACCGCGACGACCTGACGGCGCTGGTGCGGCAGATCGCCGGAGCTGCAAATTGCGAACGCTACGTCGTAGCCACGAAAGCCCGCGTTTCGGTGGATGGCACCAATCAATCAATCGAGGGCCTCGGGGTCTACAAGAATTGGGCGAGCCCTTCCGGGCGCGGCGTCGTGGTTTCCTATTTCCGCATAAACGTTTTCGACGGACGGACTTTCGACATCCATCGGGCGCCTACCCGCAGCTTCGGCGATGTGATTGCTTCGAGTTTCTCCAACAAGAACGACAATATGCAAATCCTCAACAATCTCGAATTTCCCAAGACCCCTGAACAGGTGACCAGCAGTGCATTGCTGCGTGACAGCACACGCAGCCTGCTCACGGCCCAGCTGGACAGGTATCTACCCGCGTATATCAAGGGCGAGTAAGCGCCTTTGCCGAGGGGACGCGACAAAGACTATCGCTCGTCCGCTTCCTGCGGCTGGGCTGCATTTGACGTTTTGGCCCGGCTCGTCGTCCTTGCGGCCGTCGCGTGGTGCTTTTCGACATCTGCTTGGGCGCAGACCAAATTGGTACCACCAGGGGCGGAAACGGCAGGATCAGCCGTCAAGCAAAGCAACAACAAGACGACCACGCGGCGTGAAGCGACGGGCAAACCCGCTCCCGTGGTCGGCGGCCCGTGCGACTTCGGTGTCGTCGTCACCACCGGCGATGAGTTCACCGTGCTGACGACCGGCCTGACCGTATTTCAGCACAAGAAGACGGTCGTCCCGATCCCGGGCTGGGGACTCAATGATCTGATCTTCGCGCGGATTCGCGCCACGATCCCTGCCGGCGTGTCCGTTCTGAGAATCCCCTACAACCCGGCGAAATTTCCTCCCCGCGATGAGTCCAAGGACACATTGAAGGACAGGTTGTTCCGCGATCTCAATGCGGAGCTGGCCCAATACATGCGCGACGTCGTGAAAGGAACGAATTGCCGGCACTACATCCAGATCCTCAATTCAATCAGCCCTTTCGGGTCATCCAACTATACGGTCCGCGGCTTCGGCATCCTCAACCATGATGTGGTGCTCGGGCGTCGCATCTATCTCTACGCCCCGGCGTTTGTCCGCATCTTCGATGGGCGCGACTTCTCCGTTGTCAGACAGAGTTCTGCGCTGATCAACACGCATCATTCCCTTATGGTGCAGAGGCTCTTGGGCGTGCAAATCGGCGGCCCCTATCGCGAACTACCCGCAGAATCGTTTCCAACCCGCCCTGAAGATGCCGCCGACAATCCCGCACTGCGCGACGACGTGCGTGCCATGCTGACGGAAAGCCTCGACAAGACGCTGCCGCTGCTGATCGGGGTTCAACGAGCGGCGCGCAACAGCGACGCGCGCTGATCGACACGTCCTTCGCAGCAGGAACTGGTCTCGATTATTGAGAAATCGTGGGCACGTCGCTTGCGCGCCTTTGCCCACTCTACGAGAGCTAATCCTGCGCCTTCAAATCGTCCGGCCGCGGCATCAGGACGGTGTTGTAGCCGGAATCGACATAGTGGATCTCGCCGGTCACGCCGCCGGAGAGATCCGACAACAGATACAGCGCCGAGCCGCCGAGCTCGTCGAGCGTCACGCCCCGGCGGAGCGGCGAATGTTTTTGCATGAAGGCGAACATGGCGCGCGCCTCGCCGATGCCGGAGCCGGCGAGCGTGCGGATCGGGCCGGCGGAGATCGCGTTGACGCGGATGCCGCGCGGTCCGAAATCCGAGGCGAGATAGCGCACCGAGGCTTCCAGCGCCGCCTTGGCCACGCCCATCACGTTGTAGTTCGGCATCGCGCGTTCCGAGGCGCCGAAGGTCAGCGTGATCATGCTGCCGCCCTCCGTCATCAGCTCGGCGGCGCGTTTTGCCACTTCCGTGAAGGAGAAGCAGGAGATCACCATGGTGCGCGAAAAATTCTCGCGGCTGGTGTCGGCGTAGCGACCCTTGAGCTCGTTCTTGTCGGCGAAGCCGATCGCGTGGATCACGAAATCCAGCCGGCCCCACTTTTCGCGCAAGGCCGTGAATGTGGCGTCGACGCTGGTGATGTCCTCGACGTCGCAGGGCAGCACCATGTCGACGCCAAGCTGCTCCGCCAGCGGCTTAACACGCTTGCCCAGCGCCTCGCCCTGGAAGGTGAAGGCAAGCTCGGCGCCGTGGGCATGCAGCGTCTTCGCCATGCCCCAGGCGATCGAATGATCATTGGCGATGCCCATGATCAGACCGCGCTTGCCTTTCATTAAACCTTCCATTGCCTGATAGCTCCCATTATTCCGGCGTCATCGCCCGCCTTGCGCGCACTTGCGCACTGGGGCAGGCGATCCAGTATTTCGAGGCGATTACAGCAAATCGAGAAGTTGCGGCGTGCTGGATGCCCGCCTTCGCGGGGCATGACAGCGTGCCAAAATTACGCATCCAGCCGGCTGAACACCAGCGTGGCGTTGGTGCCGCCGAAGCCGAAGGAGTTCGACAGCACGGTGCCGATTTTGACGTTGTCGATGCGCTTGCGCACGATCGGCATGTCGGCGAACACGGGGTCGAGCTCCTGGATGTGGGCGCTCTCGCAGATGAAACCATTGTTCATCATCAGCAGCGAATAGATCGCTTCCTGCACGCCGGTTGCGCCCAGGGAGTGACCGGTCAGCGCCTTGGTCGCCGAGATCGGCGGGCACTTCTCGCCGCTTCCGAACACCCTGCGGAGTGCGTCGATCTCCGGCGGATCGCCGGCCGGGGTCGATGTCGCGTGCGGATTGATGTAGTCGACCTTGGTCTTCACGGTCGACATCGCCATGCGCATGCAGCGCTCGGCGCCCTCACCTGATGGTGCGACCATGTCGTAGCCGTCGGACGTCGCGCCATAGCCGACGATCTCGCCGTAAATGCGTGCGCCCCGCGCCTTGGCATGCTCGAGCTCTTCCAGCACCAGCACGCCGGCTCCGCCGGCAATCACGAAGCCGTCGCGGTTGACGTCGTAGGGACGGGAGGCCGTCGCAGGCGTGTCGTTGTACTTCGAGGACATCGCGCCCATGGCGTCGAACAGCACCGACAGCGACCAGTCCAGCTCCTCGCAGCCGCCGGCGAAGATGACGTCCTGCTTGCCGATCTGGATCGTTTCATAGGCATTGCCGACGCAATGGTTCGACGTCGCGCAGGCCGACGAGATAGAATAGTTCACGCCCTTGATCTTGAACCAGGTCGCAAGCGTTGCGGAGGCCGTGGAGGACATCGCCTTCGGCACTGCAAACGGCCCGACACGCTTCGGTCCCTTGGTGCGGGTGATGTCGGCGGCTTCGACGATGGTGCGCGCCGACGGACCGCCGGAGCCCATGATGATGCCGGTGCGAATATTGGAAATTTCGTCGGGCGAAAGACCGGAATCCTGGATCGCCTGTTCCATCGCGACGTGATTCCACGCCGCGCCCTGACCGAGGAAACGCATGGCGCGGCGGTCGACCACCGTCGAAGGATCGAGCGTCGGCGCACCCTGCACCTGGGAGCGGAAGCCGAGCTCGGCATATTTTTCAGCCCGCGAAATGCCCGACTTCGCCTCGTGAAGGCTCGCAAGCACCTCCTGGGTGTTGTTTCCGATGGAGGAGACAATGCCCATCCCGGTGACCACAACCCGCCTCATGACAGCCTCGCCTCAATCGTTGTCTTCGTGGTGATGCGCTCAGCCCAGGCTCGTGCCCTGCTTGAACAGGCCGACCTTCAAATCCTTTGCGCGATAGATAATCTGGTCATCCACCGAAAGCCATCCGTCGGCGATACCGAGCACCAGCTTTGAACGCATCACGCGCTTGATATCGATGTTGTACACAACCTTGCGGGCCTCCGGCAGCACCTGGCCGCTGAACTTCAGCTCGTTCAGGCCAAGCGCGCGACCGCGACCTTCACCGCCGCTCCAGCCCAGATAAAAGCCGACCATTTGCCACAGCGCATCGAGCCCGAGGCAGCCGGGCATCACCGGATCGTTCTTGAAGTGGCAGCCGAAGAACCAGAGGTCGGGCTTCACGTCGAGCTCGGCGCGCACCACCCCCTTGCCGAATTCGCCGCCGGTCTCGCTGATGTCCGTGATGCGGTCGAACATCAGCATCGGCGGCAGCGGCAATTGCGCATTGCCAGGGCCGAACATCTCGCCGCGGGCACATGCCAGCAGATCTTCATATTCGTAACCGTTGCGCCTGTTCAGCATGCGGAAGCCTTTGTGTTCAAACCCCGATTGAGCGGCGTTTCCGGCGAAAATGGGCCCCATCCTGTTCGAAAGGCGACATCTGTTGCCATTGTCAGACGAGAATACCGAAGGACCCTGGATGGATAGCGAGCGGCCCTCAATGCCGGGTCGCGCCAAAATGGGTTAAGCGGAACCGCGGGCTCTCTAACACAGGCCATTTCGGGTAGCAAAGCGCTCTCATGAAGGTAAAATGACGGGCCGCCACCCCGGTTCCCTGCCTGATTAGAACCACTCTAGTTGCGAGAAACTTGCATCTGCATCTATCTCTCCATATATGTTGGGCAACGACAGTGTTCACGCGTGCCCGAAGCTGGAAATGAACGAAAATAACGCGCCCCATCGCGACGAAGAGGCCCATGCGGCGGCTCTTATGTCCGGCCGCCAGCCGGCGTTGACCGGCTGCCCGTGGCACGACGTCAACGAAATGCTCCAGTCCGCAGGGCTTCGCCCCACGCGCCAGCGCATGGCGCTCGGCTGGCTCCTGTTCGGCAAGGGTGCACGTCACCTCACGGCTGAAATGCTTTACGAGGAAGCGACGCTGGCCAAGGTGCCGGTCTCGCTGGCGACCGTCTACAACACGCTGAACCAGCTCACCGATGCCGGTCTGCTGCGTCAGGTCAGCGTCGACGGCACCAAGACCTATTTCGACACCAACGTCACGACCCACCATCACTACTACCTCGAGAACAGCCATGAGCTGGTCGACATCGAGGATCCGCATCTGGCGCTGTCCAAGATGCCTGAGGTGCCCGCGGGTTACGAGATCGCCCGCATCGACATGGTCGTACGGTTGCGCAAGAAGCGCTGAGATCTATCCTGAACTGCTGATTTGATCGTCATGGCCGGGCTTGTCCCGGCTATCCACGTTATTCGGTCAGGCGTCGAAAAATGCGTGGATGCCCGGGCATGACGGTGGAGCAACAGTTCCGCTCCCGCCCAGATCAATTCACCTGCTCGTCCGAGTAGACGCCCCAGAGGCGCTCCTGCTGGATCCAGCCGTCAAAGCCGTTACCGCTGACGCGGCACCAGTTTGCAGTGCACTTCTTCACCTGGGTGACGACACCGGCCTGGAGCCTGGCCGCAACCGCGCTGTCGGGATCGGCGCGGTCGTAGATCGGCGCGAGCTCGTCCTTGTGCTTCATGGTGACGACAGCAGTACGGCGGCCTGACAGCAGCGAGTGATAGACCCAGCCCTCGGCGCCCTCGGAATCGCGGATCCGGCGCCAGTTCTCGAACTCGGCGGTGATTTCGACCGGCAGGCCGGATCGGGTGTAGACCCAGGCGACGTCGTTGTCCTTGGTCGGGCCGGCGCGGACGTTGACGTGATCCGATTTCAGGCTGACGTAGCGCGGCACCGGGAGGCCCGAGGCCGTCTGGGGGGTGTTGTCCTTTGCCGAATGCCCGGGACTGACCGAAGCGCTCAACCAGGTGCAAACGAGCGCCATCACCGAACAAAAACGCCCCAACGCCATCAACCCGTCTCCTGTCGAAGGTCCGGCCGAGCCGGTCCCTCGCCCCTAAATTCCAAACCAGGCCGCTGTCGCCCCTGACCCCGCCCCACGCGGGTGTTCCCGAGCCCTTTACCCGTGGTTCTTGTCTTGGCCCGGCCTTCTGCTAGAGAGGACGGACATCTGAACAACCGGTTTGTCCCGATTTTCCGGCCGGAAATGTCGGGAGAGCTTGAAGGAAACGCCGGGACGACGCGGCAAGCGCAGTGTCGAACAACCGGGTTAATGAGGCCTCAACGGCCGGCCTTTGGCGACAGAGGCGGCTCCCAACGCCTCATGAGGGCAGGACATGTCGGTGAAGAAAAAGCCCCTCGTCGTGGTGACGCGCAAGCTTCCGGACTCGATCGAGACCCGGATGCGCGAGCTGTTCGACGCGCGGATCAATCTCGACGACACGCCGATGTCGCCCGAGCAGATCGCGGAAGCCGCCCGTACCGCCGATGTGCTGGTCCCAACCGTGACCGATCACATCTCCGCCGATATCGTCAACCAGCCCGACTGCAGGCTGAAACTGATCGCGAATTTCGGCAACGGCGTCGACAACATCGATGTCGAGGCCGCGCATGCCCGCGGCATCACCGTCACCAACACGCCGAAAGTTCTGACCGAAGACACCGCCGACATGACCATGGCGCTGATCCTCGCTGTGCCCAGGCGGATGATCGAAGGCGCCTCGATCCTGACGGAAGGAAAACCCTGGCCGGGCTGGTCGCCGACCTGGATGCTCGGCCATCGCATCGGCGGAAAGCGCCTCGGCATCATCGGCATGGGCCGCATCGGCCAGGCAGTCGCACGTCGCGCCCGCGCCTTCGGCTTGCAGATCCACTACCACAACCGACGGCCCGTCGCGCCGAAGATCGCCGAAGAGCTGGGCGCGACCTATTGGGAAAGCCTCGACCAGATGCTGGCACGGATGGACATCATCTCGGTGAACTGTCCGCACACGCCGGCGACCTACCATCTGCTGTCGGCGCGCCGGCTGAAGCTGATCCGCAAGGACGCCTACATCGTCAACACCGCGCGCGGCGGGGTCACCGACGAGGACACCCTGATCAAGCTGATCGAAGGCGGCGAGATCGGCGGCGCCGGCCTCGATGTCTATGAGCACGAGCCCGCGGTGAACCCGAAGCTGGTGCGGCTCGCCAAGGCCGGCAAGGTGACGTTGCTGCCGCATATGGGCTCGGCCACGATCGAGGGCCGCGTCGAGATGGGCGAGAAGGTGATCATCAACATCCGCACCTTACTCGACGCGCACAAGCCGCCGGATCGCGTGCTGCCGAGCATGCTGTGACGTCTATTTGCTGCGTGTTTCGCGCTTGCGCCAGTCGGCAACGAAATCGATGAAGGCCCGCAGCGCCGGCGGCGTCTGGCGCCGGCTTGGATAGTACAGGAACGGCCCGGGAAACGGCTCGCACCAATCCTGAATCAGGCTGACCAGCGCGCCGGACTTCAGGGCTTCGCCGACATAGCCATCAAGCGTCGCCCAGATGCCGGCGCCGTCGAGCGCGGCGCGCATGGAAAGGCCCATGTTGGTCGAGATCAGCTTTGCCGGCGGATCGACCTTCACCAACTGGCCGGCCTTCTCGAACTCCCAATCATGCATGACACCGCTGGAGTAGCGGGCGCGGATGCAATCATGGTCGAGCAGATCCTTCGGATGCTCCGGCTTGCCGCGGCGCGCGAGGTAATCGGGCGAAGCGACTACGACATAGCTCTGCGGGCCGCTGAGCGAGATCGCCACCATGTCCTGCGCGAGATGCTCGCCATAACGTACGCCGGCATCGAAGCCCGCGCTGACGATATCGACGAACCCGCTCTCGGAAACGATCTCGAGGTCGATCTGCGGATAGGCCTTAAGGAACGGCCCGATCATGGGGGCCAGCACGAGATCGACCGCGGGCGGCGGTGCGTTGATGCGCAGCCGGCCCGAGGCCATCTCGCGCAGGCCCCGGACCTGATCGAGGGCATCGCCGACATCGCGCAGCGCCGGCGCCAAGCGCGACAGCAGCAGCTCGCCCGCCTCGGTCAGGGCAACGCTGCGGGTGGTGCGGTTCATCAGGCGGACGCCGAGGCGCTCCTCGAGGTCGCGCAATCGTTGGCTAAGGCTCGACACCGACACGCGAATATCGATCGCCGCGCGCCGGAAATTGCGGGTGCGGGCGACCGCCATGAAGACGTCGAGATCACGCAGGTCGGGCTCAGCCATTGTTCGTTAATGTGAACAAGCCATTCTCGATTGTCCAGCTTATCGGCGCAATCGATCAAGCGCATATCAGGCCTCGTCACGCGGCGCAGTCAGCGCCTTTTCGAGGAGAGCCATCATGGAACAGCGCAAACTCGGTTCGACCGGTCCCACCGTCTCCGCTCTCGGTCTCGGGTGCATGGGCATGTCCGAGGTCTACGGCCCCGCCGATCGCGGCGAGAGCATCGCCACGATCCACGCCGCACTGGATGCCGGCATTACCCTAGTCGACACCGGCGATTTCTACGCCATGGGCCACAATGAAATGCTGGTGCGCGAAGCGCTCAAGGAGGTGCCGCGCGACAAGGTGCAGATCAGTGTCAAGTTCGGTGCGCTGCGCGGTCCTACCGGCGAATTCACCGGCATGGACACGAGGCCGGCCGCAACGAGGAACTTCCTAGCCTATTCGCTGCAGCGGCTCGGCACCGACTACATCGACGTCTACCGTCCGGCGCGGCTCGATCCCAACATTCCGATCGAGGAGACCATCGGCGGCATCGCCGATCTCGTGAAGGCCGGCTACATCAAACATATCGGCCTGTCCGAGGTCGGCTCCGCCACCATCCGCCGCGCGCATGCCGTGCACCCGATCGCCGATCTCCAGATCGAATATTCGCTGATCGAGCGTGGCATCGAACGCGACATCCTGACGACCTGCCGCGAGCTCGGCATCGGCATCACGGCTTACGGCGTGTTGGCGCGCGGCCTCATCAGCGGCCATTGGTCGAAGGACTCCGGCAAGACAGGCAAGGACTACCGGCTGATGACGCCGCGCTTCCAGGGATCGAATCTCGATGCCAATCTCGCATTGGTGGAGCAGCTGCGCGCCATCTCCGCTGAGATTGGCGCGACGCCGGCACAGGTCGCGATCGCCTGGGTGGCGGCGCAAGGCAAGCAGATCGTGCCGCTGGTCGGCGCCCGCACCCGCAACCGCCTCACCGAAGCACTCGGCGCGGCCAAGGTCACGCTGACGCCGGCTCATCTCGCCGTGCTGGCAACGGCCTTCCCGCCCGATGTCGCTGCCGGCACGCGTTACGCCGCCGAGCAGATGGCGCATCTCGACAGCGAGAAGCCGGCCACAGCATAACGTCTGCAATCAAGTGCGATGGGCGCTGAGATCGGTGATCACAGGCCCATCGCCATTGAGCGGATTGGCGGGATCGCGCGCGTAACGCAGCGTCTCGAAGCGCATCGCGCGCGCATCGATCATCAGGAGGCGGCCGACGAGGCCGTCGCCAAAGCCGACGATCTCGCGGATCGCCTCCAGCGCCATCATCGAGCCCATCACGCCCGCGAGCGCGCCCATGACGCCGGCTTCCGCGCACGCCGGCACGGTCCCGGGCGGCGGCGCTTCCGGGAATAGGCAGCGATAGGTCGGATTGAATTCGCCCTGCTCGTTTGTCTCATGCGCGCGGATGGTGGTCAGCGAGCCATCGAAGGTGCCGAGCGCCGCCGTGATCAGCGGCCTCTTGGCGAAGAAGCAGGCGTCCGAGGCCAGATAGCGGGTCGAGAAATTGTCGGAGCCGTCGAGCACGAGGTCATAGTCCCCGATCAGCGACAGCGCATTGTCGGCATTGAGCCAGGTGGCGTGACCGACGAAGCGGACATGCGGGTTGAGCGCCGAGATCCGTTCGGCCGCGCTCTCGACCTTGTGCCGGCCGATATCGGGCGTGGTGTGAATGACCTGGCGCTGGAGGTTCGACAGCGACACCACGTCGTCATCGACCACGCCGAGCGTACCGATGCCGGCGGCCGCCAGATACATCAAAGCGGGCGCACCGAGCCCGCCGGCGCCGATCACCAGCACGGAGGCCCGCTTCAGCGCAGCCTGGCCGGGGCCACCGACATCGCGCAGCACGATATGGCGGGCATAACGTTCGAGTTCGTCCGGGCTCAGCATCGTTATCCTTCCAGATCCTCTCCTCATGGTGAGGAGGCGCGAAGCGCCGTCTCGAACCATGCAGGCCCCGCTGCGGCTGCACGGCCTTCATCCTTCGAGACGCCGCTTACGCGGCTCCTCAGGATGAGGAGCTAGACCTCTCCTGCCGGTCTGAACCACCGCAACATTGTTCGCGACCAACGAGATGTGCTTCAATGGCATTGCGTTCAATGGGCTGGCTGGATTTGTCATGAGATCGATGCTTGCGGCAACACTGATGTTTGCGGCTGCGACAGGCGCGAACGCCCAGATGACGACCCCGCAGATTCCCGGCACCAAGCCGAAGCCGGTCCAGACCGTTCCGATCCGGCCTCCTGCATTGCAGACGGCGGCTGCGACGGCCGATGCCATGGCGCAGGCGGAGCGGCTGTCGCTGCAGTCCGACCTTGCCTGGGTCGGCCAATATAACGGCGCCATCACCGGCGACGTCAGCGCGCGCCTGGTCGAGGCCATCAAGGAGTATCAGAAGGCCAAGGGCGGTAAGCCGACCGGCGTGCTCAATCCGCAGGAACGCGCAGCGCTCGCCGAGACCGCGCGCCGCAAACAGGACAGCGTCGGCTGGAAGATCGTGACGGAAATGACCAGCGGCGCGCGGCTCGGCATTCCCTCAAAGCTGGTGCCGCAGCAGGCGACCGACGCCAACGGCTCGAAATGGACCTCGCCCACTGGCACGGTGGAGGTTCTGCTCAGCCGCCGCAAGGAGGCGAACCCGACTACAGCCAAGCTTGCCGAAGCGGAGAAGAAAGGGCCGGGTCGCAAGGTCGACTACACCGTGGTAAAGCCCGACTTCTTCGTGCTGTCGGGTCTGCAGGGCCTGAAGAAATTCTATTTGCGCGGCACCTCCAGGGGTGACGAGGTCCGCATCATGACGATCCTCTACGATCAGGCGACCGAGAACACGGTCGAGCCGGTCGTGATCGCGATGTCGAGCGCCTTCAACGCGTTTCCGTCGGGGCCACAGGCGGGGCCGCCGCCACGCAAGACCGTCGAATATGGCACCGGCATTGTCGTCAGCGACGATGGCGCGATCCTCACGGACCGCCTCGTCACTGATAGCTGCCTCGCGATCACGATCGCCGGCTATGGCAGCGCCGACCGTCTCGCCGAGGACCGGGAACACGACCTCGCGCTGCTGCATATTTACGGCGCCCGCGGCCTGAAGCCCCTCAACCTCGCGGCCGGCGCAGCGAAGACTGCTGTCGATGTCATTGGTATCGCGGATCCGCAGAGCCAGGGCGGAGCCGCGGGTGTGTCGAGCCTCAAGGCTACGCTGGCATCCGTCGGTGGTGGCGATTCCCCACTCTCACCGCCACCGTCTGTCGGCTTCTCCGGCAGCCCCGCCATCGACGGCGACGGCAAGTTCGCCGGCATCGCACTGTTGAAGCCGGCGATGGTTGCGGGCCCCGCGACGTCGGTGCCGGGGTCGCAGGCGGTGATGGTCTCCGCGGAGACGGTGCGCGATTTCCTGAAGGCGAACGGTGTCGCGGCGAACGGAACGTCCACAGATGCGAAAGCCGCTGTCGTGCGCGTGATCTGCGTGCGCAAGTAGCTCTCGTGTCCCGGGCGCGGTGCGGCATGAAATGCGCGCCGCTGAAGAAGCGCTGCGCTGCGTCCGGGGCATGAGACCTAGCTCAGCCTGAACCTGATCCCGGCCTTCGCAAGACCACCCGAGATCCCGACCGGCGTGCCGTCCGCACGCCAGCAAGCGGCGCCACTCATGGTGCCGTCGTCGTGGAAGGCGATACCATTCATGCCGCCGGCGACTGCCGCGACAGGCTGCAACTTGTGGCCGAGCCCCGCGAGCTTCGCGCGCACGCTCTCCGGCACCTTCTGCTCGACCTCAAGCGCATTGCCGTCGGTCCAGACCCGCGGCGCCTCGACTGCTTCCTGCAAGCTCATACCGTGGTCGATCAGATTGAGCAGCGCCTGCATCGCGCTCGGGAAGATTCGTTTTCCGCCGGGCAAGCCGAGCGCATAGCGCAACTTTCCATCACGGAGTGCCATCATCGGCGACATCGAGGTCGTCACCCGCTTGCCCGACGCCAGCGACAGGGCGTGGCCTGGACGCGGATCGAACAGGTTCATGTAGTTGTTGGCGATGGCGCCCAGGCCCGGGATCATGATCTTGGCGCCGAACAGATTGTTGATGGTCTGCGTGGTCGCAACCACGTTGCCGAACGCATCCGCCGCCGTCATGTGCGTGGTGTGAGCGCCTTCAAGCTGCGACACGCCGGCGCCCCAGCTCTGCGCCCGTGCCGGATCGATCGCAGCGCGGCGCTCCTCGGCATAGGCCTTCGAGGTCAGCCGCTCCACGGGGACGCCGACATAATCAGGATCACCGCTTGCCGCAGCGCGATCGGCGAATGCGATCTTCAGGACTTCGGCGAGATAGTGGATGGTCTCGGGCGTGCCGAAGCCGAGGCCTTCGATGTCGTAGCCCTCCAGAATGTTCAGCATCTGCGCGATGTGCACGCCGGAAGCCGCAGGCGGCGGCGGGCCAAAGATAGTCCAGCCGCGGTAATCGGCGCGGATCGGCTGCCGTTCAACAGTCTTGTAGCTGGTGAGATCGTTGCGCCGGATAAAGCCGCCGGCCTTTTCCATATAGTCGACCAGGATATCGCCAAGCGGCCCCTCATAGAGCGCCTTTTCGCCGTGGTCGGCGATATGCCGCAACGTCTCGGCATATTCGGGCTGTACCACGCGCTCGCCGACCTTGAGCGGCTCGCCGTCTGGCAGATAGATCGCCGCGATCGGCTTGTCCTTGCGCATCTCGGTGGCGCTCTCGGTGATGCATTCGTGCAGATAGGGTGTCGTTGCATAGCCGCGCGCGGCGTGCTTGATCGCGGGCTGCATGACGTCGGCAAGGCTCATGATGCCGAAGCGGCGCAGCGTCTCGCACCAGGCTTTCAGCGAGCCCGGCGTAGCGACCGCCTTTGGTCCGTTGAGATTTTCATTGCCGACGGTGTCGAACACATCATGCGCGGAACCCGGCGTGGGGGTGTAGCTGGTGTCAAGCACCGCCGCAGGCACGGTGCTCTGCCCGTCGATGAAACGGTGGCTGCCGTCGGCGAGCCGGATGTGCGCCATGCCACCGCCGATGATGCCCACCATCATCGGCTCGACCACGGTCAGCGTGAACAGGGTCGCTATCGCGGCGTCGATGGCGTTGCCGCCGGCGGCCAGCATCTCCGCGCCGGCGCTGGAGGCCAGTGGATGGTTGCTGACCACCATGCCGCGGCTCGATACCGCGGGCATCTTCTGGCATTCGAAATTCGCCGTCGTCCGGTCGCGCCAGTTTCCGCCCATGCCGCTTGTCCTTATTATTCACGGCTGCAAGCACAGCACACGTACGAGTACGGGTCCAGTAATGGTACGGATTCGTTGGCATTCCCGATTCCGCCATCATCGTGACTGCTGATTCGGACCTCCGCGATCCCCTTTGGATCGGGCCGGCACGTCCTGAGCGAGAAGAGCTCAGCATCGAGATCGATGCACGTTCGCGTGGCGTTTCCCGAGACCCAAGCACTCCAAAGGATTGATCTTCAATGCACACGATCGCACTGGCCACCCAAAAGGGTGGCAGCGGCAAGAGCACGCTCGCCATCGGCCTCGCGCTGGCAGCCAAGCAGGCTGGCTTCACCGTTCGCCTGATCGAAACCGACCCGCAGGGCACACTGTCCAACTGGCAGCGCCGCCGCACCACCGATGATCTCGTCGTCGAGCCGATCTATCACGCCGCCGACATCGAACCGCGCCTGAAGATGCTGGCCGACAGCGGCCTCCAGCTCGCGATCGTCGATACCGCCGCCGGCCTCAGCGCAGCGACCACCGCCGCGATCCGCCATTCTGACCTCTGCCTGATCCCGGCCCGTCCGAGCGTCGCCGACATCGAAGCGACCGTTTCGACGCTGAGCGTCGCGCGCGCCTGGAAGCGGCCTTACAGCTTCGTGCTGAACCAAACCCCGATCCGCGGCCAGCGCATCGACAACGCCGCCAACACGCTCGCCGAGGAAGCAGCGCTTGATCTCGCCGAGGTGCTCGCGCGTCCCCTGATCGTGATGCGCAACGATCACCAGGACTCGCTCGCCAGCGGCCTAGCGGTGAGCGAATTCGCGCCGAACGGCAAGTCGACCGAGGAGATCCGCGGCCTCTGGCATTGGATTGAGACCCGGCTCGAGCTCGACGTCACCACCAATGTCTTGATCGACCAGGTCATCGCGGCCGCGGACGGAATGTTGCACGTCGCCGCCGAGCTGGCCGCCGATGAAACTACGATACTGGCGTCCTGAGCGGGGGTATCGCTCGGATGGCAGCCGGACCTTCACCATCCGGAAGGGCCTTAGCGACGAAGCAATCCGGCCACCAGCCCGGCCGGATTGCTTCGCTTCGCGTTTTTGGGAAACTCTATCTCCGCTGTCATTGCGAGGAGCTTTGCGACGAAGCAATCCAGACTGCTTCGTTGGAAAGATTCTGGATTGCTTCGCTGCGCTCGCAATGACGGTCGTGGTGGGCTCGTCACCGCCGCTGAACTTACGACCTCTCGGATACGAGCCTGATTTTCACTTCTGACATTTCGGACACCAGAAGGTCGACCGGCCGTTCTGCGTAAAACGCTTGACGATGCCGCCACATCGCGGCGTGGTGCATTTCTCGCCCTCGCGATCGTAGACCTTGAACGAGTGCTGGAAATAGCCGAGCTCGCCCGAGGTCTGGCGATGATCGCGCAAGCTGGAGCCGCCGGCTTTGATGGCGTCGTTCAGCACGGTGTGGATCGCGCCGACCAGTCGCTTTGCATGGTCGGTCGGCTCGCCCCCGGCAACGCCCTTGCGTTGTCCGGCCTTGGTCGACAACGTCGCGGCGATCCGGCGCGGCGACAGATGCGAGCGATGCAGGGCTTCGCAGACATAGATATTGCCGAGCCCGGCGACCACGCGCTGATCGAGCAGCGCGGCTTTCAGGCTCGTGGTCTTGCCGGCGCAGGATCGCGCCAGCATCGCGGCGTCAAATTCGTTGCCAAGCGGCTCGGGCCCGAGCCCGCGCAGCAGCGGCTCCTCGTCGAGCGCGCTGCGCGCGATCACTTTCATGTAACCGAAGCGGCGCGGATCGTTGAAGATGATGTCGGCGCCGGAGGACATCCGAAACAGCACGTGATCGTGCGCGGAGTCCTTGGCTCGCGGATAGTGAAACTCGCCCGGCGCCGCCTCGTTGTCCGGCTTGATGACGCGAAACGAACCCGACATGCCCAGATGCATCAACAGCACGTCGCCGGAGGCGAGATCGGCCATGAGATATTTTGCACGGCGGCCGAGCCCCGTGACGACCTGCCCCTTCAGTCGGGCCACGAAATCCGGCTGGAACGGAAAGCGCAAATCGGGCCTGCGGGCCTCTGCCACGAGGATTTTCGCACCCTCCATGACAGGCTGAAGGCCGCGGCGGACGGTCTCGACTTCGGGCAATTCGGGCATGGTCAGGCATTCACCTTATGAGGGCGGTGTGATAGCGCCATTGCGGCGGGCGCGCTATGGTCCGCCTCGTGGAGTAGAGTAATGGATCGGCCGGGCGAAACCACGCATTTTGGCTTCAGGGACGTCCCCCTGGGCGACAAGCAGACGCTGGTGAACGATGTGTTTCACAGCGTGGCGTCGCGCTATGATTTGATGAACGATTTGATGTCCGGTGGCCTGCATCGGGTCTGGAAGGACATCATGATCACCGCGCTCGACCCGCCGCGAGGCGACCGGCGGTTCGCGCTGCTCGACGTTGCCGGCGGCACCGGCGACATCTCGTTCCGCGCCGCCAAGGCCGCAGGCCCCGGCTTCCATGCCACCGTCTGCGACATCAATTCCGGGATGCTGGAGGTAGGCCGCGAGCGCGCCGCAAAGCGGCGTCTCGAGACCCAGGTCGATTTCGTCGAGGGCAATGCGGAAGCGCTCTCCTTCGCCGACCGCAGCTTCGACGCATATACGATCGCTTTCGGCATTCGCAACGTGCCTCGGATCGATCTCGCGCTGGCCGAGGCCTATCGCGTGCTCAAGCCAGGCAGCCGCTTCCTCTGTCTGGAATTCTCCACCGTCGAGATGCCCGGACTCGATCGTCTTTATGACCTGTTCTCGTTCAAGGTCATCCCGCCGCTCGGCCGCATGATCACGGGTGATGCCGAGTCCTACCAATATTTGGTCGAGTCGATCCGCAAGTTCCCAAGACCCAACGCCTTCGCCGATATGATCCGTAATGCCGGCTTCGCCCGCGTGAACTGGCAGATATTGTCCGGCGGCATCGTCGCACTGCATTCGGGCTGGCGTTTGTGATCTCTGCCATAACCCATAGTGCGCGCCTGATGCGCGCCGCGTTCGTATTCGCGCGCGAGGGCGTGTTCGGCGCCGTCGATCCCAGCCTGGTGCCGCCGCCCGGACAGCTCGCGCTGAAGCTTGCGCGCATCGTCGAACGGGGCGGCCCTAAGGACGGGCCCCGGCTGTCGCGCGCGCTGACCCGGATGGGCCCGGCCTATCTCAAGCTCGGGCAATTTCTGGCGACGCGCCCCGATGTGGTCGGCGTTGCCATGGCGCGTGATCTGGAAAGCCTGCAAGATCGCCTGCCGCCGTTTTCGCAAGTCGAAGCGGAAGCCGTGATCGCGACGTCGCTGGAGCGCCCGCTGACGGACGTATTCGCGAGCCTCAGTGCGCCGGTCGCAGCGGCCTCGATCGCACAGGTGCATCGCGGCGAAGTCTTGCGCGATGGCATCCGCAAGGCAGTCGCCGTGAAAGTGCTGCGCCCCAACGTGGCCGCACGCTTCCGCCGCGACCTCTCCGACTTCTTCTTCGTCGCATACAAGGCCGAGTCCTATTCGTCCGAAGCGCGGCGCCTGCGTCTCATCGAGGTCATCAACACCATGTCGCGCTCGGTCGCGATGGAGATGGACCTGCGCCTCGAGGCCGCGGCGCTGTCGGAGATGGCGGAGAACACGCGCGACGATCCTGATTTCCGCGTACCGACCGTGGACTGGGACCGCACCACGCACAACGTGCTGACGATGGAGTGGATCGACGGCATCGCGTTGAACGATCACAAGCGCCTAGCCGAGTCGCAGGTCGACCTGCCCGATCTCGGCCGCAAGGTGATTCAGAGTTTCCTGCGCCACGCGCTGCGCGACGGCTTCTTCCACGCCGACATGCATCCGGGCAATCTGTTCCTGGATGACGCCGGTCGCCTCGTCGCGGTTGATTTCGGCATCATGGGCCGGCTCGGCATGAAGGAGCGGCGCTTCCTTGCCGAAATCCTGCTCGGCTTCATCACCCGCGACTATCGTCGTGTCGCGGAAGTGCATTTCGAGGCAGGCTACGTCCCGGCGCATCACTCGGTCGAGAACTTCGCGCAAGCGATCCGCGCCATCGGCGAGCCCATTCATAACCGCACGGCGGAAGAGATCTCGATGGCGCGGCTGCTGACGCTGCTGCTCGAGGTCACCGGCCTGTTCGACATGACCACGCGGCCCGAGCTGATCCTGCTCCAGAAAACCATGGTGGTGGTCGAGGGCGTGGCACGCGGCTTCGATCCCAAGCTCGACATCTGGAAGGTCGCCGACCCCGTGGTGCGGGAATGGATCGAGCGCAATCTCGGTCCGATCGGCCGGGTCCAGGGCGCGATCTCCGGCACCGGCGATCTCGCGCGCATCCTGATGCGCCTGCCTGATATCGCCGCGCGCTCGGTTGCGGTGCTCGAACAGCTGGAGACCATGACCCGGGAGGGCATCCGGCTGTCGCCGGAGAGCATCGCGGCGATGGGCCGCAGCGAAGGCCGCAAGAACCGTTGGCGCACCGTGGCGCTCTGGATCATCGCCGCGACCTTCATCGGCATCCTGATCGCCGTCCGGAATCTTTGATTGCAGTGCAATCATGCGAATGATAGCATCGCCATCATTTGTGCTGGAGGGCCTCATGGCGAGCCTGACCATTCGCAAGCTCGATGAAGGCATCAAAACTTACCTTAGGCTGCGCTCGGCCAAGAACCGCAGGTCGGTCGAGGAAGAGGTCCGGGTCATCCTCGGCGAGCTGATCGAGGGCCGCGAGGAGCCCCTGACGCCGTTCACGGCGCCGCCCGCGGCTTCCGCCACCCCGATGCCCCAACGCACCGGCGCCATTCCAGAAGCCAGCGTCACCCTGATCATCGGCGGCGGGATCGCAGCCTACAAATCGCTCGACCTGATCCGCAGGCTCAAGGAGCGGCGGATCGAGGTTCGTTGCGTGCTGACCAAGGCGGCGCAACAATTCGTCACGGCATTGGCCGTGAGCGCGCTCTCGCATGAGCGCGTCTACACCGACCTGTTCGATCCCCAGAGCGAGTTCGACGCCGGTCATATCCGGCTGGCGCGCGAGTGCGACCTGATCGTGGTGGCGCCTGCGACCGCGGATTTGATGGCCAAAATGGCCAACGGCCATGCCGACGATCTCGCCAGCGCCATCCTGCTTGCGACCAACCGCAAGGTCCTGCTCGCGCCGGCGATGAACCCGCTGATGTGGAACAACGCGGCGACGCGGCGCAATGTCGCGCAACTTCAACGCGACGGCGTGATGCTGATCGGGCCGAATTCCGGCGAGATGGCGGAAGCCGGTGAAGCCGGCATCGGTCGCATGTCCGAGGCGATCGAAATTGCGGCTGCCACCGAGCGACTGCTGCGGCCGCCGGTGCCGCGCCCCCTCGCCGGCAAGCGCGTGCTGATCACGGCTGGTCCGACCCACGAGCCGATCGATCCGGTGCGCTACATCGCCAACCGATCCTCCGGTAAGCAGGGCTTTGCGATCGCCGCCGCGGCACAGGCCGCGGGCGCCGAGGTAATCCTGGTCAGCGGCCCGGTCGATCTCAGCGATCCCCAGGGCGTGACAGTCAAGCATGTGGAATCGGCACGGCAGATGCTGGAGCAGGTGCGGGCCGCGCTCCCCGCTGACATCGCGATCTTCGCCGCCGCCGTCGCCGACTGGCGGGTCGCCAATGAAGGCGAGCAGAAGCTGAAGAAGACTTCGGCCGGCATGCCGCCGCTCCAGCTGGTCGAAAACCCCGACATCCTCGCGACGATCGCCAAGCTGACCGACCAGCGGCCGCCACTGGTGATCGGCTTTGCCGCCGAGACCGAGCACCTCATCGACAACGCCAAGTCGAAGCTTGCCCGCAAGGGCTGCGACTGGATTGTCGCCAACGACGTCTCCCCCGCAACCGGGGTGATGGGCGGAGACCGCAACACCGTGCACCTCATCAGCAAGAGCGGTGAGAAGAACGATGAGAAGGATGGCGAGATTGCAGTTGATTCCTGGCCGGCGATGACCAAGGAACAGGTCGCCATCGAACTGGTCGCGCATATCGCAAAGAGCGTGACCGGCAAATCCCGGGAGCCCGCATCTTGAGCACCAAAGTCACTGTCGAACTGCAACGCCTGCCCCATGCGGAGGGGCTGCCGCTGCCGGCCTACCAGACCAATGATGCCGCCGGTCTCGACCTGATGGCGGCGGTGGCCGAGAACGAGCCGCTGACGCTCGCGCCCGGTCAATACGCACTGGTGCCGACCGGCCTCGCGATGGCGCTGCCGCCCGGCTACGAGGCGCAGGTGCGGCCGCGCTCGGGGCTTGCGGCCAAGCACGGCATCACCGTGCTGAACTCACCGGGCACGATCGACGCGGACTATCGCGGCGAGATCAAGGTGATCCTGATCAATCACGGCCAGACCGCCTTCGTGGTCAAGCGCGGCGAGCGCATCGCGCAGATGGTGATTGCGCCAATGGTGCAGGCCGCGCTGGTTCCCGTGTCGACATTGTCCGCGACCGATCGCGGTGCCGGCGGATTCGGCTCAACCGGCCGCTAACACACGGCACATCCTGCCGAACCACCCGAGGAACTACGTGAATTGGAACACCGCCTCCGGCATTTTTTTGGGACCGCCGTTGCGTTCACGATCTGGACTCTTACCGGTGGAGTCACGGTGAGGGTATTGTCGTTTGATTCGCGCGCGACGGGGGTCGCCGCGCGCAAATTCGTGCGATCTTGGGGCAACTATGTCAGGCGTGATCGTGTCGATGCGTCGGACGCTGCTGTCGTGCACATCGCTGGTGCGCAACGGCTTGTTGGGAAGCGCTCTCGCGGCGCTGCTGCCGGCTGCGCCGGCTGAGGCCGCCGACCTCGTCGACACACTCTCAACGTTGCTGGATTTCAACCGGCAGGAGCTCGCGGTGCTGGCCACCGCGCTGGCCTTGCTCGGCTTCTCGGTGGTCGCCGCGATCCTCCTGATGCGCACGCGCGTGCGCACGGCGAAGAACGAGGCGCGGCTGCGCGCCCGGATCGGGGAACTCCAGCTCCAGGCCGACCGCTTCGGCGCATTGCTGTTCGCCGAGCCGCAGATCCTGATCTCCTGGCCGGCCGGCGACAATCGCGCGCAGATCTCCGGTGACATCTCCATGGTGCTGCCGCGCGACTCCTCTCCCCAGCGCGTGCTCGCGTTTGGAACCTGGTTGCCGCCGGAACCGGCGCTGCAGATGGATCACGCCGTCGATGCGCTGCGCGACCGCGGCGACGGGTTCCAGCTGACGCTCACCACCGCGCATGGCCACACGCTTGAGGCCATCGGCCGCGCGATCGGTGGCCAGGCGATTGTCAGGATTCGTGAACTCTCGGGGCTCCGCCGCGATCTGGCCGAGACCAATCTGCGTTACAAGGCACTTTCCGACGAGACGGAGATGTTGCGCGGCTTCGCGACCGCCGCCCCCTGGCCGATCTGGGCTAAGGGCGAGAACGGCGCGCTGGCTTATGCCAATCCCGCCTATGTCCGTGCGACCGAGGCGGCGAGCATCACCGACGCCCAGGAGCGCAAGCTCGAGCTGCTCGATAGCGCCGACCGGAGCGCGATGGAGCGGGGGCTGAAGGAAGCGGCCAATTTCACCTCGCGGCTGCCGATCGTGATCGGCGGCGAGCGGCGCATCTATGATGTGCGCGCCGTCAATGTCGGTGGCGGCAATGTCGGCGTTGCCATCGATGCCAGCGAGGCGGATGCCTTGAGCTCGGCGCTGGTGCGGATGGCGGAGGCGCATCGCCGTACGCTGGACCAGCTCTCCTCGGGCGTCGCCGTGTTCGACGGCCAGCGCCGGCTTGCCTTCTACAATGATTCCTACCGCCAGCTGTGGGACCTCGACCGCACCTTTCTCGACGCCAACCCCGATGATTCCAGCGTGCTCGACAAGCTTCGCGCCGCGCGCAAATTGCCGGAGCAGCCGGACTTCCGCGCCTGGAAGGCCAAGCTGCACGAGGCTTATCGGGCGGTCGAGGCCGCCAAGGACACCTGGTACCTGCCCGATGGGCGCGCGCTCTCCGTCGTCACCACGCCGAATCCCGAGGGCGGCGTCACCTATCTGTTCGACGACGTCACCGAGAGCCTGGAGCTCGCCCGCCGCTTCGACGGCATGATCCGGGTCCAGCGTGAGACGCTAGATAGCCTCGCCGAGGGCGTTGCGGTGTTCGGCAGCAATGGCAGGGCGCAGCTGTTCAACCCGGCGTTCGTCCGGATGTGGAAGCTGTCCGCTGACGCCATGCGCGACGAGCCGCACATCCAGACGGTCGAGGGCTGGTGCCATCAGCTGTTCGACGACGCGATCGTTTGGCGGCAGATCCGCGAGGCCGTCACCTCGATCGAGAGCCGCGCCGACATTCCGCTGAAGCTTGAGCGCAAGGACGGCAGCGTGCTCGACGGCATGATCCGGCCGCTGCACGACGGCGCCACGATGCTGACGTTCCAGGACATCACCGACACCGAGAACGTCGAGCGCGCTCTGCGCGAGCGCAACGAGGCGCTGGAGGCGGCCGACCAGATGAAGGTGGATTTCGTCCACCACGTCTCCTACGAGCTGCGCTCGCCGCTCACCACCATCATCGGCTTTGCGCATTTCCTCAGCGATCCCTCGACCGGGCCGCTGACCCCGAAACAGGCCGAATATCTCGACTACGTCACCAAATCGACCAATGCGCTGCTGGCGCTGACCAACAACATCCTGGATCTCGCCACCATCGACGCCGGTGCCATGAAGCTGGAACTCGGTCCGGTCGACGTCAGCAAGACCATCGAGCTCGCCGCCGAGGGTCTCCAGGACCGGCTCGCCACCGACCGCATCCGCCTCAAGGTCGAGATCGCGCCCGATGTCGGCAGCTTCACCGGCGACGAGAAGCGCGTGGTGCAGGTGCTCTATAACCTCCTCGCCAACGCCGTCGGGTTTTCTCCACCGGATTCCACCGTCGGCATCAGCGCCCGCCGCACCGAACGCAGTGTGGTCTTCACTGTGACAGATTCCGGGCCTGGAATACCTGCCGACATGAAGGACAAGGTGTTCAACTGGTTCGAAAGCCGCTCGCAGGGCTCGCGTCATCGCGGCGCCGGGCTCGGCCTGTCGCTGGTGCGCTCCTTCGTCGAGCTGCATGGCGGCAATATCCGGGTGGATTCGATCGTGGGCAGGGGCACGGTGGTGATCTGTGACTTCCCGACCGACCAGGCGGCGCATCGCGACGCCGCCGAATGACTGCGCCAACCACATTCGCCGTCGCGCTCCACAACGAGACAGCCACTGCGCAACTGATGGCCGACCTCGCGCTGCTGGTCGGCCCCGGCGATGTCATCACGCTCACCGGCGATCTCGGGGCCGGCAAGACCGCGGCGGCGCGGGCCATGATCCGCTACCTCGCCGGTGACGATGCACTGGAAGTGCCGAGCCCGACCTTCACGCTGGTGCAGGGCTACGAGCTGCCACCGTTCCCGGTGATGCATGCCGACCTCTACCGCGTCGAGGACGAGAGCGAGCTCGAAGAGATCGGGCTGTCGCCGCTGCCGGAAGCAACCCTCGTCCTGATCGAATGGCCGGAGCGCGCGCCGTCGGCGATGCCTCAAGACCGCATCGACATCGCGCTGACGCACCGGCCGGCGCTGGGCTCGAATGCACGCGCCGCCGACATCACCGGCCATGGCAAGGCTGCCGCCATCGTCGCGCGGCTGCAGGCGCTGCGCGAATTCCTCGATGCATCCGGCTACATGGAGGCAACGCGCAAACGCATGGCGGGCGACGCCTCGACGCGCTCCTATGCGCGGCTGCAGCGCGACGACGAGATCGTCATCCTCATGAATTCGCCGCAGCGCCCCGATGGTGCTGCGATGTACAACGGAAAATCCTACAGCGCCGCGGTGCATCTCGCCGAAAACATCAAACCCTTCGTCGCCATCGACGAGGGCCTGCGCGCGCAGGGAATCTCGGCGCCCGCGATCCATCATTCCGACCTCGACCACGGGTTCCTGATCAGCGAAGACTTCGGCACCGAAGGCGTGATCGAGGGCGATCCGCCGCGCCCGATCGCCGAACGCTACGAAGCCGCGGCCGATCTGCTGGCCGTGCTGCACGGCAAGACGCTGCCGCAAACGCTGCCGCTCGGGCGGCAGACCTACGCCATTCCCGTCTTCGATATCGAGGCGCTGCTGATCGAAATCGGCTTGATGCCGGAATGGTACCTGCCTGATCGCAACGCGCCGCTGGACGACGCGAAGCGCGCCGAATTTTTCGCCATGTGGCGCGAGTTGCTGCAGAAGGCGCAGGCCGCGCCGAAGACCTGGATCATCCGCGATTATCACTCGCCGAATCTGATCTGGCTCAGCAATCGCACCGGCGTCGAACGCGTCGGCGTGATCGATTTCCAGGACACCGTGCTGGGGCCGCAATCCTACGACGTGGTGTCGCTGCTCCAGGACGCCCGCATCGACGTGCCCGAGGCGATCGAGCTGACGCTGCTGTCGCGCTACATCAAGGCGCGCCGCGCCAGCGAGGCGAGCTTCGATGCGGCCGGCTTCGCCGAGCTCTACGCCATCATGTCGGCGCAGCGGAACACGCGTCTGCTCGGCACCTTTGCCCGCCTCAACCGCCGCGACGGCAAGCCGCATTATCTGCGTCACCAGCCGCGGATCTGGACCTATCTCCAGCGCTCCCTGGCGCATCCCGCGCTCGCCCATCTGCGCGACTGGTATCTCGCCAACGTCCCGCCGCCCCAAAGGCAGGCCCAAGGCCCGGCCCAAGGCTGAGGCCCAAGGCGGAAAAGGCTAGTAGGGGCTGAAAAGGCTGATTCAGGGCTCGATTTACCGGCTGTTAGCCAAGACGCCGGTAATCTGGCGGCGGAGCAGCCGGATGATTACGGGGCTGGAGCAGGGCAGATGGCGGTGAAGACGGACCAGCGCGGCAACAGCCGGGTTGTTTTCGAGCGCGGGATCGCGGCCCAGATGATGGGTATCGACGGCACCTGGCGGCGCGATTGCACCATGGAGGACGTCTCCGACAGCGGCGCCAAATTGACCATCGACGGCTCAGTCGAAGGCCTGCATCTGAAGGAGTTTTTTCTGCTGCTGTCGTCCACCGGACTTGCGTACCGACGCTGCGAGCTCGCCTGGGTGAATGGTGACCAGATCGGCGTCAACTTTCTCAAGCTCGGTGACAAGAAGAAAAAGGCGCGGTCAACGTCCATCGGGGCGTAACGGCAACACCTGTCGTACAAGCGTCACGGCAGGTGGTTAAGGCGGTTAAGACGCGGTGCGGTCGGTCGAACCTCATGTTAGGATTGCTGCGAACGCGAGATCAGTAGGTCTGAGAAAGCGAAGGATGCCCGTCAAACCGACCAAAGCCATGGTGCTCGCCGCAGGGTTCGGCCTGCGCATGCGTCCGTTGACGGACAAGATGCCGAAACCGATGGTTCCGGTGGCCGGCCAGCCGCTGCTCGACCATGTGCTCGACAAGCTCGGTCGGGCCGGCGTGAGCGAGGCGGTGGTCAACGTGCATTACCTGCCGGACCAGATCATCGATCACACCGCATCCCGCCAGCATCCGCGCGTGACCATCTCGGACGAGCGCGACCAGGTGCTCGGCACCGGCGGCGGCGTGGTCAAGGCACTGCCGCTGCTCGGGGACGCACCGTTCTTTCACGTCAATTCCGACACGCTGTGGATCGACGGCGTACGCTCCAACCTGACGCGGCTCGCCGAAAACTTTGATCCCGCGCGGATGGACATTTTGCTGCTGATGGCGCCGACGGCGACCAGCATCGGCTATAGCGGCCGCGGCGATTACGGCATGCTGGCCGACGGTGCCCTGCGCAAGCGCAAGGAAAAAGAGGTCGTTCCGTTCGTCTATGCCGGCGCTGCGATTTTGTCGCCGTCGATCTTCGCCGATGCCCCCGCGGGCGAGTTCTCGCTGACCAAGATGTTCGATCGTGCCAACGAGCAGGAGCGGCTGTTCGGCCTTCGCCTCGACGGCGTCTGGATGCATGTCGGCACGCCTGATGCCGTGCACGCGGCGGAAGAGGCGTTTCTGGAGAGCGTGGCGTAGGGCTGCGCCATTGTCCCCTACGGCACCTGTTCTGGTCCGGCAAACAGCGGGGACTATCCCACCTCCGCCCATGACCATTTGACTCCGCCTCCCTATATTGGCGCCTGATTCCCGAATCAGGCAGCTCATGCGCGTTTTCAGCGTTCCCATCTCAGTTCCGTTCCTGCGCACCGTCGTCTCAGGCTTGCTCGACGGCCGGCTGGTCGAGGGCTTTGAGGCACGCAAGGAGCCGGCACGGCTGGCGGATGCCACGCTGTACCTGCCGACACGGCGCGCCATGCGCGTCGTCCGCGAGATCTTCCTCGACGAGATGAAGGCGGAGGCTGTCGTGCTGCCGCGGATCGTCGCGCTCGGCGACATCGACGAGGATGAGCTCGCTTTCGCCGATGAGGGCGAACAGTTTTCCGGCGCAACGCCGCTCGACATTCCGCCGCGGCTCGGCGAGCTCGAACGGCGGCTGACACTGGCGCAACTCGTCGCGGCCTGGGCCAAGGGCCCGGTGCTGTCTCCGCTGGTCGTCGGCGGCCCCGCCTCGACGCTGGCGCTCGCGTCCGATCTCGCGCGCCTGATCGACGACATGATCACGCGCGGCGTCGACTGGAGCGCGCTCGATGGCCTCGTGCCGGATATGCTCGACCGCTACTGGCAGCACTCGCTCGAATTTCTGCGCATCGCCCGCATCGCCTGGCCCGGTCATCTCGCCGAGATCAAACGCATCGAGCCCGCTGCCCGCCGCGACCTCCTGATCGATGCCGAAGCCAAGCGGCTGACCGCGCATCCCCATGGTCCCGTGATCGCGGCCGGCTCGACCGGCTCGATGCCGGCCACGGCAAGATTTCTCCACGCAGTCGCTTCGCTGCCGCATGGCGCCGTGGTGCTGCCCGGCCTCGACACTGATCTCGATGACGATGCCTGGCGCAGCATCGGCGGCGTCCGCGACTCGCTCGGCAAGTTCGCGGAGCATCCGGTCTCGAACCATCCGCAATATGCCATGCACGCGCTGCTGGATCGCTTTGGCATCAAGCGCAGCGACGTCGATATTCTCAAGCCTCCGGCAGAAGGCGGTCGCGATCTGCTCGCCTCCGAATCGATGCGGCCATCGGCCAAGACCGAGATCTGGCACGATCGGTTGAAGCAGCCGGATGTGGCCTTAAAGATCACCGGCGGTATGAAGAACCTCGCGGTTGTCGAAGCTCCCAACCCTGAAATGGAAGCGCTCGCCATCGCCATTGCGATGCGCGAGGCGCGGCACCTCGACAAATCCGCCGCACTTGTCACGCCCGATCGCCCCCTGGCGCGGCGGGTGATGGCCGCGCTGACCCGGTGGGATCTCGCATTCGACGATTCCGGCGGCGACGTCCTGATGGAAACCTCCGCCGGCGTCTTTGCCCGACTGACAGCTGAGGCTGCGACCAAGGGACTGGAGCCGCCGACGCTGCTCGCAATGTTGAAGCATCCGCTATGCCGGCTCGGCCGGGCCCCTGGCGCATGGAAGGCTGCGATCGAAGGCCTGGAGCTCGCCTTGTTGCGCGGCACGCGCCCGCCTGCAGGCACCGCCGGCCTCTTGCGCGAATTCAATCGCTTTCGCGAGGAGCTGGCCAAGCTGTGGCGCAGCGAAGTCTCCGCGCTGCATAAGGCCGAGCCGCGCGCACGTCTCAAGGCGGAAGACCTCGATCGCATCCAGGCGCTGATCGATGCCTTACGACAAGCCTTGGCGCCGATCGAGAGTCTTGCGTCATCAAAACCGTATGACTTCGCCGAACTCGCGCATCGGCATCGCGAGATCATGATCGAGCTGTCGCGCGACGAGCAGGGCATTTCCGTGGCCTTCGAGGACCGCGAGGGCCTCGCGCTCGCGAGCGCCTTCGACGATCTCCTGCGCGGCGGCACGACCAGCGGACTGATGGTCACGCTGCCCGACTACGCAGACGTGTTCCAGACCGCGTTCAGCGATCGCGCGGTGCGGCGGCGGGACAGGCCAGGCGCGCGGCTCCAGATCTACGGACCGCTGGAATCACGCCTGATGCAGGCCGACCGCATCATCGTCGGCGGGCTGATCGAGGGGGTCTGGCCACCGGCGCCGCGCATCGATCCGTGGCTGAGCCGGCCGATGCGGCACCAGCTGGGCCTCGATCTGCCGGAACGCCGTATCGGCCTCTCCGCGCATGATTTTGCGCAACTGCTGGGCGGCGACGAGGTCATCCTCACCCACTCCGCCAAGGCTGGCGGTGCCCCGGCGGTTGCCTCGCGCTTCCTGCACCGGTTGGAGGCGGTCGCGGGCGATGCGCACTGGAAGGCCGCGATTCGCGCGGGCGAGAAATACGTGCAGTTCGCAGCCGCGCTGGACCAGCCCGACGAGGTGAGGCCGATCAAGCAGCCCGAGCCGCGACCGCCACGCGCGACCCGGCCGCTCAGGATGTCTGTGACTGGGATCGAGGACTGGCTGCGCGATCCCTATACGATCTACGCAAAACACATTTTGCGGCTCGACGCGCTCGATCCCGTCGACATGCCGCTGTCGGCCGCCGACCGCGGCTCGGCGATCCACGATGCGCTCGGAGAGTTCACGGAACGCTACGCCACCGATCTGCCCGACGATCCGGCGCGCGTGCTGCGCGCGATCGGCGAAAAATACTTTGAGCCGCTGATGGAGCGACCCGAGGCGCGGGCGCTGTGGTGGCCGCGCTTCCAGCGCATCGCACGCTGGTTCGGCGAATGGGAGACGGCGCGGCGCGACGCGATCGAGGCGATCGCCGCGGAAACTCGCGGCGAGATCTCGATCCCGCTCGACCATGGGCGCAGCTTCCGTCTCTCCGCGCGCGCCGACCGCATCGAACGGCGCCGGGGCGGCGGCTACGCCATCCTCGACTACAAGACCGGCCAGCCACCGACCGGCAAGCAGGTCCGCATGGGCCTGTCGCCGCAGCTCACGCTGGAAGCCGCGATCCTGCGCGAGGGTGGTTTTCCCGACATCGATGCCGGCGCGTCCGTGAGCCAGCTCGTCTATGTTCGCCTGAGCGGCAACAATCCGCCGGGCGAAGAACGCATTCTCGAACTCAAGTTCAAGCAGGGCGACGAGCCGCAGCCGCCGGACACCGCGGCTGCCGAGGCCAGGGCCAAGCTCGAGGCGCTGATCCGCGCCTTCGAGGACGAGAACCAGCCCTATACCTCGTTGAACCTGCCGATGTGGACCAATCGCTACGGCGCCTATGACGATCTCGCCCGGATCAAGGAATGGTCCGCGGCCGGTGGATTGGGGATCGAGGAATGGTGAAGGCACCGCGCCCCATCCCGGATGAGGTGCGCGCCAGGCAAGCGCGCGCATCGGACCCGTCCGCGTCGGCCTTCGTGTCGGCCAATGCCGGCTCGGGCAAGACGCATGTGCTGGTGCAGCGCGTGATCCGCCTGCTGCTCGCGGGCGTGCCGCCGGAAAAGATCCTCTGCATTACCTTCACCAAGGCGGCTGCCGCCAACATGGCCGAGCGCGTGTTCACCACGCTCGGGCATTGGGTGACGCTCGACGACACGGCACTCGATGCGGCGATCCGCGCGGTCGGCATCCCGCATCCCACTGCAAAATTGCGGCGCGACGCACGAAAGCTGTTCGCCTGTGCGCTGGAGACGCCGGGCGGGCTCAAGGTGCAGACCATCCACGCGCTGTGCACGCGTTTGCTCCAGCAGTTTCCGTTCGAGGCCAATGTCCCCGCGCGCTTCGCCGTGATCGACGAGCGCGACCAGACCGACATGATGGAACGCGCCAATCTGAAGGTGCTGCTGGAGGCCGCGCGCGACCCAGACAGCGTGACCGGCCGCGCGCTGCTGACCGCGATGGCGAGCGCCGCCGATGTCACCTTCAAGGAGGTGGTGCGCGAGGCTTGCCTGAGCCGCGATCACTTCATGGCCTGGACCGATGAAGCCGGCAGCGCGGAGCTGGCTGCCGTGCAGATGGCAGCGGCGCTGGGGGTGGACGCGAACGATCGCATCGAGGACGTCGAGACGGAGATTGTCGACGGTCCGTTCCTGCCGCGATCGCGCTGGAACGAGATCGCCTTTGCGCTGGAGGACGGCAGCAAGTCCGACAACGACCAGGCCTGCCGGCTTCGCGAGGCAAAGGTCTTTTCCGGCGCCGCGCAGGTCGATGCCTATCTCAGCGTTTTCCTCACCGACGAAAAGCTGCCGCGCAAGGCGGTGCTGACCAAGAAGTTTTGCGATCACAACCCGTCCGTCGCCCGCCTGTTCGAGAACGAGGCGCAGCGCGTCGCCGGATTGGTCGAGACGCGCCGTGCGGTGACCATGCGCGACCGCACCGCGGCCCTGCTGCATATCGCGACCGCGGCTGCCGCAAACTACCGCCGCGAGAAGCAGGAGCGCGGGCTGCTTGACTATGACGACCTCATCGACAAGACGCTGGCGATGCTCGATCGCGTTTCCTCGGGCTGGGTGCATTACAAGCTCGACCGCGGCGTCGATCACGTGCTGATCGACGAAGCCCAGGACACAAGTCCGCGGCAGTGGGACATCGTCGCGCACATCATCTCGGAGTTCACCGCCGGCGAAGGTGCGCGCGAGGGCCTGAACCGCACCGTCTTCGCTGTCGGCGACGAGAAGCAGTCGATCTTCTCGTTCCAGGGCGCCCAGCCCCGGGAATTCGATGCACGCCGGCGCGAACTGCACCGCAAGTTCACGGCGGCCGGACTGAAATTCGATCCGGTCGCCTTCACCTATTCGTTCCGCTCCGGCGCCGCGATCCTGCATTCGGTCGACCACGTCTTCCGCGAGCCCGCGATCTACAAGAGCATCCATTCGCTCGAGACCGGTCATCCCCTGCACAATGCACTCGGCGATGCCGGCCCCAGCGTGATCGAGCTGTGGGACCTTGCGGAAGCCGACGACAGGCAGGAAATCGAGGGCTGGCGCGCGCCGTTCGACGGCGTCGCCGCCACCAGCCCCGAGGTGAAGCTCGCGCGCCGGATCCAAACCGAGATCAAGCGGCTGGTCGAGAGCGGCACGCTGACCGGGCACGAAGGCGAGCGGCGTCCCTTGCGCTATGGCGACATGCTGATCCTGGTGCGCCGGCGCGGCAATGCGTTCGATGCCGTGATCCAGGCGCTGAAGCATGCCAACGTTCCGGTCGCGGGCGCCGATCGGCTCAAGCTCACCGAGCACATCGGAATCATCGACCTGATGAACCTTGCCGATGCGCTGCTGCTGCCGCAGGACGATCTCGCGCTCGCGGTCGCGCTGAAGAGCCCGCTGTTCGGGCTCGATGACGACGATCTGTTCCAGCTGGCCCATGACCGCAAGGGATCGCTGCGCCGCGCGCTTGGCGAGCATGCCACGACAAGCGAGACATTCGCTGCGGCGTTGCGAGGCCTCGAAGCCTGCGAAACGCGGGCGCGCGAGGAGACGCCGTTCGCCTTTTACGCCTGGTTGCTCGGGGGAGACGGCGGACGCGCGCGCATGCTGCGCCGGCTCGGTCATGAGGCCAATGACGCGCTCGATGAGTTCCTGGAGCTGGCGCTGAACTACGAGCGCAAGGCGCCCGCCTCGCTGCAGGGTTTCATGGCCTGGCTGCGCTCGGCCGATACCGAGGTGAAGCGCGACATGGAGATCTCCCGCGATGAGGTGCGGGTGATGACCGTGCACGGCGCCAAGGGCCTGGAGGCCTCGGTCGTGTTCATGGTCGACACTACATCGTCGCCAGCGGATTCGCAGCGGCTGCGGCTGATCCATGTCCCGCGCGGCAATGGCGGCGAGGTGGTGGTCTGGGCCGGACGCAAGGCGGATGATCCCAAACCCGTCGTCGAGGCGCGCAAGGCGATGCTCGAGGAGACCGAGGACGAATATCGCCGCCTGCTCTACGTCGCGATGACGCGCGCCGCCGACCGGCTCATCGTCGGCGGCTGCATGCCCGGCAACATGAAGACGGTTCGCAAGCTGAGCTGGTACGATCTGGTCGACACCGGGCTCGCCGGCTCGGGCCTGACGAAAGAGACGATCGAGACGCCGCTGGGAAAGGCGACGCGCTTCTCCCGACCGGAGGATGTCGTGGCGCTGGGCACGCCCGCGGCCTCGTTGGACCAGGCGACCGCGCTCCCGGACTGGCTGCGGACGCCGGCACCGCGCGACACCATCGACGACGATCCGGTGCGCCCCTCCGGCCAGCCGTCCGGGGACGGCCGCGCCGTGCAGTCGGGCGAATCAGTGCAGTCCCGCGCGCTCGCGCTGCAACGCGGCACGCTGGTGCACCGGCTATTGCAATCGCTCCCCGACATCGCCACTGAGCGCCGACGCGAGGCCGCGCTCGGCTTCATGGCGCGCAACGCGGCGGATTGGGCGGAGGCCGACCGGACCGCGCTGGCCGACAAGGTGCTCGGCTTGATCGCCGAGCCACGGTTTGCGCCCGTGTTTGCGGCCGGCAGCCGGGCGGAGGTCGCGATCGTCGGCCGGCTGGAACGGCCGGGCCACGCCCGGGCGCTGGTGTCGGGGCAGATCGACCGGTTGGTCGTTCGGCCGGATGAGGTCCTGATCGTCGATTTCAAGACCAATCAGGCGGCTCCCAGGAGCGCCGATGCGGCGCCCGCCGCCTATGTCCGGCAGCTTGCGCTCTATCGGGCGGTGCTATCGCGGCTTTATCCCCAAAAGCCTGTCCGCGCCGTCCTGCTTTGGACCGAGGCCCTTGAATATATGGAGATTTCGGCTCCCGCGCTGGACGCGGCGCTGGCATCTCTTCATCTCGGTGTGAGCGTCCTTGACCCGGCAAGGAGCCATTCATAGGTTGACGCCATGATCTTGGCGCGATTCCCGTCGCGCCGTTCTCTCAGGTACGAGGTACTCCCATGGCCGTTGGTAAGGTTTCTGACACCGATTTCGAAGCCGAAGTGCTCAAGGCAAACGGCCCCGTGGTCGTCGATTTCTGGGCCGAATGGTGCGGCCCCTGCCGCATGATCGCACCCGCGCTCGACGAGATCGCCGGCGCGATGGGCGACAAGGTCAAGATCGTGAAGCTCAACGTCGACGAGAGCCCGAAGACCGCGTCGAAATATGGCGTGATGTCGATCCCGACCCTGATGATCTTCAAGGGCGGCGAGATGGCCTCCCGCCAGGTCGGCGCGGCGCCGAAGGCGAAGCTGCAGCAGTGGATCACTTCCGCGGTCTGATCCGCCGCGCGCAAGATTATTTTTGGAAACGGCCGGCGAAAGTCGGCCGTTTCGCGTTGATGGGACATGTCCAGCGTATGATGAGTCCCGCCTGTTGCCTCCTCCTCCCGCAAAACGCGCGCGAAAGTCGGACCCCCTCGTGGCGATGGAGGCGCGCTCGGTCGACGCGATCCCGCGCGGCAAGGAGTGGCAATACGAGCCGAAATGGGATGGCTTTCGTTGCCTGCTCTCGCGCAACGGCGGCAGCATTGATCTGCGCTCGAAATCCGGTGAAGACCTTGCGCGTTATTTCCCCGAGATCGTCGCCGCGGCGCTGAAGCTGAAGGCGGATCGCTTCACCCTCGACGGCGAGATCGTCGTGCCGCACGGCAAGGGGTTTTCCTTCGACGCGCTGCTGCAACGCATTCACCCTGCGGCGAGCCGCGTGAAGAAACTCTCGGAGGAGACGCCGGCGCTCTATCTCGCCTTCGATCTGCTTGCGACGGCCAGGGAGAAGCAGCTTGCCGGGCAACCGCTGAGGGAGCGGCGACCGGCGCTGGAAGCGTTTGCCAAGGCGAATCTGAAAAGCAGCATCTTCCGCCTCTCACCGGCGACGACGAGCTACGCCCTTGCGAAAAAGTGGCTGGCGCAATCCGGCGGCGGCTCGGACGGCGTCATCGCCAAGCGCGTCGACCTGCCCTACCAGGCGGGAAATCGCGACGGCATGCAGAAGATCAAGAAATTCCGCAGCGCCGATTGCGTGGTCGGCGGTTTCCGCTATGCGACCAACAAGATCGCCGGCCGGAGCGTGGTCGGTTCGCTGCTGCTCGGGCTTTACGATGACGATGGTCTCCTGCACCATGTCGGCTTCACCTCGGCGATCAAAGCGGCGGAAAAGCCTGACCTGACCGATCGGCTTGAGGCATTGATCGGCGAGCCCGGCTTCACCGGCAACGCGCCGGGCGGCCCCAGCCGCTGGTCCACCGAGCGCTCGGCGAAGTGGTGTCCGCTCAAGCCGAAGCTGGTGATCGAGGTCTGCTATGACCATTTCAGCGGCGACCGCTTTCGCCACGGCACCTCGATCCTGCGCTGGCGCCTCGACAAGGCCCCGCGGCAATGCAGCTTCGAGCAGCTGAAGCAGAAGGCGGTGGATCCGATGAAGCTGCTAAAACAGCCGTAGCCGTAGCCGCTAGGCAAGCCATCCCGTCGCCAGCGCGTTCGCCAACTCCGGCTGGCCGTTGCGGCGAGCGAGCGTGGCCATCGCCTCGTGATCATAGACCACATGGCGGAACGTGACCTGCCAGGCACCATCGGTTAGCTCAAGGATCGCATAGCGCGCGTGCGGCGTGCCGGCCTCGACGACATGCGGGAACGGATGCTTGTCACGGAAGCCCGGGCCGCCCACGCTGCCGGGATTGACGATCAGCCTTCCGTCGCGAAGTCGCACGGCACGGGCGAGATGGGTGTGGGCGCACAGGATCAGCGATTGCGTGATGCCTTGCCCAAATTTCTCGATGCGATCGAGCGGCGACAGCGCCACCGCGCCGTCGGGATGCACGGTATCGAGCCAATAGACTTCGTCATTGTCGGGCGTCGCGTGGCAGAGGAACACCTGATCGCGAAAGACGCGCGTCATCGGCTGCGCGCGCAGCCAGTCGAGTTGCGCGGCATTGAGCGCGGCATGGGCCGGGCGATCCCACGAGCCCATCTTCTCGGGCGGACGGTCGAGCAGATAGCGGTCATGATTGCCGAGCACGTGCACGGCATCGAGCTGCATCAGGATTTCGATGGTCCGGCGCGCATCGAGCGGGCCGCTCAGCATGTCGCCGAGATTGACGATCTCGGAGACGCCTTGCGCGCGGATGTCGGCGAGCACAGCTTCCAGCGCGAGGTAGTTTCCGTGGACGTCGGCAATCGCGGCAAAACGCATGGGCATTTCTCACTCTATCGTGCCCCGGACGCGGCGCAGCGCTTCTTCAGCGGTGCGCCGCGTCCGGGGCCCATGAGGCATTCTGGGTCCCGGCTCTGCGGAGCAGCGTCGCACGCTGCACCGCGTCCGGGACAAGAGAAATCATACAGGAGGCGTGCCGTTGATGGCGAGCACGTGGCCGGCGAGATAGAGCGAGCCGGTGATCAGAATGCGCGGCGGCACTTCGTAGGCGAGCTTCGCCAAGGCGCGCAATGCGGCCTCCACGCCGGGCGCGAGCTCGACGCGCATGCCGAGGCTGCGGGCGGCATCCGTAAGGCGGTCGACCGGCATCGCGTTGTCGGTGTCGGGAATCGGCACCGCGATGATGTGACGGGTCAGACCGGCGAAATTGGCGAGAAAGCCTTTCGCGTCCTTGTTGGCCATCATGCCCACGATCACGACCAGCGGCCGCGACACCCGCTCTTCGAGATCGCCGAGCGCGGCCGCCGCGACGCGGCCGCCTTCCGCATTGTGGCCGCCGTCGAGCCAGATCTCCGAGCCCTGCGGGCCGAGAGCGAGCAGCTCGCCCGAAGCGATGCGCTGCATCCGCGCCGGCCATTCCGCACCGACGATCCCCGCCTCGAACGCCGCCTGGTTGATCTTGAAGGCGTTGGTGGCCCGCAACGTCGCGATGGCGAGACCGGCATTGTCGAACTGGTGCCGGCCGAACAGGCGCGGCGCTGTGAGATCCATCAAGCCGCGCTCATCGGAATAAACCAGCCGCCCGTTCTCGACATTGACATGCCAGCTCTCGCCCGCGGCAAACAACGGCGCGCGCATGCGCCTGGCCTGCGCCTCGATCACGGCCATCGCCTCAGCCGGCTGCTCGGCGCAAACCACGGGCACGCCACGCTTGATGATCCCAGCCTTTTCGCCCGCGATCGACGTCAAGGTGTCACCGAGGAAATCCATGTGGTCCATGCTGACAGGCGTGATCACGCAGGCCGCCGGCGCGTCAACCACATTGGTTGAATCAAGCCGACCGCCAAGGCCGACCTCCAGCAGAACCACATCGGCCGGGTTCCGCGCGAACAGATGAAATGCAGCCGCCGTCTTGAGCTCGAACACGGTGGCCGGCTCGCCGGCATTGACACGCTCGACCTCTTCCAGTGCCGCGCGCAACTCGTCGTCGCCGACCAGCACGCCGCCCCCGACGCGGCCGAGCCGGAAGCATTCGTTGATGCGAACGAGATAGGGTGAAGTGTAAGCGTGGACGCGCAGGTTAGCTGCCTCCAGCGTCGCGCGCAGATAAGCGAGCGTCGAGCCCTTGCCGTTGGTACCGGCGATGTGGATCACCGGCGGCAGCTTGCGCTCGGGATGACCGAGCCGCTCGAACAGGCGGTGCATCCGCTCCAGCCCGAGATCGATGCGTTTCTGGTGCAGGGCCGACAGCCGCCCGATCAATTCGTCGAGCGGCGGCTTTGCGCGGTCGGAGGAAGCGTTCACGCGTGCGGCGCGGCCGGCGCCGTTTCGGGAGCCGATACAATCTGCGCCGGACTGACGACCGGCTGCACCGGCTTTGACGCGGTCTCAAGCGCCGGCGCCCTGGTCAACAGTCGGCAGAGCCGCGCCAGGGTCGGGCGCAATTCGTGGCGATGCACGACCATGTCGATCATGCCGTGCTCCTTGAGGTATTCGGCGCGCTGAAACCCCTCGGGGAGTTTTTCGCGGATGGTCTGCTCGATCACGCGCGCGCCGGCAAAACCGATCAGCGCACCGGGCTCGGCAATCTGCACGTCGCCGAGCATCGCATAGGACGCAGTGACGCCGCCGGTGGTCGGGTTGGTCAGCACGACGATGTAGGGCTGTTTTGCTTCACGCAGCATCTGCACCGCGACCGTGGTGCGCGGCATCTGCATCAGCGACAAGATGCCTTCCTGCATGCGCGCGCCACCACTGGCGGCGAACACGATGAAGGGTGACTTCTTCTCGACCGCGAGCTCGAGCCCGCGCACGATGGCTTCGCCCGCGGCCATGCCGAGCGAGCCGCCCATGAAGTCGAAATCCTGCACCGCGACGACGACGGCGGCACCTTCGAGCTTGCCGTAGCCGACCTTGATCGCGTCGTTCAGATTGGTCCGCGCGCGGGCATCCTTGATGCGATCGACGTACTTCTTCTCGTCACGGAACTTGAGCGGATCGGGCGTGACGTCAGGCAGCGCGACGTCGTACCAGGTCTCATTGTCGAAAATCGACTTCAGACGCGCCACCGCATTCATGCGCATATGATAGTTCGAGCCGGGGATGACGAACTGGTTGGCCTCGACGTCCTTGTAGAACACGAGCTGTCCGGAATCCGGGCACTTGATCCACAGATTCTCCGGCGTCTCCCGCCGCAGCATGTTGCGGATCTTCGGCCGGACCACATTGGTAAGCCAGTTCATGGTTTGCTCCGATGTGCGATCCCGCCTGGGGACCACCTGAAGGGATATATGGCGGCCGGGACCCGGCCCGGCAAGCCGCCGTATCGTCCGCCTTGCTCGTCGGACTTGGCAGCGGAATTAAGGCCTATTCCGCCGCCTGTTGCGCGCCCTTGACGCCCTGGGCCAGTGCCGCCGTCAACTCGGCGACGGCGTTGACGGTTTTGGCCGTCGCGCGCCCTTCCGCATCGAGGCTGTTCTTGAGCGCATCGACCAGCGCGGTGCCGACTACCGAGCCATTGGCCTTTTCGGCAATGGCGCGCGCCGCCTCCGGCGTGCGGATGCCGAAACCGACGCATATCGGGAGCTTGGTATGCCGCTTGATGCGCGCGACCGCGTCGCCGACGGCATTGGCGTCCGCCTCCGCTGCACCGGTGATGCCGGCGATAGAGACATAGTAGACAAAGCCTGACGTGTTCGCGAGCACGGCCGGCAGGCGCTTGTCGTCGGTGGTCGGCGTCGCCAGGCGGATGAAATTGAGGCCGGCCTTCATCGCGGGCAGGCAGAGCTCGTCGTCCTCTTCCGGCGGCAGGTCGACGATGATGAGGCCGTCGATGCCGGCACTCTTCGCATCACCTAAGAACTTGTCGACGCCATAGATGTAGATCGGGTTGTAGTAGCCCATCAGCACGATCGGCGTGGCATTGTCGTCCTTGCGGAAGCCGCGCACGAGATCGAGCGTCTTCTTCAGCGTCATGCCGGCCTTAAGCGCGCGCAGGCCTGCCGCCTGGATCGACGGACCGTCGGCCATCGGATCGGTGAAGGGCATACCGAGCTCGATCACATCGGCGCCCGCCTTCGGCAGCGCCTTGATGATCTCGAGCGAGGTGGCCGGATCGGGATCGCCGGCCATCACGAAAGTGACGAAGGCCGCGCGGCCGGCTTTCTTCAGCTCGGCGAAACGGGTGTCGATACGCGTGGTCACTTGCTCTTGCCCCTCAGGATGTCGCCGACCTGCGGGACGTCCTTGTCGCCGCGGCCGGAGAGGTTGACGACCATCAGGTGATCTTTGGTCCGCTTCGGCGCGAGCTCCATCACCTTGGCGATGGCATGTGCCGGTTCGAGCGCGGGGATGATGCCTTCCAGCTTTGACAGCAACTGGAACGCTGCGAGGGCCTCGTCGTCGGTCGCGGAGAGATAGTTCACGCGGCCGATCTCGTGCAGCCAGGAGTGCTCGGGGCCGATGCCGGGATAGTCGAGCCCGGCGGAGATCGAATGCGCGTCCTGGATCTGGCCGTCGGCGTCCATCAGGAGATAGGTGCGGTTGCCGTGCAGCACGCCGGGACGACCGCCCGCGATCGACGCCGCATGCAGTTGCGTCAGCCCGTGGCCGGCAGCTTCGACGCCGAAGATCTCGACGGTGGAATCGTCGAGGAACGGATGAAACAGGCCCATCGCGTTGGAGCCGCCGCCGATGCAGGCGACCAGCGAGTCCGGCAGACGGCCTTCGATCTCCTGCATCTGCGCCTTGGTCTCGTTGCCGATGATCGACTGGAAGTCGCGGACCAGCGTCGGATAGGGATGGGGCCCTGCGACCGTGCCGATGCAGTAGAAGGTGTTGTGCACGTTGGTGACCCAGTCGCGCAGCGCCTCGTTCATGGCGTCCTTCAGCGTGCGCGTGCCCGACTGCACCGGGACCACTTTTGCGCCCAGCATCTCCATGCGGATGACGTTGGGCTGCTGCCGCTCGACGTCGACGGCGCCCATGTAAACGATGCATTCGAGGCCGAAGCGCGCGCACAGCGTCGCGGTGGCGACACCGTGCTGGCCGGCGCCGGTCTCGGCGATGATGCGCTTCTTGCCCATCCGCCGCGCCAGCATGATCTGGCCGAGCACGTTGTTCACCTTGTGCGAGCCGGTGTGGTTGAGCTCTTCGCGCTTGAGGTAGATTTTCGCGCCGCCGAGATGGTCGGTCAGACGCTCGGCAAAATAGAGTGGCGAGGGCCGGCCGACATAATTCTTGAGATAGCCGTTCATCTCGATCTGGAAGGCCGGATCGGCCTTGGCCTCGGTGTAGGCTTTCTCCAGATCGAGGATCAGCGGCATCAGGGTTTCGGCAACGAAGCGTCCGCCGAAAATGCCGAAATGGCCGCGCTCGTCGGGGCCGCTGCGATAGGAATTGGGTTTTGCAACATTCATCGGACGCTCAACTCTTGACTTGCATCTTGGCTTGCGCGCGCGGCGCGAATGAAGGCCTTGATCATCTCGGGGTCCTTCACGCCCGGGGCGCTCTCGACACCGGAGGAGACGTCGACGCCACCGGCCCGGGTGACGCGAACGGCTTCGGCGACGTTGTGGGCGCTGAGGCCGCCCGAGACCATATACGGCAACGCGAGCTCCAGGTTTCCGAGCAGATGCCAATCGAATGGTGCGCCGAGGCCGCCTGGCCGCGTTGCGTCCTTCGGTGCGCGCGCATCGAACAGGATGCGTTCGGCTATCTCGGCGTAACCGGGCAGCACGGCGAGATCGGCTGACGTTGCGACCGGCACGACCTTCATCACCGGACGACCGACCCGTTGCCTGATGTCGCGCAGCCGGGCCACGCTCTCCGTGCCATGAAGCTGGAAAATGTCCGGCGACAGCGCGTCCATGATGTTGTCGAGCGTGGCATCGTCGGCATCGACGGTGAGCGCGACCTTGAGCGCGCGCCGCTTCACCTGCCGGCCGAGCTCCCGGCCGGCTTCCAGCGACAAATGCCGCGGCGACGGCGGGAAGAACACGAAGCCCACCATGTCGGCACCCGCCTCGAGCGCCGTTTCGAGCGTCTCGGGCGTGGACAGGCCGCAGATTTTGACGAGCAGGGACATGTTCTCGACGGATATGGGCTCAAAGCAAATGGAGGGCCGCGGGTCCGCGGCCGGAAAACGGGCTTTTCGGTTGCGGCCGCTTCTACAACGTCGCGCGCTGCTTGTCTCGCCCGACGGGCCCGTAAAGCCCCACACCGGAGGGAACGGGGATGCGCTGGGACTCAGGCCTTGCCGCGGCCGCCTGAGCCCGCAGATCGGCCAGTTCGCCTCGCGCGGCCCGGGCATCCGCGTCATGCCGGCGCGCCGCACGCCGCCAGTGCCGCTGGCCGAACCAGACGGCACACCCGCCCACGAGGACCCCGAGCGCAGCCACCACGATCAGGAGCAGGAACAGCGGCAGCGTTGCCGAGAATGACGGGTCGTTGGAAACGAAGGGATCGAACGAGACCGTGACGAAATGCCGGTTGGCGACGGCAAAGACCATCAGGACCAGGCCCAGCGGAATCACGACCAGCGCGCTCAGGAATTTTCGCATCTCGGCTCGCTCGCCTTGAATCAAGGTTGCGGCCGCATCACTGGCGACCGCGGGAAACCCTGAGGTGGACCTCAGTCTGGCGCGCCTGGATCCGGATGGTCGCGATTCAGCCGTTCGCGCATTTCCTTGCCGGTCTTGAAGAACGGAACGCTCTTCTGATCGACAGGCACATGGGCGCCGGTGCGCGGATTGCGCCCTGCGCGCGCAGGGCGATGCTTGACCGAGAAGGCACCGAAGCCGCGCAACTCGACGCGATCACCGCGCGCGAGAGCCGCTACGATCTCTTCGAGAATCGCATTCACAATGTTCTCGACATCCCGCTGGTACAGATGCGGGTTGTGCTCGGCGATACGCTGAACAAGTTCGGATTTGATCATCGAGAGATAGGACCCGGGAGCGTGCGGACGACCATTTCCGTGAAAATACCGTGATCTGTCAAGACGCTAAATGAGGGTTGAGCGTCGTGAAAACACGTGACAAATGCCGAAAAAGCGGGCTGGACCTACACGCGCCGAACGGGAAAAACCTCTGTGGCTCGCCCGGTTCCGGTCAGTTCGACGCCGCCGGCTGCCACAAGGCGAGCATTCCATCCATTCCGAGCCGATCGACCGCCTGTGCGACGCCGGTTTGTCCGATTTGATGCGCAATCGAGCCTAAACCCAGTGCTTCCAGCGTTACTGCGGCCGCCGTCTTGAGGAACGGCAGATCGCTGAAGCGCGGCTGCAGCTTGTAATCGCGCACGGAGAGCCCCTTCTTGACGCCCTTCTGCTCGACCAGCCAGGTCACGGCGGTCTTCTCGTCGCCGATCTGATCGATCAGCTTGAGATCGATGGCCTGGCGTCCGGTGAAGACACGGCCATCAACCACTTTCTCGAGCTGCGTGTCATCCATGCCACGCCGTTCCTTCACCAATCCCTTGAACCAGGCATAGGAATCCTTCACCAACGCATCGAGCGCCGCCCGTGCCTCAGGGCTGGTTGGCTCGAAACCGTTGGGCGCGGCCTTCAGCGGCGTGGACTTTACCTCCTCGACCTTGACGCCGACGGTCTTCAACAGCTCCGAGACGTTCGGAAACTGGAACAGCACGCCGATCGAGCCGACCAGCGAGCTCTGCTGGGCGATGATGTGATCGCTGGCGATCGCGGTGATGTAGCCGCCGGAGGCGGCGAGGCCTTCGACGACGACAACGAGCGGCTTCTTTGCCTTCAACCGTACAAGCGAATCATAGAGCTGCTCGGAGCCGGCGGTGGTGCCGCCCGGCGAATTGATGTGAACGATGACGGCGGCGGCCTGCGAATTCTCCAGCCGCTCGAGCGCCTGGGTGCGATCGGAATCGCTGCGGATCAGGCCCTCGATCTGGACCCGCGCGATCGAGCCGGCGGACGCGAACGTGCCGCGCGCACCAGGCGTCGCGACCAGCGCGAAGCCTGCGATCGCCGCGATCGCGATCAGCGCGGCCAATACGCGCCAGAACGTCAGCTTGCGGCGGATCCTGCGGCGATCGACGATGATGTCCGAATCGAGTGACATCTCAATATCTCCAAATGAAAGGCCAGGCGCGTTGTGCCGTCGCAGCGTCGCCATTGGCTTATCTGGATACATCAATTGCGGCGCAATTAGAAGAAAACAAGGCCGGCTGCCGCGTAGCCCGGATGGAGCGCAAGCGTAATCCGGGGTTCTCGCCTCACGGAGAGGCTTTCCCGGATTTCACTTCGCCCCATCCGGGCGACGACCTCACTACAAAAAAGCCCCGGCTCGCGCCGGGGCTTTGATGCAGTGAAACCTGCGTTTCGCTTACTTGGTGTCGCGGTTCTTGAGCGCGGTGCCGAGGATGTCGCCGAGCGTTGCTCCCGAATCGGAAGAGCCGTACTGCGCGATGGCTTCCTTCTCTTCGGCGACTTCGAGCGCCTTGATCGACACCTGGACCTTGCGGGCCTTCTTATCGAACTGGATCACGCGGGCATCGACCTTCTCGCCGACGGCGAAGCGTTCGGCGCGCTGATCGTTGCGGTCACGAGCGAGCTCCGAGCGCTTCACGAACGTGGTGAAGTCGGTACCGGTGATCTTCACCTCGATGCCGCTCTCCTTCACTTCGATCACTTCGCAGGTCACGACCGCGCCCTTCTTGACATCGCCCGGCTCGGCGAAGGGGTCGCCTTCAAGCTGTTTGATTCCAAGAGAAATGCGCTCCTTCTCGACGTCCACATCGAGCACCACGGCCTTCACCATGTCGCCCTTCTTGTAGTTGTCGATCACCTGCTCGCCCGGCTGCTTCCAGTCGAGGTCGGAGAGATGGACCATGCCGTCGACGTCGCCCTCGAGGCCCAGGAACAAACCGAATTCGGTCTTGTTCTTGACCTCGCCCTCGACCGTCGAACCGGTCGGGTGACCTTCGACGAAGACCTCCCACGGGTTGCGCATGGTCTGCTTGAGGCCGAGCGAGATGCGGCGCTTGACGGAATCGACTTCCAGCACCTGCACTTCGACTTCCTGCGAGGTCGAAACGATCTTGCCGGGGTGCATGTTCTTCTTGGTCCACGACATCTCGGAGACGTGGATCAGGCCTTCGATGCCCGGCTCGAGCTCGACGAACGCGCCGTAGTCGGTGATGTTGGTGACGCGACCGGTGAAGCGGGCACCCAGCGGGTACTTGGCTTCGATGCCCTGCCACGGATCGTCCAACAGCTGCTTCATGCCCAGCGAGATGCGGTGCGTCTCGTGGTTGATCTTGATGATCTTGACCTTCACGGTCTGGCCGATCGAGAGCACCTCGGTCGGGTGGTTGACGCGGCGCCACGCGATGTCGGTGACGTGCAGCAGACCGTCGATGCCGCCGAGATCAACGAACGCACCGTAATCGGTGATGTTCTTGACCACGCCGTCGATGACCTGACCCTCTTCGAGGTTCTGCACCAGCTCCTGACGCTGCTCGGCGCGGGTCTCTTCGAGAACCGTGCGGCGGGACACGACGATGTTGCCGCGGCGGCGGTCCATCTTGAGGATCTGGAACGGCTGCGAGTTGTTCATCAGCGGCGCAACGTCGCGGATCGGACGGATGTCGACCTGCGAACGCGGCAGGAAGGCCACGGCACCGTCGAGGTCGACGGTGAAGCCGCCCTTGACCTGGTTGAAGATGACGCCGTTGACCTTCTCGTTGTTCTGGAAGGCCTTCTCGAGCTTGCCCCAGCTCTCTTCGCGGCGCGCCTTGTCACGCGACAGCACGGCTTCGCCGAGGGCGTTCTCGATCCGATCGAGGAACACTTCCACCTCGTCGCCGACCTTGAGCTCGCTGTCACGGCCGGGGCCGGAAAATTCGCGCAGGGCAACGCGGCCCTCCGTCTTCAGGCCGACGTCGATGACGGCCATGTCCTTTTCGATTGCAACAACCTTGCCCTTGATGACTGAGCTTTCCTGCAGGTTGCCGCCTGCGAAGGACTCGTCGAGCATCGCGGCGAAATCGTCGCGCGACGGGCTATAGGTATCAGCAGAAGTCGAAGCCATTTGTTCTCCAGTTGCGGATGTCATGCCGGCCGTTGGGTTCTTGGGCGCACCGTACGCGCAGTGTCGGAAGGTCCGCAGAACCTTCGAGCGACCGCTCGCTGCTCCGACCTGGAGGGCGGAACAGCGGAAGCGGGCCGGCTGAGGCCCGCGCGTTCGATACGTGGAAATCTTTTGTCCGGAACCTGGATCGCGTCGGCCCCGAGCAGGGACCGAGAGTATCGACCTCAAAGAGCGGGAGCGGGCGCTTCCTCCAATGACGGCAGCGGCTTAACCCCGCGACCGGCCCGCTCGGACGGCCTCGATAATGTCGATGGCGGCCCGGACGCCGCCTTCTATATCCAGTTGGGAGTTATCTAGCAAGTAAGCATCCGGAGCCGGCTTCAGGGGGGCGATCGCCCGGTTCTTGTCGCGCTCGTCGCGCTGGATGATATCGGCGAGCACGGCCGCCTCGTCCGCCTCCTCGCCCCGCGCCTTGGCCTCCATGGTCCGGCGGCGGGCACGGACCTTGGGGTCGGCGACGACGAAGATCTTCACGTCGGCATGGGGGCAGATCACGGTTCCAATATCGCGCCCATCGAGCACGGCGCCGGGCGGATCGGCGGCGAATTGCCGCTGAAAGTTGATGAGGGCCTCGCGCACCTTGGGGATCGCCGAGACGATCGAGGCGCCCTCGCCGGCCTTCTGGGTCTTCAGGGCGGGATTGCCGAACTTTTCGGGATCGAGTTCCAGCGCCGCAGCGACCGCCGCCGCCTCGTCCCGGAGATCATGACCGGACTGCATCAGGGAATAGGCCACCGCGCGATAGATCACGCCGGTATCAAGGTGACGGTAGCCGTAATGGTGGGCAAGGCGCTTGCCGAGGGTGCCCTTGCCCGACGCCGCGGGCCCGTCGATGGCAATGATCATGAAAAATCGGCCCCAAGCGAACGCATCATCGGGATGAAATCCGGAAAACTGGTGGCGATGAAGGCGGTGTCATCGACGGTTACCGGCTGATCGGAGGCGCAGCCCATCACCAGCGCGGACATCGCGATGCGATGATCCATGTGGGTGGCCACCACGCCGCCGCCGGGAACGTGGCCGCGGCCTTCGACGATCAAATCGTCGCCGCAGACCTCGACCTTGACACCGTTGACGCGGAGCATGGCGGCGGTGGCCTCCAAACGGTCGGATTCCTTCACGCGCAGCTCCTGGAGGCCGCGCATGATGGTCGTGCCCTCGGCAAAGGCGGCCGCCACCGCCAGCACCAGATATTCGTCGATCATCGACGGTGCACGCTCCGGCGGCACCTCGACACCGCGCAATTTCGAGGCGCGTACCCGCAGCTTTGCCATCGGCTCGCCAGCGTCGCCACGAACTTCGCTTTCCTCGATCGAGGCACCCATTTCGCGCAGCGTGGTGAAAAGACCGGTGCGCAGCGGATTGGTCATGACGTCGGACAGGACGATTTCGGAGCCTTCGACGATCAGCGCAGCAACGATAGGGAACGCCGCCGACGAGGGATCGGCGGGCACGACGACATTGGCGCCATGCAGCTCCGGCTGCCCCACGAGCGTGATACGGCGGCCGTGCTGACCTTCTTGCACTGAGGTGATCTCGGCGCCGAAATGCTTGAGCATCAGTTCGGTGTGGTCGCGACTGGCCTCGGTCTCGATGACGGTCGTGGCGCCCGGCGCGGCCAGGCCCGCGAGCAGCACGGCGGATTTGATCTGGGCCGAGGCCACAGGCGTCTTGTAGGTGATCGGCAGCGGATCGCGCGCACCCTGGACGGTCAGCGGCAGACGGCCGCCCGCGCCGCCGGAGACGACCTTCGCGCCCATCTTTTCCAGGGGATCCAGGATCCGGCGCATGGGCCGGCTGCGCAGTGAGGCATCGCCGTCGAAAACCGCGGAGATCGGACAGCCGGCGACGGCGCCCATGACGAGCCGGCAGCCGGTGCCGGAGTTGCCGAAATCCAGCGGCGCTTTGGGCTCCGCGAAGCCTGCGACACCCACGCCGTTCACCTTCCAGGCGAAATCTCCGGTACGCTCGACCCCGGCGCCGAGCGCCTGCATGGATTTGGCGGTGTTAAGGACGTCCTCGCCCTCCAGGAGGCCCGAAATCCGCGTCTCTCCGACCGCGAGCGCGCCGAGGATGAGGGCACGGTGGGAGATCGACTTGTCTCCGGGCACCCTTACTTTCCCGGTCAGGGGACCGCTGGCGCGCGACTGGAGCGGCGTCGGCTTGTCGGAATCGGTCAAGTTTGTGTCCTTGGGTAGGCCCGAAACGTCCCTGTGGGACTCGCGGGGCAGGTACCACATGGTCTCCCCGCCGTCACGGGCATGTCGTTCTCCCGCAATGCGCTATTGACAGCGGGCCGCCAACTAGCCAAGTGAAGCACCGCTTTTCAGACATTTCCAGGATTCCTCTGCCGTGGCCAAGTCCGAACTCGGAACTAAACGTATTTGCCCGACCACGGGCAAAAAGTTCTATGACCTCAACAAGAATCCGGTGATCTCGCCCTATACCGGTGAAGTCGTGCCGATCGCGCCCATCGCGCCGGCTCGCGCACCCCGCGGTGCCGAAGCCCGTCACGCAGCCGCTGCCGCCGACGCCACGCCAGAGCCGGCGGAGGTCGAGGAGGTCTCGCTCGAGGAGGCCGATGCCGAGGAGAACACCGGCAAGGTCAAGGCCGTCGTGCCCGAATCCGAGGACGACATCGAAGTCGATGAAACTATCGAGGACGATGACGACGATGATTCGACCTTTATCGCCGACGACGAAGAAGGCGATGAGGACGTCACCGACATCATTGGTGATGTCGGCGGTGACGAAGAGACTTGAGATAATTCCAGAACTGTGGTTCTGGGTCTTTCCCGACGCGTCGCCCAAGGCGCGTCGGACGGTTAAGGGGCCATAGCTCAGCTGGGAGAGCGCTTGCATGGCATGCAAGAGGTCGGCGGTTCGATCCCGCCTGGCTCCACCACGCTTCGCCCTTCGGGCTACGCGTGGCGCAGCCGCGCGGAGCTCGAAGGGCGAAGCGTGGTGTCCGGCGAAGGGCGAAGACGGACTGGTGAGACTCCCACGCAGCGGCTGCCCGGGCGATAATCGTCAATGTGGTACGTCTACATCCTCCGCAGCATCGAATTTCCCGAGCAGGAATACGTTGGGGCTACGGAAGATCTGAAGCGCCGGTTTCCAGAGCACAATGCTGGCAAATCCACCCACACTGCCAAGTTCAAGCCTTGGAAGCTGATCTGGTACTGCGCCTTCCCTGACAAGCACAAAGCGCTCGCTTTTGAAGCCTACCTGAAGTCTCACTCCGGCCGAGCCTTCACAAAGAAGCGGCTGTCCTAAGAGCGCACCTCCAACCCTACTCCCCGATCACCGCATTCAACCGATCGCGCAACGCCACAATCTCGTCCTTCATCGCGACAAGTTCCGAGACCGAGCAGTCCGATGCCGCCAGGATCGATTGCGGCACGGCCCGCGCCTTGTCCTTCAGGGCCTGGCCCTGCGCGGTCAACGCGATCAGCACCTGACGTTCGTCCTCGCTGGAGCGCGTGCGCTTGACGAGGTGGGCCGCCTCGAGGCGCTTGAGCAGCGGCGTCAGCGTACCCGAATCCAGGTGCAGCTTTTCGCCGATGCTCTTGACCGGCACGTCGTCGCGCTCCCACAGTACCAGCATCACCAGATATTGCGGATAAGTCAGGCCGAGCCGGTCCAGCAGCGGCTTGTAGACGCGGTTGAAGGCATGCGCGGCGGAATAGACCGCGAAGCAGATCTGGTTGTCGAGGCGCAGCGGCGCGTCCGCTGCCGAATGTTTCCGGGGCATCGAGAATCTCACAGGACTTGCTCCATTCTGGGGCCGGCCGTCGCTACATTCAATTGCGAACAATTAAATGTGAGACGCTATAATTTCAATTGCGCGCAATCTAATTGCCTGCGATAAAGATGGCGCCCCCACCCCGAAAACACAGGGAGACAAAAATGTCAGTGAACGTCCTCTACAAGACCAGCGCAAAGGCCACCGGCGGCCGCGACGGCCATGCCGCGACCCTCGACGGCGCGCTCGACGTCAAGCTCACCACGCCGAAGGAGCTCGGCGGCGGAGGCGGCGCCGGCAACAATCCCGAGCAGCTGTTTGCTGCGGGCTATGCCGCCTGCTTCATCGGCGCGATGAAGTTCGTGTCCTCGCAGGGCGGCCCCAAGGTTCCGGCCGACGCCTCCGTGACTTCGACCGTCGGGATCGGCCCGCGCGCGGCCGGCGGCTTCGGTCTCGACATCGACCTTGCCGTCTCGCTGCCAGGCCTCGCCCGCGCGGAAGCCGAGGCGCTGGTCGAGAAGGCGCACCAGGTGTGCCCGTATTCCAACGCGACGCGCGGCAATGTCGACGTCCGCCTGACGGTGGTCTGACCGGTTTCGGTGAAGCGGCTGGCCCGGGATACCCCCGGGCCGGCCGCTTCCCTTTATTTGCCATCTCGCGGGATTGCGGCGAGCGGCCTGCATGACGCCCTACACGCGAAGCCATTGCCGGCTCGGACGAACCTCGTTAGGCCTGTGATCACATCGACACAGGGGACGCGAAGGCATGACTGAAGCCGCCAGTTCTGGAGCTGCCATGGGTGCAATGAGCGGCCTGCGCGTCATCGATCTGACGCGCGTGCTCGGCGGCCCCTATTGCACCCAGATCCTCGCCGACCATGGCGCCGACGTGATCAAGGTCGAGCCGCCCGCAGGCGACGAGGTACGCGACTGGGGCCCTCCCTTCCACGAGGAAGACGCGGCCTATTTCATCGGCATCAACCGCAACAAGCGCTCGATCGGCCTCGACCTCGCCTCCGAGGGCGGCCGGACCGTGCTGCTCAAGATGCTGGAGAGCGCCGACGTCCTGATCGAGAACTTCAAGCCGGGCACGCTGGAGAAATGGGGCATCGGCAACGAGGTGTTACGCGAGAAATTTCCGCGCCTCGTGCATTGCCGGATCTGCGGCTTCGGCGCCGACGGCCCGCGCGGCGGCAATCCCGGCTATGACGCCATCATCCAGGCCATGACCGGCATGATCGCGGCGACCGGCTCGCCCGAGAGCGGACCGATGCGGATCGGCGTGCCGCTGGTCGACATCGGCACCGGCCTCTATGCGGCGATCGGCATCTTGATGGCGCTGTCGGAGCGGCAGCGCTCGGGCCAGGGCCAGTTCCTGGAGACCACGCTGTACGAGACCGGTCTCGCCATCATGCATCCGCACACCGCGAATTATTTCATGCATGGCAAGCCGCCGTCGCTCACCGGCAACGAGCATCCCAACCTCGTGCCCTATGCGATCTTCCCGACCAAGACCGACGACATCTTCATCGGCGTCGGCAATGACGGCACCTTCCGCAAGCTCGCCAAGGAGATCGGCAAGCCCGAGCTCGGCACCGATCCGCGCTTTGCGCGCAACAAGGATCGCATCGGCAATCGCGAGGCGCTGCGGGCCGAGCTTGCCGCCGTGTTCAGCCAGCACGAGGCCGAGCCGCTGTGCAATCGCCTGCTCGCCGCGGGCCTGCCCGCCGGCCCCGTGCAGAAGATCGACCAGGCATTGACCAACCCGCACACGATCGCGCGCGGCGATATTATCGAGAAGGATTGGTACAAGGGCGTGGCGTCGCCGATCCGGCTCGACCGCAGCAAGCCGAGCCTGCGGCGCCTGCCGCCGAAATTCAGCGAGCACGCCGCCGAGGTCCTGGGCGAATTCGGCTACTCCAGGTCCGAGATCGACGCGATGGTCGAGCAGGGCACTGTCTGCGGCCCCGAGCGCAAGCGCTAGCGCCCTCGCCTTCCACATCCCACGGCAATGCCGCAGTGCGGTGCGGGCGCTCTGTGCACCGCGAACGAAGGACGCTGCGCGCGCGGCATTCGCCTATTTGACGGCTTCCCTTTTCCAGCGCTTGCCGCTTTCGTTTCGGCCGCTTACACAGTCATGTGAACGTCATATGGCGCTGCTAGCGCAAGCGATCATTTTTGACGGCCCAAGAGAACGGCCAAGGGAGGTTTACTTGATGGCTCTTCGACAATTTGGAGCGGCTGCCGCTATTGCACTCACGGTTGGACTATCGGCCTCGCCGGCCTTGGCCGTGACCGAAATCCAGTGGTGGCACGCGATGACCGGCGCCAACAACGACGTCATCGTCAAGCTCGCCACCGACTTCAACGCGTCGCAGAGCGACTACAAGGTGATCCCGACCTACAAGGGCAACTATCCCGATACGATGAACGCCGGCATCGCGGCGTTCCGCGCCGGCAACGCCCCGCACATCATGCAGGTGTTCGAAGTCGGCACCGCGACCATGATGGCCGCGACCGGCGCCGTGAAGCCCGTCTACAAGCTGATGGCCGACGCCGGCGAGAAGTTCGACCCCAAGATCTACCTGCCCGCCATCACCGGCTATTATTCGACGTCGAAGGGCGAGATGCTGTCCTTCCCTTTCAACTCGTCCTCGACCGTGATGTGGGTGAACCTCGACGAGCTGAAGAAGGCGAACGTAGAGATCCCGAAGACCTGGCCCGAAACGTTCGAGGCCGCCAAGAAGCTGAAGGCTGCCGGTCATGACACCTGCGGCTTCTCGGGCTCCTGGATCACCTGGGTCAATCTCGAGCAGCTCTCGGCGTGGCACAACGTGCCGCTCGCCAGCAAGGCCAACGGCCTCGACGGCTTCGACACCGTGCTCGAGTTCAACGGACCGCTTCAGGTCAAGCATCTAGAAACCCTGGTCGAGCTGCAGAAGACCAAGACCTATGACTACGCCGGCCGCACCAACACCGGCGAAGGCCGCTTCACTTCGGGCGAGTGCCCGATCTACCTGACCTCGTCGGCCTTCTTCGGCAACGTCAAGGCGCAGGCCAAGTTCAACTTCACCGCCGTGCCGATGCCGTATTATCCGGACGTCAAGGGCGCGCCGCAGAACTCGATCATCGGCGGCGCTTCGCTGTGGGTGATGGGCGGCAAGTCGGCCGAGGAATACAAGGGCGTCGCGAAGTTCCTGACCTTCCTCTCCGACACCGATCGCCAGGTCTACATCCACAAGGCCTCCGGCTACCTGCCGATCACCAAGGCGGCCTACGCCAAGGCGAAGGAAGAAGGCTTCTACAAGGATCAGCCCTATCTCGAGACCCCGCTGCTCGAGCTGACCAACAAGGAGCCGACCGAGAATTCGCGCGGCCTGCGCCTCGGCAACATGGTGCAGCTGCGTGACGTCTGGTCGGAAGAGATTGAGCAGGCGCTGGCCGGCAAGAAGACCGCCAAGCAGGCGCTCGATGCCGCCGTCGAGCGCGGCAACACGATGCTGCGGCAGTTCGAAAAGACCGCCGTCAAGTGAGGCAATGAGCGGCAGGCCGCGACCCGGCCTGCCGCTCTGCTGGCATCATGCAAAAGCAAGCCATCTTCCAGTCAAGACTGTTACCGTACGCGCTGGTTGCGCCGCAGCTCGCGATCGTCCTGATTTTCTTCTATTGGCCGGCCCTGCAGGCGGTGATCCAGTCCTTCCTGCTCCAGGATGCGTTCGGTCTGTCGACCACCTTTGTCTGGTTCGAGAATTACGTCGAGCTGTTCAAGGACGCAGCCTATTTCGAGGCGATCGTCCGGACCTTCTTGTTCTCGTTCGCCATCGCCGTCTCGTCGCTGTCCTTTGCGCTGCTGCTCGCCGTGATGGCGGACAAGCCGCTGCGTGGCTCGATGCTCTACCGCACGCTCCTGATCTGGCCCTATGCGGTGGCACCGCCCGTGGTCGGCGTGCTCTGGATCTTCATGCTGCATCCCTCGCTCGGCGTGCTCTCGCGCTATCTGCGCAATATGGGCGTCGACTGGAATCCGCTGCTCGACGGCGACCAGGCCGCGGCGCTGATCATCCTCGCCGCCGCGTGGAAGCAGATCTCCTATAATTTCCTGTTCTTCCTCGCCGGCCTGCAAGCGATCCCAAAGAGCGTGTTCGAGGCCGCCGCGATCGACGGCGCCCGTCCGATGCGGCGGTTCTGGACCGTGACCTTCCCGTTGCTGTCGCCGACCATCTTCTTCCTGCTGGTGGTCAACATCGTCTACGCCTTCTTCGACACGTTCGGCATCATCGACACGATGACCCGCGGCGGCCCCGGAACGTCGACGGTCACGCTGGTCTACAAGGTCTATTCCGACGGCCTGCTCGGCGGCAATCTCGGCAGCTCGGCGGCGCAGTCGGTGATCCTGATGGTCATGGTCATCGTGCTCACCGGAATCCAGTTCCGGTTCGTCGAACGCAAGGTGACCTACTGATGGTCGAGGAAGAGGGCTTCCGGCGCTACATCGCCCACATCATCCTCTGGATCGGGATCGCGGTCGTCGCCTTCCCGGTCTACATCGCGTTTGTCGCCTCGACCCAGGACAACGCGCTGATCGCCAACGGGCAGATGTCGCTGCTGCCGGGCGGTCATTTCTTCGAGGTCTACTACCAGACCATTTTCGTCGGCACGAGCGGATCGACCCGCGAGCCCGTCGGCAACATGATGCTGAACTCGCTGGTGATGGCACTGCTGATCGCGGTCGGCAAGATCGCGATCTCGATCATCTCCGCCTATGCGATCGTCTATTTCCGCTTTCCGTTCCGGATGCCGATCTTCTGGATCATCTTCATCACCCTGATGCTGCCGGTCGAGGTCCGCATCTATCCGACCTACAAGATCGTCGCGGATCTGCACATGCTCGACAGCTATGCGGGCCTGTCGCTGCCGCTGATCGCCTCGGCCACCGCGACGCTGCTGTTCCGCCAGTTCTTCATGACGGTCCCGGACGAGCTGCTGGAAGCCTCGCGCATCGACGGCGCCGGTCCCTTGCGCTTCTTCTGGGATACGCTGCTGCCGCTGTCGCGCACCAACATGGCGGCGCTGTTCGTGATCCTCTTCATCCTTGGCTGGAATCAATATCTCTGGCCGCTGCTGATCACCACCCGCGACGACATGCAGACCATCCAGGTCGGCATCCGCAAGATGATCACCACCACCGACGCGCTGACCGAATGGCCGATCGTGATGGCGACGGCCGTGCTCGCGATGCTGCCGCCGGTGTTCGTCGTCGTCGTGATGCAGAAACTGTTCGTGCGCGGACTCGTGGAGACGGAAAAGTAAATCCCATGGCTAACGTCACCCTGCGCAACGTCCGCAAAACCTATCCCGGCGGCTTCGAGGCCATCAAGGGCGTCAACGTCGATGTCGGCGACGGTCAGTTCTGCGTGCTGGTCGGGCCCTCCGGCTGCGGCAAGTCGACATTGCTGCGCATGGTCGCGGGCCTCGAAACCGTCACCGGCGGCGAGATCGACATCGGCGGCCGCATCGTCAACCAGATCGAGCCCGCCGACCGCGACATCGCGATGGTGTTCCAGAACTACGCGCTCTATCCGCATATGAGCGTGTTCAACAACATGGCCTACGGCCTGCGCAACCGCGGCATGAAAGAGGCCGAGGTCAAGACCCGCGTCGACGAAGCCGCGCGCGTGCTCGAGCTCACCTCGATGCTGGAGCGCAAGCCGCGCCAGCTCTCCGGCGGCCAGCGCCAGCGCGTCGCCATGGGCCGCGCCATCGTGCGCCAGCCGAAGGTGTTCCTGTTCGACGAGCCGCTCTCCAATCTTGACGCCAAACTCCGCATCGCGATGCGGGTCGAGATCCGCAAATTGCAGCGCCGGCTCAACACCACCTCGATCTACGTCACCCACGACCAGCTGGAGGCGATGACGCTCGCCGACATTCTCGTGGTGATGAATGGCGGCCAGGTCGAGCAGGTCGGCAATCCCTTGGCGATCTACGAGAAGCCGGCGACGACCTTCGTCGCCTCCTTCATCGGCGCGCCACCGATGAATCTGATGTCGATTCGCGCCGACGAGATCAAGTCGCAGCTCGGCAGCACCGACGCCGGCATCCTCGGCATTCGCCCGGAGGATTTCGTCATCACCGACCAGACCCCGGCCGGCGGCGTCGCCCTTCCGCTCACCGTGGAAGCGATCGAGCGCGTCGGCGCCGAAACCTTCGTTTACGGCACGCGGGCCCAGGACGAGCAGCGCATCGCCGCCAACCCCGGCGAACTGCCGCCCGGCGAGGTCATCGTCCGCATTCCCGGCTCAGAGGCGCCGCCGATCGGCGAGAAGATCCGCGTCGCAGCAATGCGCCAAAAGCTGCATCTGTTCAGCGGCGATGGGCGGACGCGGATCGAGGCCTGACCGGGTTCCGCTGGGCCGTCGATTAAAAAACGCGAAAACAACCCCATGCACAGTAGAAGGGGGTTTGTTTTTGTTGAGAAAAATCACACCGCAATTTCGTCGGGCCGGCTTGTGGCAGGCGTTTCGCGCCATGGCGACAAGTCAGCTTTTGTGCATGGCAGAGCGGGTGAGCTGCCAGTCCACAGCCCCGGCTACGTCCTTGAACCCACACGCGGATATGCCCATATTGCTGATCAAGGGGTGCCTGTACGGGCCCTGATGCACCAAAGTCGCTTCGAGAGGACTTTGTAAACTATGTCTCGTGTTCCCACGCTTTCCAGTCCCTTCCTTCTGGGCTTCGACGAGATCGAGCGCGTGCTCGATCGGGTCGTCAAAGGCGCCGACGGTTACCCTCCCTACAATATCGAGAGGTGCGACCGGTCGGAGGGCCAGCCCGAGCGTCTGCGGATCACGCTGGCGGTCGCCGGATTCACCCGCGACCAACTCGATGTAACCATTGAGGAAAACCAGCTCGTCATTCGCGGGCGGCAGCAGGACGACAAGACCCGGCAATACATCCATCGCGGCATCGCCGCGCGCCACTTCCAGCGCACTTTCGTGCTGGCGGAGGGGATGCTGGTGCTGGGTGCGGATCTGAAGAACGGATTGCTGGCGATCGATCTTGCCCGGCCGGAACCGGAGAGGATCGTTAAGACAATCGCTATCAATGAGCACGAATAATGGAACGAGTAGCGGACTCGACCGCTTAGTTTCGAGAGAGGAGTCGAGACCATGAGTGAAGGTCACGTTGCGTTCGAATACGAAGCCAAGAACGTCTCGCCGGAGACGCTGGCAACCCTCGGCGAAGGCCATATCGCCTATGTGAAGCAGATCCGCTCTGAGGATGTGCCGGGCCTGTTTCCCGAAGCGCCGAAGATCGCGCCGGGCCTCAAGCTCTTCGCGCTCCACGCCGCCGACGGCACGCCGATCATGCTGACCGACAGCCGCGAAGCCGCGATCGCCAACGCCTGGAGCAACGAGCTGCAAGCGGTGAGCGTGCACTGAGCACGCGCGCGTCGCACGAATAGGGTTTCAAGCGGGCATGCCTTCGCAGGAAGGCGTGCCCGTTTGCTTTGGGGGATCCAGAATCTTTCCGTGGCAAGATTTTGGATTGCTTCGCTCGCTCGCAATGACGCAGTGTGCGGCGATGGCTCGCGTCCCGGATGCACCTCAACGCCCGGCCGGAAGCAGTGCCCGCAGGATGTCCGGCTTCCAGGCTTGACGCGCGCTGTCGAAGGCCGCGAAATCATGATCGAACTGCCAATAGGCCCAAGCCCAGCCAAGCCGCTCTGCGCTCCGCGCCACGAATGACAGATATCTGGTCCGTGCTTCGGCTGGAGCGGCCTCGTACACGCCGAACTCGCCGAGATAGATCGGGCGCTTTTCTCTTTGGGACCAGGACCGAATCTTCTCGAAATCGGCGCGGGCCTTCTGTTTATCCTCCGGGGTACCCCAGTCGAGCGGGCCGATTCGCGAGAATGTGGGCGACCACGGTGCGCCCTGATGGGTGAAACGGATCGGCGCGTAATAGTGAAACGTGACGATCAGATTCCGGTCATCCGACGGCAGGACCAGGTCCTCGACCGGCATCTCGTCGACGTTGAGAACCGAAGCGATGACCGTCCGCCGGGGATTGGTGGCGCGGATGATGCTGAGGCACTCGTTCAGAAGGCCGTTCCAGCCGGTGGACGACATCTGCCCGCCCGGCTCGTTGAGGACCTCGAAGACAAGTGCTGGATATTTCCCGGCATAGCGCGCGGCGATTTGGGTCCAGAACGATTTCAGCTTGTCTGTGCACTCGGAGATGTCGCGCTGACAAACATGGGTATCGTGCTCGTCCAGGATGGGGATGAGATTTCGGGCGAGCACTTCCTCGATGACGCCATCGAGCCGCCTCAAGACGACTTCATCCATTACCTTCTCCGGATTCATGAATTTAAAGCCGAAGAAATTGATCCGAACGTGCGAGAACCCGGCGCGTCTGATCGCAGTGAGGTTGTCCAGACGAAATGGCGCGTTTCGGCCTCCCTCCCAGACGCCGTCGTAGCCGAGGATGTTGATGCCGCGCCCCAATTTTGGAGCAGGGGGCGTGTTGGCCTGTCCGGCTGCCTCGGTCCGGAAGCAGATCGGAAGCACGGATAGTGCCAAGACAAGACGAAAGGCTATCGTCCAGCGGACGCGGATGGCATTCATCCTGTTTGCCCCGTCATCGCTGCAGGCCCCTGCTGGGGCACCGGCCTGCACACTGCGAAGGAGAATGCGACGAGCAGCACCGACGTGAACATTGTCGAGCGAAGAAACATCGTCTCCGTGAAGTTCGATTGAAAGCTCAGGACGACGAAGCCGATGATCAGCGCGCAGTGATACCGATCGATCGACCGGGTGGCGATCAAATAGAGGACCTTTTCCGAGAACAGATAAACGCTCGTGACGAACAGCAAATATCCCAGAAATCCAGTTTCAATCGCGACCGCGATGTAACCGCTATGATAATTGTCGAGCACCCAGCCATGATTCTGGTTGAAATAGTCGTAGATCGCGGGGCGCGTCCAGAATCCGTTGATGCCGAAGCCCAGCAGCGGCGCATCGTTGAAATGGCCGATGGCGTACTGCCAAATGAAGGTCCGCTCGGTCAAATCGACGGTCGCCTCGCCGAGATGGATGGAATCGTACCCCGTCACGTAAAAATACAGCATCAGCAGAGCGGCCAGGATGCACATGATGAATGGCAACACCGCATAGATTTTCATGCAGCGGATCGACCACATGGAAGTCACGAGCAGCCCGCCCGCCGCGAATGCGACAGCGCCGGCACCACGCGACTCCGAGGCGATGACGCAGGTCGATGCCAGAACAAGCGACACGAGGAATGCAATCCATCCCTGCCCCGTGATCTTCTGATAACAGGCAAAGAACATCAGATATGCGCTGATAAAGCCGAGCGTCTGCTTCGATTCGTAGATTCCTTGCCACTGGCCGTTGTGCATCCAGCTCTGGTCGACGCCGATCTCGGGCACGAAGACGGCGCACAACGCCGAGGCGGCGACCAGAACGAACAGCCCGAGCGCCGTGGATCCGACGATCTCGTCGATGTCGATACGCGTGATGAGGCAATACGCACCGAAAGTCGTCACCACAAGTGCAACGCTCTTCATGATCGCTGCGATGGAAAGCGTGGTCCAGAGAACGGAAATGGCCGCGAGGGCATAAAATGTGACCAACGCGATGAGATCTGGATTGGGCTGGATCCGGACCCGCGGCCGTACGAAGACACTGGCATAGATCGAGACGATCCACATCAGCAGCGCGACCGCCTGCTGCACATAGCTCCACTCTGAAGGTAGTAATGCGGGGTGAAGAACACCCATTGATGCGATCACGTTGAGGGTGATCGAGCTGCGGATCACGTTTCTGGCCAGCCGTTCCACGCCGGCGCTTGGCGCTTTCCAGATCGCGCTTTCATATGCATCGGAGTCCGCTGCGGTATGCAGTCCGGCGCCAAGCTGACCGCCCTGAAGCACGGCCGCGGGCCGCTCTTCCGCCCCGGCACCGATGTGCAGCGGCGCCCTTCCATTCCCAGTCACGTGCACTCAGTCCATAACGGCGAACGGCCCTTAACGATGTGAGGGCCGCCCCATATGCCCTACGTCTCATACGGGAAGATATTCGCGTCTTCTACCTTCGAGATCAAGATGAGCATGACGAGATTGCTGCGCGCCGCGTAATCCAGGTGCCAGAATCGATCGGGCCTTATCCTGCAAGAAGGAGGGGAGTTACGCCGCGGTCGCCGGCGGCAGCGCGAGCACCGAATAGATCGCCTGGGCATCGCGCGAGGCGCGGAGCTTCTTGGCGATGTCCTGGTCGCGGAGCAGGCGGGCGATGCGGGCCAGCGCCTTGAGGTGATCGGCACCGGCGCCTTCGGGGGCGAGCAGCAGGAAGACGAGATCGACCGGCTGGCCGTCCATCGATTCGAAATCGATCGGGCGATCGAGGCGGGCGAACATGCCGAAGATCTTTTCCAGCTTGGGCAGCTTGCCGTGGGGAATGGCGACGCCGTAGCCGACCGCAGTGGTGCCGAGCTTCTCGCGTTGCAGGAGTACCTCGAACACGGAACGCTCGTTCTGCCCGGTCAACTCGGCGGCCTTGGCCGCGAGTTCCTGAAGCGCCTGCTTCTTGCTGTTGACCTTCAATGCCGGGAGAATCGCCTCGGGCGCGACCAGATCGGTAATCGGCATGGAAGTTTTCCGAGGTGAATGAAAACGTCAGGTTCCGAATTGGCCAACCTGGACAAAGAACCAGGCGGGCCGACGTCAAGAAGATGAAGCAGGAGGCGGACTTAGCTCGCCCCCGATGTGGGGGGCTTCTACTCCAACGCAATCCCGGTGCCAACTCCCGCGTGCAGCTTTGCCCCGGTCATTGTTAAGGCGGAAAGGGGCCCCGGCGCGGGGCCCCCAGAGCGTCGCCCGACGGCCTCACGCCTTGCCACCCACCTTGCCGTCCGTCTTGACCCCCGGGGGGTCTATCCAGCCGACATTGCCGTCGGCCCGGCGGTAAATGATGTTCACCCGGCCGGAGGAGCCGTGCTGAAACACCAGGCAGGGCGCCCCGCTGAGGTCGAGTTCCATGACCGCTTCGCTCACGGACAGCGGCTTCAGCGAGGTGGTGGCCTCGGCGATGATGACGGGGCTGTAGCCGGTGATCTCGTCCTCATCCTCACCCTCGCCCGGTGCCTCCAGCACGTAGCTGGTGGCATCCATCGCGGCCAGCGCCGCGGAGGCGACATGGGCCTTGCGGGCGGAGCGATCCTTGAGCCGGCTCTTGTAGCGCTTGAGCCGCTTCTCGATCATCACCAGCGCCTGGTCGGCACTGGCATAGGCGTCCGGTGCGTTGGAATCGGCCTCGAGCGTGATTCCCGAATCAAGATGCAGCGCACAGTCGGTGCGGAAGCCGAAGCCGTCCTTGCTCAGCGTGATGTGACCAGAGTAATTGCCGTCGAAATATTTGCGCAGGACCTCTTCAGTCCGGTCGTTGACGCGGCCGCGCAGGGCCTCGCCGACGTTGACGCTCTTTCCCGAGATGCGGAGAGTCATGTGAACCTCACTTGGTTCGTGCCTGGCCTGGATTTGGGCCCGATAGCAGATCGAGAGTAGCGCGATTTCGCGCCGGCGCAATCAGGCCGGTTCGGGATTGCGGGAGCGATCGGCCATGGCGGTGGAGACGACGTTACCAAGAGCGCTCTGCTTGTCGCGACGGCGTTGCACCGAGGAAGGAATGCGCATGGCTTCGCGGTACTTCGCGACCGTGCGGCGGGCGATATCAATGCCCGAGCCGCGCAAGCGTTCCACGATGGTGTCGTCGGACAGGATCGCGGAGGGCGCCTCCGCATCGATCAGCTGCTTGATGTGGTGGCGCACGGCTTCGGCCGAATGAGCCTCGCCGCCATCGGCCGAGGCAATCGAGGCCGTGAAGAAATATTTCAGCTCAAACGTGCCGCGATTGGTCGCCATGTATTTGTTGGCGGTGACGCGCGACACCGTGGATTCATGCATCTGAATGGCGTCGGCGACGGCCTTCAGATTCAGCGGTCGCAGATGCGCCACACCATGGGTGAAGAAGCCGTCCTGCTGGCGCACGATTTCGGTTGCGACTTTCAGGATGGTGCGGGCGCGCTGGTCGAGCGCACGCACCAGCCAGGTCGCGTTCTGAAGCGCATCGGTGAAATACGATTTGTCGCCGTCCTTGCCGATCTTCTTCGAGAGCTGCGAATAGTAGGTCTGGTTGACCAGCACGCGCGGCAAGGTGTCGCTGTTGAGCTCGACATGCCAGCCGCCATCGGGTCCCGGGCGGACATAGACATCGGGCACCATGGTCTGGAGCCGGGCCGTGCCGAACTTCATGCCGGGCTTGGGATTGAGCCGGCGGATCTCGCCGATCATGTCGGCGATGTCCTCATCGTCGACGCCGCAGACCTTGCGCAAGGCTCCGATGTCGCGCTTGGCGAGGAGGTCGAGATGCTCGACCAGGGCCTGCATCGCGGGATCGTAGCGGTCGAGCTCGCGGAGCTGGATCGCCAGGCATTCGCTCAAATTGCGCGCGCAGACGCCGGGCGGATCGAATTTCTGCAGTACGGCAAGAACATTCTCGACGTCCTGTTGCGATGCGCCCAGCCGTTCGGCGGCCTGGCCGAGATCCGGCGGCAGATAGCCGGCTTCGTCGACGAGGTCGATCAGATACTGGCCGATCATGCGCTGCGCGGCCCCGGTGAAGGCAACCGAGAGCTGCTCGGCGAGATGGTCGCCGAGCGTGGTCTCCGCGGCGACAAAGGCTTCGAGATTGTAGTCCTCGTCACCGGAGGCGCCGCCGCCCCATTCGGTGTAGGTGGTCGGCGCCGCATCCTGGGCGTTGCGCGCGGCCGCCTCGGCCGGTTCCTCGGAGAAGACGTTGTCCAGCCCGGTGTCCATGGTCTGCTCGATCTCGGCGCGGGTGCCGAGATCCTTGCTCATCCACTCTTCCTGGCCGGGCTCGAAGGCTTCGCCCGGGCCGCCGCCCGGCTCGTCGTTGTGGCCGCCGTCGCTGTCATTGAACTGGCCGGTCTCGGCCGGGCCCTCGCCCGCGGGCGGCTCGTCATTGGCCCGTTCCAGCAGGGGATTACGCTCGAGTTCCTCTTCGACGAAGGTCGTGAGATCGAGATTGGACAATTGCAGCAGCTTGATCGCCTGCATCAACTGCGGCGTCATGACCAGCGACTGCGATTGCCGGAACTCTAATCTCTGCGAAAGCGCCATGAAGCAAGAACCGATCCCAAAAGTTGGTCCGATTTTTGCTTATCCTAGTCCAAGCCCGATGTACACGTCTTGACGAATTGGAAAAACGGGCTAGAGGCGGAATTCCTCGCCAAGGTAAAGGCGGCGCACGTCCGGATCGGCGACGATCTCATCCGGGCTCCCCTCGGTCAGGATCTCACCGGCATAGACGATGTAGGCGCGATCGGTGAGGCCGAGCGTCTCGCGCACATTGTGGTCGGTGATCAGCACGCCGATGCCGCGGTTGGTGAGATGGCGAACGAGGTCCTGGATGTCGCCGACCGCGATCGGATCGATGCCGGCAAAGGGCTCGTCGAGCAGCATGTAGTTCGGACGCGTCGCCAGCGCACGCGCGATCTCGACGCGGCGCCGCTCACCGCCGGACAACGCAATCGACGGCGATTTCCTTAGGCGCGTGATGTTGAATTCGTCGAGCAGCGAGTCGAGCTGCTGCTCGCGCTTCTTGCGCGACGGCTCGACCACTTCGAGCACGGCGCGGATGTTCTGCTCGACGGTGAGACCGCGGAAGATCGAGGCCTCCTGCGGCAGATAGCCGATCCCGAGCCGCGCGCGCTGATACATCGGCAGCTTGGTGACGTCGTGGCCGTCGAGCTCGATCGCGCCGCGATCGGCCTTGATCAGGCCGGTGATCATGTAGAACACGGTGGTCTTGCCGGCGCCGTTGGGGCCGAGCAGGCCGACCGCTTCGCCACGGCGCACATAGATGCTGACGCCGCGCACGACCTGGCGGCTGCCAAAACTCTTTTCCACGCTATGCACAGCCAGGAAGCCCGGCCGCTTCAAGAGCTGAGGCCCGCCGGAACCGTTGGGCCTGCCGGCAGCCCTCACGGGATGAACCGCCTGGGCCCGGGGCTGCTCGGCTTGATAGTCCCCTTGGAACTGATCGGGTGCGTGCATCGGCTGGTTACGGGCGATCGGCGGCGCGTCCCTGACAGGGCTGGCCACGAGGCCGCCGACGCTGTCAGCGAGCGCGGTGATGTCCTGGCGCGCAAATCCTGGCCGGCCGCGTTTGGCGGGGCGCCGACGGAACATGCTGAAGAGATCGACCATCCCCGCCTTCTAGCCTTTCGCGACGATCCTGCGCGGTCTTCGCGCGATCTGCCACGCCGGCTTCAGGATTCGCCGACGCAGCATGAATGAAGGGATGTCTCATGCCCAGTGAAACACGCCCGAAAAGCGGCGAACCCCGCTTCGAAAGCCCTTCGCGCTAGATACAGTCTCGGCACGCAAGCTTCAACCTCGGATCGGCGATGATCGACCCAAGCGTCTGAAATCATTCTTCAAATTTACTTTGACGGGCTTGGGTCTACGCTGACTTATTTGGGTTTAGTTGCGCCAGGCAATTGCAGAGGTCCCGCGCCGGGCTTGCCCGCGCCTCCGGATCCGCAATCATTGCCGCCGCCCTGCGGCAGCAGCGCCTGCACCCGGCCGCTATCGGATTCCACACGCGACACGCCCGTGGTCATGTCGACCGCCAGCCGGTCGCCGCGCAGCACGTTCTTGCACTGCGTCAAGACGACGCCCCCGAGCATGGTGATGAGGTTGGTGCGGGTGTCGAACACGGCGGTCTCGCCCGTGACCACCTGGTCCTTCTGGGTGACGACGACATTGCCGCGCGCCTCCAGTCGCTTGATCGAGGAGTTGCCGCCCGGTCCCGGCGTCGCCGACTGCATCGGCGCCCCCTTTGCCGCCTTTGCCGCAGGCTGCGGCGCGGCCGGCTTGTCGCCGCCCGAATCGTAAAACACCACCAGCGTCTTCGAGGTCATGGTGGTGTCGCCCTGAATGACCTTCACATTGCCGGAAAACGTCGCTTCCTTCTTCTTGTCGCGCATCTCGAGCGAGGCGGCCTCGATCTGGATCGGCTGATCGCGGTTCTGCGAGAAGCCCTGCATCGCGTTGGGCACGCCTTGCATCGTGCTCTGCGCGATCGCCGCACCCGTTGCGACCAGTGCGATGCCGACGGCGAGCGCGGCCGCACCCGGGATGACGCGCCGCTTGCCGTCGTTGCGCGGAAAAAACCTGATCATGAAAATCACTTTGAATTGGCGGACTTGTTCTGGGGCGTACGTGTCTTCGCAGCCGGCGCGGGTTCAGTCGGCGCGGGCTGAGCGGCGGCAGGATCGTCCAGCTTGTCGAGGTGCATCACCACATTCCCTTCGAAGCGGATGACGTCGCCGCCTTCCGTGATCCGCAGCCGATCGGCCGTCAGCGTTCCGTTGGTCAGCTTGACGTCGACATGCTCGTCCGAGGAGACCGTGCCCTTGCCCATGTCGACGAAGGCCGAGTTCAGCCGCGCCTCGTAGCCGGTCGAGGTGCGCAGGAAGATGTCCTTGTGCAGGTCGAGCTGCTGCTGCTTGTTGTCGAACCGTCCAGTGCGGGCATCGAGGAACAGGGTCGATTGGTCTTCCATCAGCACCTTCGCGCGCAAATCATGGAGATCGACATGATCGGGATCGGTGATGTCCTGGGTCGCGGTCTTGGCCCAGAGCTCGTAGGGCCGCTGGTCCGGCGTGAAGCCGGACATGTGCGGCGATTCCATCGTGATCTTCGTGCCAGTGACCACGAGATTTCCGGAGTCGAGCTTCACGGGGATCTGGAACGGGTTGAAAATGGTCGAGATGAGGACGAGCAGACCCATGGTCGCGGCCACTGTCGTCGGCACCGCGATGCGCAGAATCCGCACCAGGCGGCTGTGGCGCGCCGCGCTGGCGAACTTCGCCGCGAGCGCGGCGTCGTAGGTGACATTGTGGGCCGAATTCACCTGGGCTCCTGAGGTGTCGCTCGCCTGGTCCGGCTGGCGGGCGCCCCATTGTAGCCGGCAACGCCAAAATATGCAGCCCGCGACAGGCCGTTACGAAAGTGTCTGAAACGGGGCGACCGCCCAGCTTGGCCGCCGCGCTAAACTCTAGGAATGCGCGAAAATGTCCTCTTCGGCCCAGCCCTGGAGATCGAGCAAAGCGCGGGTCGGCAGGAAGTCGAAACAGGCTTTGGCCAGCGCCGTGCGGCCTTCCCGCGCCAGCATGGCATCGAGCCGCTCGCGCAAGCCGTGCAGATGCAGCACGTCGGAGGCGGCGTAGGCGAGCTGCGGCTCGGTCAGGCTGTCGGAACCCCAATCGCTCGATTGCTGCTGCTTGGAGAGGTCGACATTGAGCACCTCGCGCACGAGGTCCTTGAGGCCATGGCGGTCGGTATAGGTGCGGATCAGGCGGGAGGCGATCTTGGTGCAGTAGATCGGCCCGGTCATGACACCAAACGTCTGGTACAGCACCGCGACGTCGAACCGCGCAAAGTGGAAGATTTTCGTGTTCGCGGGATTGGCCAAAAGCGCCTTCAAGTTCGGCGCGTCGGTATGACCTTTGGGGATCTGCACCACGTCCGCGCTGCCGTCGCCGGGTGAGAGCTGCACCACGCAGAGCCGGTCGCGATGCGGGTTCAGGCCCATGGTCTCGGTGTCGATCGCCACCGCTCCGGTATAGCGGGACAGATCGGGCAGGTCGCCGCGGTGCAGGCGTACGGTCATGGCGTTTCAAACCTCAATCGAATCGGTGCGCTTTGCAGGCTAATCCCCGGCACAGACGCTGGCGAGGGCCGGCCGCGATGTATCCGCTGGCAGCCGCCGGCGCAAGCATCAGGCGCGGCTGGTCATACAGAGCCGCGGCGCTGGTCGTCATTGTCTTTTGGCTTCGCCGGCGAAACCGGATTGCGGCCTGACGTAAACGGTCTCGTAAGCGCCGGTGTATTGCTCGCGCCAGCCTCGCCGCTCCACCAGAAATCGCCGCAGCTGTTCGTGCGCCTTGACCCACAGCACGGCGTCGATCCGGTATTTGTCGAGCACCATGTCCCACGCGGCTTCGTCGATCTCCCAGCTCACCAGCTTGAAATAGTCGCGCAGCAAATCGTCCGGATAGGCGGTCGCGGCGCGACCGTCGACGAATGGGGGGACGGTGCCGTGCGTCGCGAAGATCAGGTAGCCGCCGACGTTCCAATTGTTCAGGACCCGCCGACCTGCGAGATGCTTTCGCAGATAGCCGGCATCTTCACTCGACAGCATCGGCGGAAGTGCGAGCGCCGGTGCAACGTTCAAATAGGCCATCGGCAGGGTGCCGAGACCGACGATGCCGGCGGCCAGCAACGCTCCCCTCACGTCCCGACCGGTGAGACGCTCAGGCAGCAAGCGGCTGAGGTGAAGCGCCATCGGCGCGGTCGAGAAAATGAAGAAGAAAGCGATGTACCTGAACTGATACAGTCCCAGAATCAGAAACAGCCAGGACATCAATCTCGGCTCGAGCGGGATCGGTCTGGAGTTTCTGTAGCGAAGCTCGAGCGCGACGAAGGCCAGCATGTACAGGATGCCGGGAATGCTGCCCGGCATTTCCATGTTGTGATAGTAGGACAGCCATTCGCCGATATTGCCCTGGACGAAGTGCCCCATCGTCGCGGCGGCACCGGCATAGATATTCCAGCCGAGCGGATTGATGGAGGTCGCGGCAAGGCACCCGATCCCCGCGAGAGCAAGGATCCGGAGCTCGGCCCAGGCCCCTCTGAGCACGGCGCCGCCGCAGAAGACGCCGATCACGAAAAAGCCGAGCAGAAAACCGCCATGCAGATTGGCCCAGAGCACCATCAACACGGGAAGCACGAACCATCGCGTTCGTCGCAGGCATTCGCGATAGAAGACGACGCAGAACAACATCGTGCATGTATTCGGCGAGACCGCGAGATACATGTTCGGCGAAGCTTCGTAAGCGGGATAGAGCAGGCAGGCCAAGAAGACCGAGACGCAGACCGCGATCGCCGACGCGCCGTAGCCGAGAGAGATCGCGGTCAGGATGCCGACGATCGCTGCGCCGCAGGCCACCGTCAGCAGGACGAGGCTGCCAAAGCCTGCGTATTGAAACGTCGCACTGGCAAGCGCGTCCCAGAGCCAGGACAGATTGAGCCATGGCTTGTCGCCGTGGGTGAACGACCAGGGGTCGTGGAGCGGGATGGCGTTGCGCTCCCGGATGATATCTCCGGCCGCCAGATGCCAGCCCAGATCGTAATGGCCGAGCAGAAGCGGCGCGTTCAAGACGTAGAACAGGCAGATGAACGAGATCAGGAACAGATAAATTCCCGATCTCAGGAGAAACGGGCTGATCGCGTTCGCAGCCTTGTCGAATGCCGGCTCGTGCCAGACCTGATGCTGATCCACCGCTTCCCCCACGATAAAGCGAGCCCGATGGCTCCGCGCTCGCCGACGGCCGGATGCGAGCCTGCCCGCTGACTAAGAGCTAGTTTGTCTAAAGCGGGGTAAATTCGGACGATGCAACCGAGGGGGGATTGGCGGAATGAAATTCCGCTCAACGGCGGGCTTCCGAGGTCTCCCAAGCAGCTGTTTACACTTGGAAATCTTCGAAGCGGACCTGCATCGTCTCATCCCCGAGCTGTTATTAATGGCATTGCTGGAAAATGCCCGAAATCGCTTCAGCTACCGGTTTCGGCAGCGGCGGCGGCGCAGTCACCGGCTTCGGGGGCGGAGGTGGTGTCACCGGCGGGAGCGATTCAACGACTTGGGTTGGGTGTGGTGCCCAGGAAAAGACTCGATCGTCACCTTCAGTTGTCCAAATGGAGGCCCGCGAGACCGCGACCGCGCAGCGTGGAGATCGCCAGTGCGTGCCTTAAGCGGTCCCGCCGTCATTATTCGTCAGCGTAGCTCCTGTTCCACATTCAGGTGAACCAACGCTGGGCCTTCCATGACCAAAGTTGCATGTATCACCTATTGGTCGAAAATCCCGTAAGTCAGGTCAAGGCACATCAAAGGCATTGATTGGAGAGGGCGTAGCCGAAGCCGCATACCCCCTCGTTTTCCCTTCGCACTCGCCGTCCGGCCCTTCCGCCACAGCCGCCGGTCTACCGTCTCGCTGAGCTTCATGCGCTCGCAGTGGTGTTCTGTTCCATATTTTCGATGCGTCGAACGGAGATCTCCAATGAAGCTCAAACTTGCCGTCGCGATGCTCGCCGCAAGCCTCCCGATCGCATCGATGGCTTTCGCCCAAGGCATCGCGCCAGCCGAACTTGCGGTGATCGATGGCTGCCTGAAGACCGCGGAGAAAACCGGCGGTTTCGGCGGCGCGTGCGTTGGGCTCGTCGCCGACCCCTGCATCAAAGCGGCAGAGGGCGCGAATGACGATGTCGCCAAATGGAAAGCCTGCGCGGCGCGCGAACTCGCCATTTGGACGCAGAAAACCAATGAGGCGCTAAAGAAGGTTCAGGCCGGCGGGTTCGCCGACGCGATCAAGGCGGTCAATGACTCGCAGAAAACTTTCGCCGCGTCGCGTGATGGCTTCTGCGCGGTCTTCGACAAGGTCGATCCCGGCATGTACCGGGGCAGCGCGAGCTACTGCCGCCTGCGCGAGACCGCGAACCGCTCGCTGAGCCTGATCAAGCTCGGCGCCGCGGTCAACGAGCATTGAGACCTCTTAGGCGCTTGGGGTCATCAGCTTTGCCGACCTTTTCCCACATAGCGATGACGGCTTCGGCCGCGAGCGCGGTGGACGTCGTTCATAGCTCACCTGGTATCCGGGCAACGGCTGTCGGCGCGTAGCGCTTCCCTGAGCGACTGAAGCCAGCCGCCTCCAGATCGCCTGCGATCCGAGCCGACCCGACGAGCGATGTAGGCCATTCGGTACGCCATGAGCGCCGTGCCTCGGTTTTGTGTACCGGTCAGCAGCTCAAATTCCCTGCAAAAGCGATTTCAATCGCTTGAGTAGGAGATGGTGCCCAGGAAAGGACTCGAACCTTCACGGCCGTTAAGCCACTGGCACCTGAAGCCAGCGCGTCTACCAATTCCACCACCTGGGCATGCCGGTTAGGCACGGAGGCGGTTACTACGGTTCGGTGACGCGGTTGTCAATTCATGCTTGAACCCCGCTTCGGGATGCGGATTGCGCATCGCAAACCGGCCCGATACAAGCCTGACGAGACGCACTCTTCCCGCAGGATATGGACCCCAGGAATGGATCCCATGGCATCGAATCTGGACACGCTCGTCACGGTTTTCGGCGGATCGGGGTTTTTGGGCCGGAATGTCGTCCGCGCGCTGTGCCGGCGCGACTACCGGGTCCGGGTCGCGGTGCGGCGGCCGGAGCTGGCCGGGTACCTCCAGCCCTCCGGCAAGGTCGGGCAGGTCCACACCGTGCAGGCGAATGTCCGTTATCCGGCCTCGATTGAGGCGGCACTGCGTGATTCGCAGATCGTGATCAATCTGGTCGGCATCCTCGCCGAGGGTGGCGCGCAGAGTTTTGATGCCGTCCAGGCCAAGGGCGCCGAGACCATCGCCAAGGCGGCCGCGGCCGCGGGGGCACAGCTGATCCATGTCTCGGCGATCGGCGCCGACGCGGAATCGCCCTCGCGCTATGCCAGGGCCAAGGCGGCCGGAGAAGCCGCGGTCCTGGCCGCGGTGCCGTCGGCGACGATCTTCCGCCCCTCCGTGATGTTCGGCCCCGAGGACCGATTCACCAACCGCTTCGCGGCGCTGGCGCGGATGTCGCCGGTGCTGCCGCTGATCGGCGGCGACACGAAGATGCAGCCGGTCTATGTCGGCGACGTCGCCACCGCGGTCGCGGATGCCGTCGACGGCAAGGCCAAGGCGGGCGCGACCTACGAGCTCGGCGGCCCGGAAGTCCTGACCATGCGCGAGATCATCGAGGCCATTCTCGCGATTGCCGATCGCAAGCCGATGCTGATGCCGCTGCCGTTTGGCCTCGCCCGCTTCAAGGCCAACTTCCTGCAATTCGCGCCGGGCGCGCTGAAGCTGACGCCGGACCAGGTCACGCTGCTCGCGCGCGACAATGTCGTGTCGGACGCGGCGAAGGCCGCTGGGCTAACGCTGGAAGGCCTCGGCATCGCGCCCGACTCGCTTGAAGCGATCGCCCCGCAATATCTCTGGCGTTTCCGCGCCGCCGGGCAATTCCAGCGCAAGAGCGCGTAACCATCCCCGCAGTCAATTGTTTGAAGTTCGGGGTTACCGCCCCAGTGCCAGCGCGATCAGGCCGAGGGTGCCGACGATCACGCGCCACCAGGCGAACACCACGAAGCCGTGGCGGGTGACGTATTCCAGGAACGTCTTCACCACGATGATGGCGGTGACGAACGACACCACGAAGCCGATCGCGACGATGCCCATGTGGTCCATCGTCATCTCGGAGCGGTTCTTGTAGAAATCGTAGGCGAACGCGCCGATCATGGTGGGAATGGCGAGGAAGAACGAGAACTCCGCCGCCGCGCGCTTATCGGCCCCGAGCAGCATGGCGGAGACAATGGTTGCGCCGGAGCGCGACACGCCCGGGATCATCGCCAGACACTGCGCGATACCGATGTAAAGATACATCAGCAGCGGAAACCGGGTGGCGTCATGCTCGCGCGCCTTGAGATCGAGCTTGTCGACCCAGAGCAGGATGGCGCCGCCGACGATCAGCGAGAAGCACACCACCCAGGGATTGAACAGCAGACTCTTGATGTATTTGCCGCCGACGAGACCGACGATGACGGCGGGAAGGAACGCCACCAGCACGCCGATCACGAAGCGGCGTGCATAGACGTCACCCGTGAACATCCCGATCGCGACGTCCCACAATTTCTTGAAGTACAACACGACGATCGCGAGGATCGCGCCGAGCTGGATCAGGACCGTAAACGAATCCCAGAACGCGCCTTCGCCGAGATGGAAAAAGCGCTCAGCAAGCAGCAAATGGCCGGTCGAGGACACGGGAAGGAACTCGGTCACACCCTCGATGATGCCGAGGATCACTGCCCGTATTGCATCTGACATATTTACGGTCCATTTCGGCTGGAAAAGCGGGGCTCTTCTCGCCCATCCGCTCCCTTGCTGCAATCGCAAAATGCGGCGTCGCGCCCTTGCTTCGCGGTTTTGAATGACTAGTGTGGCGCCGCACAAAACATTGATGGATTCTTAAGCACCATCACATAGTCAAAGGCTTCATGTTTACGCTGTTTCATCATCCGTTCTGTCCGCATTCGCGGTTCATCCGCCTGATCGCGGGAGAATACGGGTTTGAGCTGAAGCTGATCGAAGAGCGCAGCTGGGAGCGGCGCGAAGCATTTCTGCTGCTCAATGCGGCGGGCACGACGCCCGTCCTGGTGGACGACGAGCAGCCGCCGATCCCGGGCGCGGCGATCGTCGCCGAATATGTCGACGAGGCCTATGGCTCTGAGATGGGACTTAAGCGCCTGATGCCGGACACGATCGGCGAGCGCGTCGAGGTCCGCCGGCTGATGGCCTGGTTCAACGAAAAGTTTTTCGAGGAAGTCTCCCACCCGCTCGTCACCGAGCGCATCTACAAGCGCTTCATGAGCGAGGACAACGGCGGGGGCCCGCCCTCGGCCGACGTGATGCGCGCCGCCAAGGCAAACGTGCGCTATCATCTGGCCTATATCGGCTGGCTGGCGCAGACGCGTAATTTCCTCGCCGGCGACCGGCTCACCTACGCGGATCTCGCCGCCGCGGCGCACCTCTCGGCGATCGACTATCTGGGCGACGTGCCATGGAGCGAGGACGACGCGGCAAAGGCCTGGTACGCACGGGTGAAATCCCGCCCGTCGTTCCGTCCGCTGTTGAGCGAATGGCTGGCGGGCGTGCCGGCGTCGCGGACCTACGTGGACCTGGACTTCTGAACTCCGATCCGACCGAACTGAAGACGGCGCTGGCAAACGAAGCACGTGCGCTCGGCTTCGACTGCATCGGCATTACGGAGCCCGGCACGATCGAAAGCGCCGGAAAACACTTTCTCGAATTCATCGCATCCGGCGGCCATGGCGACATGGACTGGCTCGCCGCGCAGCCGGAGCGCCGGGTCGATCCCCGCGGGCTGTGGCAGGACGTGCGCAGCGTCATCATGCTCGGCGTCAATTACGGCCCCGACCAGGATCCGCTCGCGATCCTGCAACAGCGCACGCGCGCGGCGATCTCGGTCTATGCGCAGGGCGACGACTATCACGACCTCATCAAGAAGCGCCTGAAGGCACTGGCGCGATGGCTGGTCGCGACCGCAACTTGTGAGGTGAAGCCTTGCGAAGTGAAAGTATTCGTCGACACTGCGGCCGTGATGGAGAAACCGCTGGCGCAAGCCGCGCATCTGGGCTGGCAGGGCAAGCATACCAATCTGGTCTCGCGCGAATTCGGCTCATGGCTGTTTCTCGGCGCGATCTACACCACGCTGGAACTGCCGCGCGACGACGCCGAGATCGATCATTGCGGCTCGTGCCGGGCGTGCCTCGACATCTGCCCGACCGCGGCCTTTCCCGCGCCCTACAGGCTCGATGCGCGGCGCTGCATCTCGTATCTCACCATCGAGAACAAGGGCCCGATCCCGCGCGAATTTCGTAAAAGCATCGGCAACCGCATCTATGGTTGCGACGATTGCCTCGCCGCCTGTCCCTGGAACAAGTTCGCGCAGGAGGGCCGTGAGGCCAAGCTCGCCGCACGTGACGCTTTGCGCGCGCCAGGTCTTGCCGAGCTCGCACGGCTCGACGACGCTGCGTTTCGCGCGCTGTTCACCAAATCGCCGGTGAAACGCATCGGCCGCGACCGCTTTTTGCGCAACGTGCTGATCGCGATCGGCAACTCCGGTGATGCGGCACTGGCGGACGAGGCGCGGCGATTGCTGGAGGATGAGAGCGCGCTGGTACGCGGGGCTGCGGTATGGGCGCTGGGGCAGTTGGTGCCGCGGGATGAGTTCGAAACGATGAGAGCAACCGCCATAGCGCGCGAGCGTGATGACGGCGTGCGCGAGGAGTGGGAGCTCGCTTCCTAATCCTCGGTGTCATGCCCCGGCTTGACCGGGGCATCCAGTACGCCGCGGCCTATCGATTCAATCACGAGCGCCGCGGAGTACTGGATCGCCCGGTCAAGCCGGACGATGACACCGTTGTTGTGGTAAGAGCGCTCCGCGCCTCCTCACCACGAGGATTGAGCATCTTGATTTCCCCGCACGTTCCTCCAAGCTCGCGCGTCATGACAAACATGCCTTTCTTCACCCGCGACGGCGACACATTCCACCCGACGGAAGTCGCCAATGGGCCGTGGGATCCGACATCGCTGCACGGACGCGTCATCGTCGGCCTGCTCGGCTTCGCCATCGAGGAGCGCCATTCCGGTCCTGAATTCGTGCCGGCGCGGCTGACCGTCGATATGTTTCGGCTGCCCACCATCGACAAGCCGATCGAGGTGACGACACGGCTGGTGCGCGACGGGATGCGCATCCGCGTCGTGGAAGCAGAGTTCTTTTCCGGCGGCATCGGCATGGCGCGCGCCTCGTGCCAGCTGTTACGGCGAACGCAGAATCCCGACGGCAATGTCTGGTCGCCGCCGAACTGGGACGTGCCGAAGCCGGCCGACATTCCCAAGCCGACCGATCCCAGGCTCGGCATGAACGGCAAATGGACCACGCGACCGATCGTCGGTCACATGGGCTCGCTCGGGCCACGAAAGCTCTGGATGAGCGAGGTGCGCGAGCTGGTCGCGGGCGTGCCGATGACGCCGTTCGTCCATGTCGCCACCGGCGCGGACTTCGCCAGTCCGTTCGCGAACGCCGGCGACAAGGGGCTCGGCTACATCAACAGCGACGTCACGATCTATCTGCACCGCCTGCCGGTGACGAACTGGATCGGCTTCGAGGTGGTGAACCACCAGGCCACCGACGGTGTGGCGATCGGCGAATGCTGGCTCTATGACGAGCAGGGCCCGATCGGCACCGCCACTGTCGCGGCGCTGGCGCAGCGCAAGCCGATGGTAAATCCGTCGAAGCGGTAGGTGCGCAAGAACGACGGCTAACCCAAATGGCGCTTCATCTCCGGCCGCGCCTTGAGCTCCGCGCCCTGTCTGGCGACGATCTTCGCAATCCGTTCCGGCGCAAACTTCAAATCGACAAACGCCGGCGCGGTGTTGGCGACCTCGTGATAGCTGACGATCCTTCCGTCCCGGAGCGTCATGATCGCCACGCCCTCGAACATCGCCCGCGCGCCATCAGCCTCCGGCAAGATCGAGCGATAGCTGAACGTGTAGCGCGCATAGAGCGTGGTGCCGTTCGACACCGGGTCGTGCATGTCCCAGCGAAAGTCGGTCGCCGTGCGATAGAACCAGTCGTCGATCATCGCGGCGATCTTCTCGCGGCCGGCGAAGGCGCCATAGAACACGTCGTGATAGACGCCGTCCTCGGTGAAGAGATCCGCAAAGGCTTTTCCGTTGCGTTGTTCGACGGCGTCGCAGAAGGCGCGCAGCATGGCGGTGGTGGTCATCGGCGATTCTCCCCTCCCATTCTCAGTCATGCCCCGACCGGGGCATCCAGTACGCCGCGGCTTCTCGGCTTGAGCACGAGCGCCTCTGGAATACTGCATCGCCCGATCAAGTCGGGCGATGACACCGAGTGCTGGGTGACGATTTCACCCGATCTCGGCCACGGCGGCAAGAATGCGGGCGATGTCCTGCGGGCGCGAGAGGCGGTGATCGCCGTCCTGGATCATGGTCAGCACGACGTCGTCGGCCGGCAGGCGATGGGTCAGGGCGAACGCGTGCTGCCAGGGCACGTCAGGATCCTGCGCACCTTGCAGGATGCGGACGGGACAGCCGAGATCGATGGCGCTGCCGAGCAGGAGGTGGTTGCGTCCCTCCTCGATTAGATTCCGCGTGATCGGATAGGGCAAGCCGTCGCCATAGTTCGACGGTCTCAGCCAGACGCCTTTGGTCTCGATTTCTTTCTTCACCGCGGCCGGAAAATTCTTCCACATCAGCTCCTCGGTGAAATCGGGCGCCGGCGCGATCAGCACCAGGCCCGCCAGCGAGGCTTTGGCTTGCAGTTTCTTTTGCCGCTTTTTGATCTCGCGCGCGAGCAGCAGCGCCATCCAGCCGCCCATGGACGAGCCGATCAGGATTTGCGGGCCGTCGCAGAACCGCTCGAATACCGCGACGCTTTCCTCGAGCCAGCGCCCGATGGTTCCGTCGACGAAATCGCCACCGGATTCGCCGTGGCCGGAATAATCGAACCGGACCACGGCGCGGCCGTGATCCCGGGCCCATTCGTCCAGCGCCACGGCCTTGCTGCCCTGCATGTCCGACTTGAAACCGCCGAGCCAGACCAGCCCAGGTCCTTGACTTGATTCTTGGGCCGCGCGGCGGCGCACCGCGATCCGGCGTGCGGACGGGCCTTCGCCCACATCGATGAAGTCGAGCACGGCATCGGGAATTGGGTGATTCATGGAACGTTTACTCTGGCTGTGCGGTTTGAGCTGTCCGGACGTGCTCCGCAGCGCAGCCGGACGTCGTCATTGGCCCTTTGGGACGCTTGCGGAACAGAAGCAAGGTGTCTATGTCCCTCTGCGTGCCCCGCCGTGGCCAAAATGCCTCGCATTTGAGGCTTTTTCGACCGCCGCACGAGCGATTGCTTGCCGGCAACCGTATCTTCCTGCAAAATAGCCGCCTCTTTTCATAACTTTGGAGAACCACCCATTCGCCGTCCAAATAAAGCCCCGCCCACTGCCGCCAAAGACGGGCCGCGCATCAATGACGATATTCGCAATGCGCAGATCCAGCTGATCGATCAGACCGGTGACAACAAGGGCACCATCGAGACCGTCGCGGCTATCCGCTTGGCCCAGGAAGCCGGCATGGATTTGGTCGAGATCTCGCCGAACGTCAGCCCTCCCGTCTGCAAGATCATGGACTACGGGAAGTATAAGTATTCCGCGCAGAAAAAAGCCGCCGAAGCCCGCAAGCGGCAGAAGATCGTCGAGATCAAGGAGATCAAGCTCCGCCCGATGATCGACGACCACGATTACGAAGTGAAGATGCGCGCCATGCAGCGGTTCTTCGAAGAAGGCGACAAGGTCAAGATCACCCTGCGCTATCGTGGCCGCGAAATGGCGCACCAGGAGATCGGCACCAAGCTGCTCGACAAGATCAAGACCGACGTCGCCGAGCTCGCCAAGGTGGAGCAGGACGCGCGGTTCGAGGGCCGTCAGGTCGTCATGGTGCTGGCGCCGCGCTGACGCTGGTTCTTTAGGCTGAAGAATTCAACGGCCCGTCCGGATCTCCGGCGGGCCGTTTTGTTTTTTTGCCTCTCCCGCTTGCGCAAGAGAGAGCGCACCGTCCTCTGGAGGCGATAATTACGTCCTCGTCGCATGCCAGGTGCCGCTGCACTGATCGCCGGAGATGATACCCCTCCACGAACCGGCGCCGTTCACGCCAGCGAGGCGGCCGCCGCCGCTGGCATGGGAGGCCCCGACCGAGACCTGGACCGCGACGGTACCGCTGCGATTGACCTTGCCGGAGACCCGACCGCCGCCGGGGACGACACCCGGCTGCCGGTGACGGTGAAGGGGACGCTGTAGCCCGAGCTGCAATTGCCGCGGGTGGTGGCGAAGGTGACGTTCCAGACGCCGTCATAGCCGCGGATGCGCGCATTGGCACTCGACGGAAACGCGGCCATGGCGAGCACGGCCAACAGCGCCAGGCAGCGCGGACGAGCGACATCAGTCAAGGACGACAGCGTTTGGGAAAAAGGGGGCATTCTGGTCCTGCTCCGGGTCACACGGCTCGGACATGAGGTTAGCAATTCCGGATAGTCGCCGGCTAGGTTCCACCGGTTCATCGTTGCCAATTCGCCCGTCCTCTGTCATAAGCCCAGCCTTCATTGCCCGGCTGATTAAGGGCTGCCGTGCGGTGTCCGTGCGGGTTTCGCGCTTGTTCGTAAAACCTGAGCACAATCAACGCTCTAACGAGCATTTTGACGGCCAGCCGCCTTTGCGGGCGGATTTCTATGGCCATTAGGAGAGCCAAATGCCCAAGCTGAAGACCAAATCGGGCGCTAAAAAGCGCTTCAAGGTGACTGCCACCGGCAAAGTGATGTTCGCTCATCGCAGCAAGCGTCACGGCATGATCAAGCGGACGAAGAAGCAGATCCGGCAGCTGCGCGGCACCGCCGTGCTGTTCAAGACCGACGGCGACAACGTCAAGAAGTACTTCTTGCCGAACGCCTGATCGCGTCCACGATCATTGCCACCCGCGCCGCAGCTTTCGCGGCGATCCGAACATCAAGTCATCTTTCGAAGGATTTTTGTCATGGCTCGCGTCAAACGCGGTGTGACCGCCCACGCCAAGCACAAGAAAGTCTATAAGGCCGCCAAGGGTTTCCGCGGCCGCCGCAAGAACACGATCCGCACCGCCAAGCCGGCGGTCGAGAAGGCTCTCGTCTATGCCTTCCGTGATCGCAAGCGCAAGAAGCGGACGTTCCGCGCGCTCTGGATCCAGCGCATCAACGCCGCCGTGCGTCCGTTCGGCCTGACCTACAGCCGCTTTATCGATGGCATGGCCAAGTCCGGGATCACCGTGGACCGCAAGGTGCTGTCGGATCTCGCGATCAACGAGCCCGCGTCGTTCCAGGCGATCGCCGAGAAGGCCAAGGCCGCTCTGGCGGCCTGAGCTAGCGGCCGGCTCCGCCGGCCTTCAGCGCGCGTTGCGAGTAGCGCTGGGCGACCTCCGCCCGGCAGAATGCCGTGAACGACAGATACATGGTGCCGGATTTATTCCGGTACTTCCGGTCGCACACGCGCATCTCGCGTTGGTAAGCCTGTTTCCGCACCGTGTTGAGGCCGGGCATGAAGTCCGCCTCGCATTTCTTCTCGACGGCGGCGCCGAGCTGGACATCGCCGCTCGCGGTCAATTGGCAATCCTGAAACACCTTCATCGCGCTTTCGCAGCCCTTCTGGGCACCGATGGTGTCAACGACCTCGTCCAGCGTCATGGACTTCTCCATGCAGACCATGGCGCGCGCCGGGGTGCTCGCGACCAAGAGAACGACGGCGAGAGCAGCCAGACCGGATCTTGAGAGCATCGCGAAAGTCTCCTCGTATCCTCCTTGGTGCCAGCCTCCCGCGCGAGGTTCAACCCAGCCGCTCGTCAGCCCGAATGACCGGCTTTTCGCTTGACGTTACGGCCTTCGGGCGGCGACAACCCAGCCGAATTTGGCAGCAGGGATTTGACCGTGTCCGACCTCGCAATGCTCGAAACATCCATCCTCGACCAGATCGCCGCCGCCGGCGACGAGGCCGCCCTCGAAGCGGTGCGCGTCGCAGCCCTCGGCAAGAAGGGTTCGATCTCGGCGCTGCTTGCCACGCTCGGAAAAATGTCCCCGGACGAGCGCAAGACGCAAGGCGCCGCGATCAACCAGGCCAAGGACAAGGTCACCGAGGCGCTCGCCGCGCGGCGCGACGTCTTGAAATCGGCGGCGCTCGACGCGCGGCTTGCGTCGGAAACCATCGACGTCACCCTGCCGCTGCGCGATGCGCCCGCCGAGGCCGGCCGCATCCATCCGCTGAGCCAGGTCTGGGACGAGCTGACCACGATCTTCGCCGACATGGGATTCTCGGTTGCCGAAGGCCCCGATATCGAAACCGACGACTACAACTTCACCAAGCTGAATTTTCCGGAAGGCCATCCCGCGCGCGAGATGCACGACACGTTCTTCTTCCACCCGAAGGAGGACGGCTCCCGCATGCTGTTGCGCACCCACACCTCGCCGGTGCAGGTGCGCACCATGCTGAGCCAGAAGCCGCCAATCCGCGTGATCTGCCCGGGCCGCACCTATCGCATCGATTCGGACGCGACCCACACGCCGCAATTCCACCAGGTCGAAGGCCTCGTCATCGACAAGCACTCCCATCTCGGCCATCTCAAATGGATCCTGCACGAGTTCTGCAAGGCGTTCTTCGAGGTGGACCACATCAACATGCGCTTTCGGCCCTCGTTCTTCCCGTTCACGGAGCCGTCGCTGGAAGTCGACATCCAGTGCCGCCGCGACAAGGGCGAGATCCGCTTCGGCGAGGGCGAGGACTGGCTCGAGATTCTCGGCTGCGGCATGGTGCATCCGAACGTGCTGCGCGCCTGCGGCATCGATCCCGACGAGTACCAGGGCTTTGCCTGGGGCATGGGCATCGACCGCATCGCCATGCTGAAATACGGCATCGCCGATTTGCGCCAGCTGTTCGACAGCGACGTCCGCTGGCTGTCCCATTACGGCTTCAAGCCGCTCGAAGTACCGACCCTCGCGGGAGGGCTGAGCTCGTGAAATTCACTCTCTCCTGGCTGAAGGAACATCTCGAGACCGACGAGCCCTTGGACAAGCTTGCCGAGAAGCTCACCATGATCGGGCTCGAGGTCGAGAACATCGAGGACAAGGCGAAGGCGCTGAAGCCTTTCACCATCGCGAAGGTGATATCCGCCGAGCAGCATCCGAATGCGGATCGGCTGCGCGTCTGCATGGTCGACACCGGTGATGGCGGCGCACCCGTGCAGGTGGTGTGCGGGGCGCCGAATGCGCGGACGGGTCTCGTCAGCGTGTTTTCGCCGCCCGGCACCTACATTCCCGGCAAGGACATCACGCTCGGTGTCGGCACCATCCGCGGAGTCGAGAGCCGCGGCATGCTGTGCTCGGCGGCCGAACTGCAGATTTCCAACGACCATGACGGCATCATGGAATTGCCCGCGGATGCGCCGATCGGCGCTGCCTACGCCGCATGGGCCGGCCTCGGCGATCCCGTAGTCGAGATCAACCTGACGCCGAACCGGCAGGACTGCACCGGCGTGCACGGTATCGCGCGCGACCTTGCCGCCGCCGACATGGGCAAGTTCAAGGACCCCACAATCAAGCCGATCAAGGGCGAATTCCCCTGCCCGGTGAAGGTCACGGTCGAGGACGCGGTGCTGTGCCCGGGCTTCGCGCTGCGGCTCGTGCGTGGCGTGAAGAACGGGCCGTCGCCGGAATGGCTGCAGAAGCGACTGACCGCCATCGGGCTGCGCCCGATCAACGCACTGGTCGACATCACCAACTTCATGACCTACGACCGCGCACGGCCATTGCACGTGTTCGACGCGAAGAAAGTGAAGGGCAATCTCGTGGTGCGCCGCGCCCGCGACGGCGAGACGCTGCTCGCGCTTGACGGCCGCAGCTACAATCTCGATCCCGCGATTTGCGTCATCGCGGACGAGCACGGCGTCGAATCGCTTGCCGGCATCATGGGCGGCGAGGCCTCGGGCTGCGACGAGACTACCACCGACGTGCTGATCGAATCGGCGCTTTGGAACGAGATCAACATCGCCCAGACCGGCCGCAAGCTCGGCATCAATTCGGACGCGCGCTACCGCTTCGAGCGCGGTGTCGATCCGGCTTTCATGGTGCCGGGGCTGGAGCTCGCGACAAAACTCGTGCTGGAGATGTGCGGCGGCACGCCGTCCGAGAACGTCGTGGTCGGCAAGAGCTTCGGCGACGACCGCGTGATCGATTTTCCGGTGACCGAGGTCAAGCGCCTCTCGGGCATCGAGGTACCGATGCCGGAGATCAAGCGCATCCTGACTCATCTCGGCTTCATGATGGCGGGCCCGGGGCCCGTCGTGAAGGTCGCGGTGCCGTCATGGCGGACCGACGTGCACGGCAAGGCCGACATCGTCGAGGAAGTCGTCCGCATCTACGGCGTCGACAAGGTGCCGATGACGCCGTTCGAGCGCGGCGAGGACGCACGCAAATCCGTGCTGACCCCGCTCCAGCTCCGCACCCGCCGCGCCAGGCGCGCGCTGGCGAGCCGCGGCATCATCGAAGCGGTGACCTGGTCCTTCATCACCAAGTCAGCCGCAGAGCTGTTCGGCGGCGGCCAGCGCGAACTCGAGGTCGCCAACCCGATCGCGTCGGATTTGTCCGACATGCGCCCGACCCTGTTGGCCGGCCTGATCGCGGCGGCGCAGGCCAATGCCGATCGCGGCTTGAGCGATGTCGCGCTATTCGAGGTAGGGCAGGTGTTCAAGGGCGATCGCCCGCAGGATCAGTTCATGGCGGCAAGCGGCCTCCGCCGCGGCTTTGCGTCGTCGCAAGGTCTGGGACGACACTGGTCGGGTTCGGCGCAGGCTGACGTGTTCGATGCCAAGGCCGATGCGCTCGCGGTACTCGCCGCCGCCGGCGCACCAATGCAGGCCCTTCAGATCGTCGCGGGCGGCCCGTCCTGGCTGCATCCCGGGCGCTCCGGTACGATCCAGATCGGGCCGCAAAACGTGCTCGGCTATTTCGGCGAGATGAATCCGCGCGCGCTCGAGGCGCTCGGTGCCGGCGGCCCGCTGATGGTGTTCGAGGTGATCCTCGACCGCATCCCCGAGGCGAAGAAAAAGCCGACCCGTGCCAAGCCCGTGATCGAGCTGTCGGCATTCCAGCCTGTGTCGCGCGACTTCGCCTTCATCGTCGACCGCACCGTGAAGGGCGGCGACATCATGCGCGCGGCTCAGAGCGTCGACAAGAAGCTGATCACCGCTGTGAACGTGTTCGACGTCTACGAAGGCAAGGGCATCGACGACGGCAAGAAGTCGATCGCGATCGCGGTGACGATTCAGCCGCGCGAAAAGACCCTGACCGACCAGGAGATCGAGGCCGTCGCCGCGAAAATCGTGGCGGAGGTGACGAAGAAGACCGGCGGCACTTTGAGAGCATGATCATGCTCGAGAATCATAGAGCATGAATCTCACTGACTTTCTTCCAAAGGATGTCAGCCTCACCATTGCGATGGCGCTCTGCGCCGTCGCTTTCGTTTCGGGCACCGCGCGCGGCTTCTCCGGCTTCGGCTCGGCGCTGATCTTCATGCCGTTGGCGAGCAGCATCGCGGCGCCGCGTCTGGTTGCCGCGCTGCTCCTCGTGATCGATTTCGTCGCGGCCGCGCCGCTGCTGCCTGACGCCTGGCGCAAGGCCGACCGCAAGGCCACCGCCGTGATCGTGCTGGGCGCGCTGGTCGGCGTGCCCGTCGGCACCTATTTCCTCAGCGTGCTCGAACCCGTTACGACGCGGTGGATCATCTCCTGCTTCGTCGCCGCGCTGTTGCTCTTGCTGCTGTCGGGCTGGCGCTATCGCGGCAAGGACCACGCGTGGCTCTCGGTCGGCATCGGCAGCCTCTCCGGCTTCTGTAGCGGCCTCGCCCAGACCGGCGGCCCGCCGATCGTCGGCTACTGGCTCGGCCGCCCGGTCGCATCGATCGTCGCGCGCGCCAACATCTTGCTGTTCTTCGGCGCGTCGGATTTCTTCTCGATGATCAGTTACGCGACCACAGGCCTGATCTCACGCGAGTCGCTTGTGCTATCGCTCATCGTCGGGCCGGTCTATGCGATCGGCGTCGCCTTCGGTGCGTCGCTGTTCGGCCGTGCCAGCGAGAAAGTGTTTCGCGCCATCTGCTACGCGCTGATCGCGCTCGCGGTGATCGCGGGACTGCCGCTGCTGGACGGGGTGTTACGGTAAGTCTCTCCGCGAGTCGTCCTGGCGAAAGCCAGGACCCATTCCCCCGGTCAGCGCTATAGAAGCTGACAGCCCCAAGTCTTCGCCAAACTGCGCCCTGGGGTAATGGGTCTGGATCTACGCTTCGCTTCGCTGCGCTTGTCCAAGACGACGACTGAATTAGTTCCTCTGCGACTGCGGCGCGCGCCGCTTCTTCGTCGACTGCGTTGGCACATCGGCCGGCTCGTCCTTGAGCGCGCCGATCTTGCGCAAGGCCGCGTCCGCGGCGCGCTCGCCGCTTTCCCAGGCGCCGTCGACGGTGCCCCAGAGCGTCTCGTGCGTGGCTTCGCCGGCGAGGAACATGTTGCCGATCGGCTCGGTCAGGATTTTTCGCGAGAGCTGACCGCCCGGCGAGGCCGCCGACATCGCACCCATGACGAAAGGCGAGGCGTTCCAGCGCGTCACGCTGGCTTTCTGCACTGCGGCGGCAACTTCGCTGCCGAACAGCTTCGTGATCCATTCTCTGGCGAAGGCCGTCATCGCCTTCTCGCCTTGCTGGGTGAGATCACGGCCGAACGAGCCGCCGACATCGATCGAGCACAGCGAGGAGCCGCCGATATTGGCGAACATCAGCGCCGTGCGCGTCGAGTTGCTCTGCTCGATCAGGATGTCGTCGCGCGACAGGCCGAGCGGATTGCCCGGTAGCTGCAGCACGATGTGATCGTAGCTCCCGAGCGTGAGCTTTGATGCGGCATCGAGCGTGCGCTTCGGAATGTCAGGCCCGAACTTGATCGCGCCCGAGGTCAGGACATTAGTCGAGACCGTAATGATGGCCGCGCGGGCGGCGATCCTGCCGGCCTGTGTCTCCACGCTGACGTCGCGATTGCTCCAGACGATCCGGCTCGCCGGTGTCGACAGTGCGACCGGCGCCTGCTCACCCAGTTTGGTGATCAGGGTCCCCAGGCCCTGGCGGCAGGCGATCGCGGCGTTGCGATCCTGTGCACGCGCCTTGTCGATCGCAGACAGCTCCTTCAGGTCCTTGCCGGCGAAGCTCGCACCCAGCATGAACTCGGCCGCCCCGGCCCAGTCGCCGAGATCCTTCGGCAGCACCGAGGCGCAGGCGGTATCGAGCTTGCCGCGCGCGGCCTCGTCGATGGCGCGGTTGGCCCGGACCAACGCCGCCAGGAACTCCTCGGTCTCGCCGGCCCGTGCGTTGCGGCGGCCGATGCGCATCTTCTGGCCTGAGCGCGCCGGCAGAACGTCGAGCCCGGCACTGCGCGCCAGCCGGATCATCGGATTGGTATCGGGATTGTGCATCCAGCGCGCGCCGCGATCGAACGGCGTGTCGAAGGTGGTCGTATCCGTGATGCAGCGGCCGCCGATCTGCGACGCAGCCTCCACCACCACGACCTTGCGATTGGCCGCCATGATACGCCGCGCCGCGGCAATTCCCGCCGCGCCCGCGCCGATCACGAGAATGTCAGCCTCGCGCGGCAGGGTCGCGGCGGTTGCGCGCAGGACCGGCATCGCGGCAAGGCCCGCCGACGCCGATAGGAAACTGCGGCGCGTGATTGTCATGTCATGGTTTCCGGAGACTTGCGGCAAACGGGAACAGCTAGCGAACCTTGCCGTATCTGATGTTGCGCGGCAACCATCATGGTGAATCAATCGTGCTTGATGTCACAAATCGATGAACCGAATTGCAACACGTTCCGACCATGGTAGAGAAGAGAAAAAGACGGCCGGAAAAGGCCGTGGGGGAGTTTGAAATGGGGACGGTCCTGGACTCAGTCGGCAAGCTGATTGCCGCGTACCTCTCGAAGGAGGTGCCGGGCTATGAGCCGTTCACGCCGAGCGACCCGGAGCACCTGCGCGGCGTCATCGAGCCCGGCGACGTGCTGCTGGTCGAGGGCAACAACCGCATCTCTGGCATCATCAAATATCTGACGCAGTCGACCTGGTCCCACGGCGCACTCTATGTCGGCCCGATCGAGGGTGCGGAAGAACCCGACGGCGAGCCGCACGTGCTGATCGAGGCCAATATCGGCGAAGGCGTCACCTCCGCGCCGCTGTCGAAATATTTTCCCTATCACACCCGCGTCTGCCGCCCGGTCGGGCTGTCCTATGAGGACCGCACCACGGTCTGCCGCTATGCAATCAACCGCATCGGCTTCGGCTACGACACCAAGAACATCGTCGACCTGATGCGCTTTCTGTTTCCGCTGCCGATCCCGCAGCGCTGGCGGCGGCGCATGATCTCGATCGGCTCGGGCGATCCCACCAAGATCATCTGCTCGGCCCTGATCGCGCAAGCGTTCGACGCCGTGCGTTACCCGATCCTGCCCAAGATCACCAAGGCCGGCAGCCGTGCTGCCCGCCGCGAGATCCTGCACATCCGCGATTCCTCGCTCTACATGCCCCGCGACTTCGACATCTCGCCCTATTTCGAAGTCGTCAAACCCACCATCGTGCACGGCTTCGACTACACCGCCTTGCACTGGGCCGACAAGCAGAAGCCGCTCGAGGAGGTAGCCGGCACCTTCGGTGTGTTTCCAGAAACGTTCCGTGCGCCGCCGCTCGTTCCTGAAACGATTGACGAAGAGGCGCCGATTCCGGCTGAAGAAGTGAGCGCGCACCCAGCGGAGACGGTCGATCGCGTCACCGTCTCGGAGCGCTTCCGGCGGCTGAAGAAGCTGGCCATGGACCGCCCAAGGCGGCGCGGTCGGGCGCGCGAACGGGCGGCGTAGCCGTCGCTCCACTATCGTCATTGCGAGCGCAGCGAAGCAATCCAGGTCTCTGCCTGAGCAGTCTGGATTGCTTCGTCGCTACGCTCCTCACAATGACGGCGATCTACCGCTCCGCCCGCCCAATCACCGCCATCAGCTCCGCGATCTTCTCGCGCTGGTCCGCCTTGTCGCCGCTCGCGATCGCATGCTCGACGCAATGGGCGACGTGATCTTTCAGAACCTCTTCCTCGACCCGGCGCAAGGCGGCGCGCACCGCCGAGATCTGCGTGACGATGTCGATGCAATAGCGGTCCTCCTCGACCATTTTCGAAAGGCCGCGAACCTGCCCCTCGATCCGGCCGAGACGTTTTCCGACAGATGCCTTGATGTCCTTGCGCATGCCGACTATATACCCCCCCAGGGTATGACTTGCAAGGCCGGAGCGTGGCAATGAACGACGCCGAACACGAGCACCGTCACAACGCGGAAACACGTTCCGGATGCGGCTGTGGCAGCAAAGCTCCGCCGGTCGCCAAGCCCGCGGCCTCCTCCTGCTGCGGCGGGCACGGCGATCACGCGCATGACCACGGCGCCGCGGCAACAGTCCGCGATCCCGTCTGCGGCATGACGGTCGATCCTGCGACCTCAAAACACCGGTTCGACCATCACGGCGAGACCTTCCATTTCTGCTCGGCCGGCTGCCGCACCAAATTCGCTGCCGACCCCGCAAAATATCTCGCCAAGGAGAAGACACCCCAACCCGAGATGCCCGCAGGCACGATCTACACCTGCCCGATGCATCCGCAGATCCGCCAGGCCGGACCCGGCACCTGCCCGATCTGCGGCATGGCGCTGGAGCCGGAAGTGGCGAGCCTGGAGACCGGTCCCAATCCCGAGCTTGCCGACATGACGCGGCGGTTCTGGATCGGCGGCGCGCTGGCGCTGCCGGCCGTCGTGCTGGAGATGGGCGGCCATCTCGCGGGCCCGCACAATTGGATCGATGCGACGCTGTCGAATCGGATCCAGCTCGTCTTTGCAACGCCAGTGGTGCTGTGGGCCGGCTGGCCGTTCTTCGTCCGCGGCTGGCAGTCGCTGCTGACGCGCAACCTCAACATGTTCACGCTGATCGCGATGGGCACGGGCGTCGCCTATGTCTACAGCCTGATCGGCACCATCACGCCGCAGATTTTCCCTGCCACCTTCCGCGGCCACGAAGGCGCGGTCGCGGTTTATTTCGAGGCAGCGGCCGTCATCACCGTGCTGGTGCTGCTCGGTCAGGTGCTGGAGCTGCGCGCCCGCGATGCGACGTCGGGTGCGATCAAGGCGCTGCTGCAGCTCGCCCCGAAGACCGCGCGCCGCATCGATACCGACGGCGGCGAGCACGAGGTCGAGATCGACGCCCTTCATGCCGGTGACCGCTTGCGCGTGCGTCCGGGCGAAAAAGTGCCGGTCGACGGCGTCATTCTGGAGGGCCGTTCCTCGCTCGACGAGTCGCTGGTAACAGGCGAGTCCATGCCGGTCACCAAGGAGACGGGCGCGAAGGTCATCGCGGGCACGCTCAACCAGTCCGGCAGCTTCATCATGCGCGCCGACAAGGTCGGGCGTGAGACGCTGCTGTCGCAGATCGTGCAGATGGTCGCGGACGCGCAGCGCTCGCGCGCGCCGATCCAGCGTCTCGCCGACCAGGTCGCGGGCTGGTTCGTGCCGGCGGTGATCGCCGTTGCCGTCATCGCGTTCGCAGCCTGGGCCTGGTTCGGACCGGAGCCGCGGCTGGCCTTCGGCCTCGTCGCCGCCGTCAGCGTGCTGATCATCGCCTGCCCCTGCGCGCTTGGCCTGGCGACTCCGATGTCGATCATGGTCGGCGTCGGCCGCGGCGCGCAGGCAGGCGTGCTGATCAAGAACGCCGAGGCGTTGGAACGGATGGAGAAGATCGACACACTGGTGGTCGACAAGACCGGCACGCTGACCGAGGGCAAGCCGAAGGTGGTCGCGATCGTGCCGGCGGCCGGCTTTGCGGAAGATGACATCCTCCGCTTGGCCGCCAGCGTGGAGCGCGCCAGCGAGCATCCTCTGGCCGACGCGATCATGCGCGCGGCGAAGGAGAAGCAGCTCGCGCTGGGCCAGGTCGAGCAATTCGATTCGCCGACAGGCAAGGGCGCCACCGGCAAGGTCGACGCCAAAACCATCGTGCTCGGCAATGCCAAATATCTGATGTCGATCGGCATCGACACCAAAACGCTCGATGGCGAGGCCGAACGGCTGCGCGGCGATGGCGCGACCGTGATCAACATGGCCGTCGACGGCCGGCTCGCCGGCCTGTTCGCGATCGCCGATCCGGTCAAGGCTTCCACGCCGGAGGCGCTGAAGGCACTCGCGGCCGAAGGCATCAAGGTCATCATGCTGACCGGCGACAACCGCACCACGGCGCAGGCCGTGGCGCGCAGGCTCGGCATCGCCGATGTCGAGGCCGAGGTGCTGCCGGACCAGAAGAGCGCGGTGGTGACGAAGCTGCAGAAGGCCGGCCGCAGCGTCGCGATGGCCGGCGACGGTGTCAACGACGCGCCGGCGCTGGCAGCTGCCGAAGTCGGCATCGCCATGGGCACCGGCACCGACGTGGCGATGGAGAGCGCCGGCGTCACGCTGCTGAAGGGCGATCTCACCGGCATCGTGCGTGCGCGAAAACTGTCGCAGGCGACGATGAGCAACATCCGGCAAAACCTGTTCTTCGCCTTCATCTACAACGCCGCGGGCATTCCGATCGCGGCCGGCATCCTCTATCCGACCTTCGGCGTGCTGCTGTCGCCGATCATCGCCGCGGCCGCAATGGCGCTGTCCTCGGTCAGCGTGGTTGGAAACGCGCTGCGGCTGCGGGCAACGCCGCTGTGAGCGAGCGCCTTCTCTCTCGCACCGTTCACGAAACGCGGTAAGCTGCGCGTAGCCCGGATGAAGCGGAGCGAAATCCGGGGTTTGTCCACGTATCGAAACCGTCCCGGATTGCGCTTCGCTCCATCCGGGCTACCACTACGTACCAAGCGGTACCCGCGGAGAGGGCTTGATGCAGCGGATTACGATCACGATCGAGGACGATCTGCTGGCGGAGATCGACGCGGCAGCGGACGCGCGCGGCTACCAGAACCGCTCCGAGATCATCCGCGACCTCGCGCGCGCCGGCTTGCAACAGAGCAGCGAGGACACCGCACAGACCGGTTCTTGCGTCGCCGGTCTCGTCTATGTCTACGACCACGCCGCCCGCGACCTCTCAAAACGTCTGGTGCAGGAATTCCACGGCCACCACGACCTCGCGCTGGCGACGCTGCATGTCCATCTCGACGACAACAATTGCATGGAGATGACGGCACTGCGCGGCGACGCCTCCGAGGTCCGACATTTCGCGGACCACATCATCGCCGAACGCGGCGTGCGTTATGGCCGCGTGGTGATGATCCCGACGGGTGAAGCGAAGCCGACGAAGGCACGCAAGCAGACGCACCGGCATGAGTAGGAGCTATCCTCTCGTGCCCCGGACGCAGCGCAGCACCACAAGCGCGTTTACGCGCGTCTTCGACACGCTATGGTGATGCGCTGCTGAGCCGGGGCCCATCTCACCGTTAGCGCAAGCTCTTGGGTCCCGGCTCTGCGTCGCGTCACTTCATGCCGCGCCGCATCCGGGACACGAGAGCGACATTTATCAGGCTGCCTTCGCACTCCGACCCGGCAAGCCCGCACGCGCAACACCGCCATACAGCGTTTCGTTCGGCATCTCCTCGCGCAGGATCCGGCGCACCGCGATCAACTTCTCCAGATCGATGCCGGTCGCAAAGCCCTTGCTCTCGCACAGGAACACGAGATCCTCGAACACGACATTGCCGGTCGCACCGGGGGCGAAGGGGCAGCCACCGAGGCCGCCGAGCGAGCCGTCGAGGATCCGCGCGCCTTCGTCGAGCGCCGCGGCCGCGTTCGCGATGCCCATGCCGCGGGTATCGTGGAGATGGATGCAGATCGGCTTCGACCCTGCGAGCTTCACCGCGGCGCGCGTCAGCTCGGCCACCTGCTTCGGCCCGGCATAGCCCACGGTGTCGGCGATGCCGACGAAATCGACACCGGCTTCGAGGCATTTGTCGACCAGCCGCAGCACTTCTGCAGGGTCGACCGCCCCGGTGATCGAGCAGCCCAGCCCCATCGAGATCGCCGCGTTGACGAGCGGCTTGTGGCTGGTGGCATCGCGCATCTCGCACAGGCGTTTCAGATTGACGATGGCGGACTCGCGCGAACGGTGCGCATTGGCCTGGCTGTGCTCTTCCGTCGCCGAGATCACGGAGGCGATTTCGCCGACGCCGGATTCCAGCGCCTCGTTCACGCCGCGTTCGTTGAGCGCAAGCGCGATGCCATGCGCGCCGGACAATGAAGCGACGGTCGCGACGACATCACGAACATCGACGAATTGCGGAAAAGTCTTCGCCGGCAGGAACGAGCCGACCTCGAAATGCCGCACGCCGGCGGCATATTCCTCGCGCACCCAGCGTTGCTTGGCGTCGGTCGACGGAATTTTCTTCACGAGCTGGAGCCCGTCGCGCAGGCCGACTTCGCGCAGGCTGACGCGCCCTGAGGGGTAAATCTCCTGAATCCGGCTCATCCGCGCCTCCCTGTTGTTTTTGACGTGGCATCTTCATTTTCATTGTCGATCTCGGCGCGAACGGCCGCAGTGTCGGCGCCGAGCGGCGCGACCTTCAGGCCTTCGCCGATATGGCTGCCGTTCCATTCGATCGGCAGCGCCGGCACCCGGAACGGCCTGCCGTCGGCGGTGACATTGTTGACGAGCCCGCCCGGCCGCAGCACATGCGGATCGGTGAAGAGATCCTCGGGCCGGTTGATCGGCGAAAAGCAGATGTTGAGCGCATCCAGCCTCTGCGACAGTTTTGCCACGTCCCACTGCCTGATGATCCCGGCCGCGCGCGGAATGATCCGCCCGCGCGCCAGGATGCGATCGGTCGTGGTGCGCAAGGCGGGATCATCGAGGAATTTAGTCAGCCCGAACTCGCGGCAAAAGCTCTGCCAATGGCCTTCGGTGACGACGCCGATGAAGATGCGCTCGCCGCCGGCGGTCTCGAAGATGTCATAGATTGGCCAGGCATGCTCGCGCTCCGGCATCGAGCGCGGCTTGTTCCCGGTCATCTCGTATTCGACCATGTGCTGGGCAACCAGAAACAGGCAGTTCTCGAACAGGCCGATGCGGATGTCGGCGCCGTCGCGTTTTCCTCCGCGCTTCTGATAGAGCGCCGCGAGGATCGCGATCACACCGAACATGCCGCCCATGATGTCGTTGGCGGACGAGCCGACGCGCTGGGGCTTTTCGCTGGTGCCGGTCATGGCGGCGAGGCCCGCCATCATCTGCACCACCTCGTCGAGCGCGGGGCGGTGCTCGTAGGGACCGGAGAGGAATCCCTTGTGGCCGGCAATGATCAGACCCGGATGCCGGCGGCGCAATTCGTCCGCGCCAAGCCCCTGCTTACCGAGCTGGCCGTCGCGAAAATTCTCAAGGAACACGTCGGCGGTCGCCAGCAGCCGGTGCATGGTGTCGCGATCCTCAGTCTTCTCGAAATCCAGCACCACGCTGCGCTTGCCGCGGTTGAACAATGGGAAAAAGGCGGTCCCCATGCCCCCCAAGCTCCGGGTCTTGTCGCCCGCAGGCGGCTCGACCTTGATCACGTCGGCTCCGAGCTGCGCCAGGATCATGCCGCAGGTCGGGCCCATGACCATGTGGGTCATCTCGACCACGCGCACGCCTGCAAGCGGCAATCCGTCCGCCGATTCTTCCATCGCCATATGCGCCTGTTCCTTTGCCGCGCTGGTTCCGCTTGTTGTCAAGCGGGTTGGTGGAGCAACGGTCTTGCCGAATTCATCGTGGCTTCGTTGATGCCAGCGGTCAATCCGGCCATAAGCGGTGCCGCCGATCTCCCTTGCCGAAGTGGCCCGGGGTGTCTACCTCTCGCGGGTGATTTCGTGAGAGGAACTCCCATGCTGGATGCCGCCGTCAAGGCGCTGTCACAAATGATCTCGCCGCCGATGCGCTCGATCCTGTGGCGGTCGATCGGCGTCGCACTGGTGCTGATCATCGTGCTGGCGATCGGCTTGCAGCGGCTGCTGAGCTGGTTTGCGACCTATGGCGAGGCGTGGCTGGAAGGCCTGCTCGGTCCGGGTTGGCACTCATCGCTCGAGGTGTTGTCCTGGATCATTTCGATCGCCGCGGGCCTCGGCGTCGTGTTCGGGGCTGTGTTCCTGATGCCCGCGATCACCTCCCTGGTTGCGAGCGTGTTCGTCGACGACGTCGCCGACATCGTCGAGCGCGAGCACTATCCGGCGGAGCGGCCGGGGATCGCGCTGCCGTTCAGCCAGGCGATCTACGAGGGCGTCAAGACCGCGCTGCTGACGATCCTGGTCTATCTGGTCGCATTACCGCTGGTGCTTTTCGCCGGCGCCGGTTTCCTGGTCTTCTTCCTCGCCACGGCCTGGCTGCTCGGCCGCGAATATTTCGAGCTCGCGGCGATGCGGTTTCGCTCGCCGGAGGAAGCCAAGGCGATGCGGCGCGACAACGCCGCCACCATCTTCACCGCGGGCCTGTTCATCGCAGCCTTCGTCTCGATCCCGATCGTCAATCTGGCGACGCCGATCTTCGCCATGGCCTTCATGGTTCACATGCACAAGCGGCTGTCAGGTCCGCGGCCCGAGCTGATCGAGCCGGCGCGGCAGGTGCGATAGGTCAAGCGGACTTGGCGGCGCGCTCGTACGACGCCCCCTCGTAGAGGCGCTCTGCGTCCCGCTTGTCTTGATTTTGCTCTCCGCCGCCGTAAGGTACGCAGCATGATTTTCATGTCCACATTCTTCCCGCTGATCTGAGCGACCAAGTCGTTCCGGCGTATCGCGCCAATCAGATCAAGACGGCTGCGCTGACGCGGTGGCCGAACGGAGAAATGTGCAATGCCCAAAACCGAGCGCATCGGCGTGACCTCTCATCGGGTCCTAAACTTCATCGACGACGGTTTCATCAAGATCGAGAACGCCTTCAGCACGCACCTTGCGGAACAATGCAGGGACGAATTGTGGGCGGATATTGGTCTATCGCCACACGAGCCCGAAAGCTGGACCCAGCCGGTCATTCGGGTGGGATCCAAGACCTCGCCACCATTCATTGAAGCCGCCAACACGCCGATCCTGCACGAAGCCTATGACCAACTCGCGGGTGACCGCCGCTGGATCGCGCCCAATGCGCTCGGAACTTTTCCGGTCCGCTTTCCCTCACCGGAATCCCCTGGTGATGATGGCTGGCATGTGGACATGAGTTTCGGCTTCGATAATCCGGATTTCATGCAGTGGCGCGTCAATGTGAAGAGCAGCGGACGCGCATTGCTGATGCTCTTCCTGTTCTCGGGCGTAGGCCCTGAGGATGCGCCAACGAAGATACGGAAAGGTTCGCACGCCACCATCGCCCGGGAGCTGCTGCCCTATGGCGATGCAGGCGCAACGCTGGAGCAGATCTCTGCCAACGGTTACGCTTCTACGGAAGATTGCGACGTTGAACTGGCAATCGGTGCGGCAGGGACCGTTTATCTCTGCCATCCATTCCTGGTTCACGCCGCGCAACCTCACCGGGGGAAGCGCCCGCGTTTCATGGCACAGCCGCCGCTGCTGCCAACAGGCGAGTTCGACCCGGCGTTGCCACCCTCGCCGGTTCAGATCGCCATCCGTCGGGCTTGTGGTCTGACGTTATAGTCAGAGCCAACCCGGACCGTCGCTCGGCGCGTGGGTCGTCTGGATCCTGAACCTACGTCAGGGGCACTCCGCATCTGCGCAACAGCATCCTGGCGAAGCCGAACGGCGCCGGCGTGAACGGGCCGGGCGGGGCACGGGTGACCAGGGTGACGACGCCGAGCGCCGCCATCGCGACCCAGAAGCACAGCCAGAAGCCGTCGATATAGGCGAGCACATTGGCCTCGCGCTGGACGAGGCCGGCGAGCGTACCGACCGCGCGTGCCTGTGCCGAGCCGGCACCATGGGCCGCAAAATGGTCGGCGAGCTGTTTCAGCATGCGGACCACGTCGACGTCGCCGACACCGAGATTCTGGCCGAGATAGAAGGAATGGATCTGCTCGCGGACGCGCAGCCACGTCCCCATCAACGCGATGCCGATCTCGGCGCCACCGAGCCGCATGATCTGGATATAGGCGGCAAACGAGGTCGCACGGCTCGGATCGGAGTTGGACAGCAGCGTGATGATCAGCGGCAGCAAGGTCAGCGACTGCCCGATCGCCTGGAGCAGCACGATGCCCGCGAAATCCTCGCGCGCCCAATCATGGCTGAGCTGCGTGCCCCAGAGATTGGCGGCGGCGAAACAGGCAAATCCCACGACCACCACCGTGCGCGTATCGAAATGCCGCAGCAGCCAGATCGAGAGCGGCACCAGCACGAACATTGGCAAGGCGCCACAGGTGAGCAGCAGCAAGCCACTCTGCTCCGGCCTGAGCAGGGCGATGGTGGCGAGGAAATTCGGCACCAGCGACGCGTTGGAGAGGCTGGTCAGCGTGTAGAGCAGGATCAGGACCAGCCCCAGGCCGATATTGCGCGAGAACAAGACGTTCACATGCGCCCAGGGCTGCCGCACCAGGGACTCGTTGACGAGGAAGCCCGCGACCAGCACCGCGCCGGCAATGATCAACGCCATCACAGTCCCCGACCCCAGCCAGTCCAGACGGTTGCCCTGGTCGAGCCCGGCATAGATCATCGAGACGCCGGCGCCGAGCAGCAGCATGCCGCCCCAATCGGCGTCGCGCAGCAAAGCGCGATTCACCGGCTCGTTCGGCGTGCCCCAATAGACCATCAGGCCCATCAGCGGCGCGATCAGGACGCTCTGCCAGTACAGCCATTGCCAGCCGAGATGGTCGACATAGAAGCCGACCAGCGAGCTCGATGTATCGAGCGCGAAGCCGACGCGGATCGAATAGATCGAGATCGCCGGAAGCCACCAGCGGATCGGTAAATTGCGGAACACGATCATCAGCGTCGCCGGCACGAAGGTGCCGAGCAGGAGGCCATGCACGACGCTGAGCGCGAGCAATGTCGGATAGTCGTGCACGAACGGGATGATCAGCGAGACCGCGGCATAGACGAGGCTGGGGATACCCAGCACGCGACGCAGGCCGAATACGGTGGCAAGCCAGGCCACCGCGGGCGCGATGAAGATCTGCGAGCCGATGCCCGCCGTGGAGAGCCATGCGCCTTCGTCGAACGAGAGCGAGAACGCGCCGCGCAGGTCCGGCAGGCCAATCGTGGTCAGCCGGCTGTCAAAATTGGCGAGGAACGAGCCGAGCAGCACCGCCGCCACCGCAAACAGCGGCTGCGGGGCGACGCCGCCGCGCGAGAGCGGTCCGCGACTGGAATCGTCATTTTCCGCCATTGCCGGCCTTGGTGTCGATGCTGGTGACGACCGACATGCCCGGCACCAGCCGCGCCAGCAGCGGCTGGTTGTCGTCGAACTGGATGCGCACGGGAATGCGCTGCACGACCTTGGTGAAATTGCCGGTTGCGTTGTCCGGCGGCAGCAGCGCGACCTGCGCGCCGGTCGCGGGCGCAATGCGCTCGACCCGGCCGCGCAGCTTCTCGCGCGGGAAACTGTCGACGGTGATCTCGACCGGCTGACCCGGTGCGACGTGGGTAAGCTGGGTCTCCTTGTAATTCGCGATCACATAGACCTTCGGCAACGGCACGACGTTGATGAGGTTGGTGCCGATGTTGACGTAGTCGCCGGGCTGGACCTGTCGCTCGCCGACGACGCCATCGAACGGCGCGGATATCTTGGTGTAGCCGAGCTTTAGCTTCGCGCTCGCCAGCGTCGCCTTGGTCGCTTCGAGATCGGCCGCGCGCTGCTTCCTGGTGCCTTGCAGGACTTCGAGCTGGTGCTGCTGGGCCGCGATCACGGCGCGGCTCGCGCGCACGTCGGCCTGCGCCTTGGCATAGCCTGCGACCGCCTGTTCGAAGCGCTGCCGCGTACCGGATTCGGTCTGCGACAGCGACTGCTGACGCTCCTGCTCCTGCCGCGCCTCGACCTCCACGGCTTCGGCCGAGAGCCGCGCGGCTTGCGCCTGCGCGATCGTCGCATATTGCAGCTCGATCTGGTTCGCCAGATTGTCGAGCACGGCCTGCGCAGCGGCGACCGCCGCTTCGGCCTGCGCGACTTGCGTCTCATAGTCGGCAGGATCGATCTGGATCAGGAGATCGCCGGCCTTGACGCGCTGGAAGTCGGTGACCCCGACGGTCAGCACTTCGCCGGAGACGCGACTGGCGAGCCGCGTCAGCTCGGCGCGCACATAGGCGTCGTTGGTGGTCTGGACCACCGAATTGCCGACCCATTCGTCGAAGCGCTGCGTTGCAAGCGCGACGAAGCCGAGCGCGACGATCACCGCGAACAGCGGAATCGCGAGCCGGCTCCAGAGCGAACTCGCCGGTGGCTGCGTTGGCTTCGGTGGCGGCGCCGGTGTAGCAGGAGGTGGCGATGGCGAGATTTGTTCCTGCTGACTCACGCTAGACTCCAAACCACTTTCCCGAACGCTATTTTCAGACCGTCTTTTCCGGCCACCGGCAGAGATCGTTGATCAGGCAAACCTCGCAGCGCGGCTTGCGCGCGAGGCAAGTATAGCGGCCATGCAGGATCAGCCAATGATGGGCATGCAGCATGAACTCGGCCGGGATCACCTTTTCGAGACCGAGCTCGACCTCCAGCGGCGTCTTGCCGGGCGCAAGTCCGGTCCGGTTGCCGACGCGGAAGACATGCGTATCGACCGCCATGGTGTGCTCGCCGAAGGCCATGTTGAGCACGACATTGGCGGTCTTGCGCCCGGCGCCCGGCAGCGACTCGATCCCGGCGCGCGTGCGCGGCACCTCGCCGCCGAACTCGCTGAGCAGCTTCGCCGACAGCGCGATCACGTTTTTCGCCTTGGTGCGGTAGAGGCCGATGGTCTTGATGTACTCGCGCAGGCGTTCCTCGCCCAGGTCGAGCATCTTCTGCGGTGTGTCGGCGACCGCAAACAGCGCACGCGTCGCCTTGTTGACGCCGGCGTCAGTCGCCTGTGCGGACAGCACCACGGCGACCAGCAGCGTGAAGGGATTGACGTGCTCGAGCTCCCCCTTTGGCTCCGGGTTGGCCTTGCGGAAACGGCTGAAGACCTCGTGCACCTCGGGCGGCGTCCAGGGTTTCGTGGCCTTGAGGGATTTCTTGCCGGGGGCCTTAGGCTTCGCGGCGGCCGCCTTCGCCTTTTTCTTCGGCACGGACGTTTTGCGGGGGGCCGGCTTGCGGGTGATTTTCGCCATGATCGGGATATACTGAGGGACGATGAGCACAGGCAATGAAATTGAGCGCGAACGATCTGCAAGCGAGGCTGAGCCTCAGATCTTTTCCGCGCGCCTGACGCCGCACCGCTCGCTGAACCGCACCGGCTTCCTCGCCGTGATGCTGTTCCTGAGCGCCGTCAGCTTCGTCACCGGCCTCGTCTTCCTGATGATGGGCGCCTGGCCGGTGTTCGGCTTTTTCGGCCTCGACGTGCTGGTGATCTGGTGGGCTTTCAAGGCCAATTTCCGTGCGGCGCGGGCCAGCGAGGAGATCGTGGTCACGCCATCTGAATTGCGCGTGCGGCGCGTCAGCCAGCATGGCCAGGTCGTCGAATGGACCTTCAATCCGCTCTGGGTCCGACTCGACATGGAAATCGACGAGGATTTTGGCATCGAGCACCTCTATCTGATCTCGCGAGGTCACCAGATCCAGATCGCCCGCTTCCTGGGGCCGGACGAAAAGGCAAGTTTCTACAAGGGTTTGGTTGAGGCCTTAAATGCCGCCAGGCGCGGTCCGACCTACAATCCGGTGACCTGATTTGCGGATCGGAAATCGGGTGGTTTCGTACCCCGCCCCCTCCTACATTTCCAGGCATGATGACACTCGCGATACATGACCAGCGCCTGGCCGGGCCGGGCTCCCAGAACGCCGCGATGCGCGACTATGATTCCGTGCGCCGGGCGATCGCCTTCATCTCCGAAAAATGGCGCACGCAGCCGACCATCGAGGCGATGGCGGATGCGGCCGGCGTCACCCCGGACGAGCTGCACCATCTGTTCCGCCGCTGGGCCTCGATCACGCCGAAGGCTTTTATGCAGGCGCTCACGCTCGATCACGCCAAGGGCCTGCTCAGGGATTCCGCGAGCATCCTCGACGCCGCGCTTGACTCCGGTTTGTCGGGTCCGGGCCGGCTGCACGATCTCTTCGTCACCCATGAGGCGATGTCGCCGGGCGAATGGAAGAACGGCGGCGCCGGCCTCACCTTGCGCTACGGCTTCCATCACTCACCGTTCGGCACCGCGATCGTGATCGCGACCGATCGCGGATTGTCGGGACTCGCTTTCGCCGATCCCGGTGAGGAACAGGTGGCGCTTGCCGATATGACGCGGCGATGGCGGAACGCAACTTACGTCGAGGATCACGAAGGTACCGCACCATTGGCGCAGCGCATCTTCGACACAAAACTCTGGCGGCCGGACCAGCCGCTGCGCGTGGTGATGATCGGTACCGATTTCGAGGTGCGGGTGTGGGAGACCTTGCTGAAGATCCCGATGGGCCGCGCGGTGTCCTATTCGGACATCGCCTGCAACATCAACAGCCCGAAAGCGTCACGCGCCGTCGGCGCCGCCGTCGGCAAGAACCCGGTGTCCTTCGTCGTGCCCTGCCACCGCGCGCTCGGCAAGAGCGGCACGCTCACCGGCTACCACTGGGGCATCACCCGCAAGCAGGCGATGCTGGGCTGGGAGGCCGGGCAGCTGGGGCTGCAGTAAGAGTTGCCACGCGTAAACTGCCCCACTTAGTCGTCCTGGCGAAAGCCAGGACGACACCGAGTGCTTGGCGGGACTCAGTCGCGCGCGAACGTCTTTAACCCGCCAGATCCAGCTTCGATGCCACCGTCGAATCCGCATTGAGCCGGTAGATGATCGGCACGCCGGTGGCGAGCTCGCGCTTCAAAATGCCTTCGGGCGAGAGCTTTTCCAGCACCATGATCAGCGCGCGCAGCGAATTGCCGTGAGCCGCGACCAATGTGCGCTTGCCGTTGAGCACGCCGGGCAGGATCTCCTGCACGTAATACGGCAGCGCGCGCGCCAGCGTGTCCTTCAGGCTTTCGCCACCGGGCGGCGGCACGTCGTAGGAGCGGCGCCAGATCAGCACCTGGTCCTCGCCCCATTTCTTGCGGGCGTCATCCTTGTTGAGACCGGAGAGATCGCCATAGTCGCGCTCGTTCAGCGCGAGGTTCTTCGTCGTCGACAGGCCCTTCTGGTCGAGCTCGCCGAGAATGAGATCGAGCGTGTGCTGTGCGCGCGTCAAGACCGAGGTGTATGCAACGTCGAACACGAGACCCTGCGCCTTCAGCTTGCGGCCGGCTTCCGAGGCTTCCTTGACGCCGAGCTCGGTGAGATCAGGATCCTTCCAGCCCGTGAAGAGGTTCTTCAGATTCCATTCGCTCTGGCCGTGCCGCACCAGCACGAGAAGACGTTCGCTCATCGACTGCTTTTCCGTTTCGTTCGTTGTTTAAGCATGATCTTGTCGGAAAACCGCTTCACACTTTTCCGGATCATGCTTCGTTCAGATGTCGGACAGGCCGAGTACGTCGGCCATGGAGTAGTGCCCCGGCTTCTTGCCATGCGCCCAGAGCGCGGCTTTCAGCGCGCCGTGGGCGAACAGCATGCGATCCTCCGCGTGATGCGACAGCGTCAGGCGCTCGAACGCGCCGAGGAAGCTCACGCTGTGATCGCCGGCCGCGGTGCCGCCGCGCAACGACGCAAAGCCGATGTCGCCGGGCTTGCGTGCGCCGGTGATGCCGTCGCGGCCGCGGTCTGCATGCTCGTCGAGCGCGATGCCGCGGCCGCTAGCTGCGGCCTGGCCCAGCATCAGTGCCGTGCCCGAGGGCGCGTCGATCTTCATGCGGTGATGGGTCTCGACGATCTCGATGTCGAAGCTCTCGTCGAGCGCCTTGGCGACTCGCTTGACCACAGCGGCAAGCAGATTGACACCCAGGCTCATATTGCCGGACTGCACCACGACGGCGCGGTTGGTGACGCTCTTGATCACGGCGTTGTCGGAGCCCGACAGGCCGGTCGTTCCGACTACGTGCACGAGGCCGCGCTCGGCGGCGATCGCGACATTGGCGAGGGTCGCCGCGGGCACGGTGAAATCCAGAATGCCGTCGGCGTCCTTCGACATCGCCCAGAGATCGCCGGAGAGTTTGATGCCATTGGCCGGCAGACCTGCCAGCACGCCGGCATCCTTGCCGAGCAGCTCCGAGCCCGGCGCCTCCAGCGCGCCGGCCAGCACCGCGCCTTTGGTCTCGGCAATCGCCCGCGTCAGCGCCCGGCCCATCCGGCCGCCGGCTCCAGCAACGATCAAGCGCATATCGGACATGGTGCGATCCTCTCACGGCCGTTGTAGCGGGGGGATGCAGTTCCGGCAACCGAGGGGGATTAGGGGCAGGTCGCCTGCGGCCATCCTTCGAGACGCCCGCCTGTGGCGGCCCTCAGGATGAGGTCGCGTCTTGCGGCAAGATATCAGACCCTCATGGTGAGGAGCCCGCAAGGCGGGCGTTCCGGACGATGCTCTGCATCGCCGGGCGAACCATGCAGGCCGAGCATTTCGGCAAGAGTAATAAGAGGAGTTCGCGCCTTAGCCGTCTGACGGTTGCGGGCCGTCATAGCCCTCGATGATGATGAGGTCGGCGACGGAGTGCGGCTGGCGCACCTTGATGTTGGCCTGGTATTCCGGCGAGTTGTAGCAGGCGATCGCGGTCTCGTAGTCCGGGAATTCGATCACGACATTGCGGGTGCGGCTGGCGCCTTCGACGGTGGTGAACTTGCCGGCGCGGACGACGAAGCGGCCACCCCATTTCTTGAAGATCGGACCATTGGCGACGGCATAGGGCTTGTAGCCCTCGTCACTGCTCACGTCGACGCGTCCGATCCAGTAGCCTTTTGCCATTGTTCTTCTCCCTGTGTTGTTAGTTAGCCGAGCGCTTGCGCGATCTCGGCCTGGATGGCCTCGGCGATCGCCCTGGAGTCCGTGGCTTCCACCACCGGCCGCCCGACCACGAGATAATCCGCGCCGGCCGCAATCGCGCGGCCCGGCGTCATGATGCGTTTCTGGTCGCCGCTCGCGGCGCCCGCCGGCCGGATGCCGGGGGTGACGAGGCTCATCTGGTGGCCGACGATCTTGCGCAAGGCTCCGACCTCCTCGGGCGACGATACCAGCCCGTCGATGCCGAGCACCTGCGCCTGCTGCGCGCGCGCTTCGACGAGCTCGGAGACGCCGAGCCGGAAGCCTGCCGCGTGCAGATCGTCCTCATTGTAGGACGTCAGAACAGTGACGGCGAGGATCTTCAGGTTCGAGCTGCCGCGACCTTCGACGGCACCCTTCATGGTCTGCGGATAAGCGTGCACGGTGAGGAAGGTCGCGCCGAGCCTTGTGATGCTGTCGACGCCCTGCGCCACGGTGTTGCCGATGTCGTGCAGCTTGAGATCGAGAAAGACCTTCTTGCCCTGGTCGGCGAGCTTGCCGACCAGCGGCAAGCCGCCGGCATAAGCGAGCCGATAGCCGATCTTGTAGAAGGTGACGCTGTCGCCGAGCCGGTTGACCATAGCTTCCGCGGCATCAACGCTGGGCAGATCGAGCGCGACGATCAGGCGGTCTTTCGGGGCAATCTCGGCTGGCGTCATGTCACCTCACATCATGCGTTGGGAAACGTCGATCAACTGCCGCACCAGTTCCTTCAACGCGGCGATATCGCCCTCGTGCTTCAGCCTGTCCATATCGTCATAGGCCTGGTCGGCAAAGGCGAGCGTCAGCTGGCTGGCAATCACATTGGCGTGGCAGGAGGTCAGGATCAGCCGCAACGCCTGCAGCGCGCGAGCCGCGCCAAGCCGGCTCTGCGAGGCGCCGGCGAGCGCGAAGACGCGGTTGCGGAACACCTCGCCGCGCGGCTCGTGCAGCTCATGCACGCGGCTGACCCAGTCGATCGCGTTCTTCAGCAGCGGCGGCACCGAGGCGTTGTATTCGGGCGAGACGATCAACACGCCATGATGCGCGCCGATCATGCGCTTGAGATTGATCGCGTGCTTCGGCACACCGGATTTGGCCTGCAGGTCGCCGTCATAAATCGGCAGCGGAAAATCGGCGAGCGAGATCCGGGTGACGTCGACACCGGCCCGATCGAATGCATAGGCAGCGACCGCTGCCAGCTTCGCATTGTGCGAGCCGGTGCGCAGGGAGCCGGGAATGATCAGAATTTTCGGTGCGGACATCCGCTTCCATGCGTTCGGCGAAACGAGACCGCCACGCAAACAGGAACGCCGGCGGAATTAGTCCTTGCGATACACCCAGACGCGGGCCGGCGGAAGGTTCATCCAGATCCGTTCGGAGGCCTCTGTGGACACGCCGGGCAGCGATTTCGGAATCGGCGGCACCACCGCATAGGTGAACTGGACGAAGGGCGCACCGGGCGCCAGGGCCGTGAAGGCGTCGCGGATGAGCCGCAGCCGCGTCAGCATCGGTTTTGTAACCAGCGGCAGGCCGGAGACGACCGCGGAGGCCGGCGCGCTCAGCACGTTCCACAGGGTGTCGCGCAGACGATAGGCATCGCCCTGCACCACCTTGGCCTGCGGATAGCGGTCGCGCAGCAGGGCGCAGAAGCCTGGATTGTATTCGACGAGGACGAGACGCTTCTGGTCGACGCCGCGCTCGACCAGGGCCGAGGTGATGGCGCCGGTGCCGGGCCCGAGCTCGACCACCGGTGAGTCCGAATTGACGTCGACGTAATGGGCCATGGTCCGGGCCAGCAGCTTGCCCGACGGCATCACTGCGCCCATGTGGAGAGGCTTTTCGATCCATGACCGGAGAAAACGCACCTCGTCATCGAGACGGGGCTTCTTCAACGCACGCGCGGACGATGGCAATGGCATGTCGGGACCGGCCGGGACCGCGTGACCGCGGCGTGTCAGAAAATGGTCATAAAGACGTATAGGCCGAAGGCGGCACGGTCAAGACGCGTCAACTCGCCCGATTACCGAAGAAATCCTTGACCTTGGTGAAGAAACCCTCGGATTCCGGCTGGGTATTGCCGGAGGAGAGCTTGTCGAACTCGGCCAGCAATTCCTGCTGCTTTTTGGTGAGGTTCTGCGGGGTCTCGACCACGACCTGAACGTACATGTCGCCCATCTGGCGCGAGCGCAGCACCGGCATGCCTTTTGATGCGATGCGGAATCGGCGGCTGGACTGGGTGCCCGCGGGGACCTTCACCTTGGTCTTGCCCTTGTCGATGGTCGGCACCTCGAACTCGCCGCCAAGCGCCGCCGTCACCATCGAGATCGGCACACGACAATGCAGATCGGCGCCGTCGCGCTGGAAGAACTGGTGCTGGGCCAGCGACAGGAAGATGTAGAGGTCCCCAGGCGGACCGCCGCGGACCCCGGCCTCGCCCTCGCCGGCGAGTCTGATCCTGGTGCCGTCCTCCACGCCGGGGGGAATGTTGACCGACAGCGTCCGCTCGCGGGTGACGCGCCCCTGACCCGAGCAGGACGGGCAGGCGTCCTCGATCATCTGGCCGCGGCCCTGGCAGCCCGGACAGGTGCGCTCCAGCGTGAAGAAGCCCTGCGACTGCCGTACGCGTCCGGCGCCGCCGCAGGTCGAGCAGGTCTTCGGCTTGGTGCCGGCCTTGGCCCCGATGCCCGAACAGGCCTCGCAAGTGACCGAGACCGGGATCTCGATCTGCGCGGTCTTGCCGCCAAAAGCTTCCTCGAGCGTGATTTCCATGTTGTAGCGCAGGTCGGCGCCGCGCTCGCGGCCGCCACGGCCCCCGCGCTGTCCGGCCATGCCGAACAGATCTTCGAAAATGTCGGAAAAGGAGGAGGCGAAGCCCGCACCGAAACCGGCACCACCGCCCCCGCCCTGCTCGAAGGCGGCATGGCCGTAACGGTCATAGGCAGCGCGCTTGTCCTTGTCTTTCAGGACCTCGTAGGCCTCGTTGATTTCCTTGAACTTGACTTCGCTGGTGTTGTCCCCCGGATTGCGGTCGGGGTGAAACTTCATCGCCAGCTTGCGGAACGACGATTTCAGCGCGGAATCGTCGGCATCGCGTTCGACTTCGAGGGTTTCGTAGTAGCAGCGCTTGGTGGACGTGGACATGATGAGCTCAGTCTATCCGATCGCGATTCAAGTCGGAGCGACGCAACGTCGCCATGCAACGATATAGGCAGCCTTCGGCCTCGCGGCAGAGGATTGCACGGCAGTGTTCAGAATAACGGCTGGGAATTGATCGATCGCAACGGGCCCGAATTTAACAGAGCCGATTTTCAAAGAGTCTTGGCCCGTCGAGCCCGACACGATGGCCTCCCCCGCGAGGGAGGAGGCCGTTGGCGCGTGTGGGGTCCAAGCCGTCCGCATCATCACCCTCGCGGGGTTCAGGCGGACTTCTTGTTGGTCTTGTCGTCGTCGACTTCGGTGAATTCCGCGTCGACGACGTCGTCCTTGGCCGCATCCTTCTTGGCGTCGGCTTCGGCCTGCTGCTTGTACATGGCCTCGCCGAGCTTCATCGAAGCCTGGGCCAGCGTTTGGGTCTTGGCCTTGATCGCTTCGGCATCGTCGCCCTTCAGCGCTTCCTTGAGGTCGCTGACGGCATCCTCGATCGCGCGGCGCTCGGTCTCGGCGACCTTCGAACCGTGCTCGGCCAGTGCCTTCTCGGTCGAATGCACCAGTCCATCCGCGTCGTTCTTGGCAGTCACGGCCTCGCGGCGCTTCTTGTCCGCCTCGGCATTGGCCTCGGCGTCCTTGACCATCTTCTCGATGTCGGCTTCCGACAGACCGCCGGAGGCCTGGATGCGGATCTGCTGCTCCTTGGACGTGGCCTTGTCCTTGGCCGAGACGTTGACGATACCGTTGGCGTCGATGTCGAAGGTTACCTCGATCTGCGGCATGCCGCGCGGAGCCGGCGGAATGCCCATCAGGTCGAACTGGCCGAGCATCTTGTTGTCGGCCGCCATTTCACGCTCGCCCTGGAAGACGCGGATGGTGACCGCGTTCTGGCTGTCCTCGGCGGTCGAGAACACCTGGCTCTTCTTGGTCGGGATCGTGGTGTTGCGGTCGATGATGCGGGTGAACACGCCGCCCAGAGTCTCGATGCCCAGCGACAGCGGGGTCACGTCGAGCAGCAGCACGTCCTTGACGTCGCCCTGAAGCACGCCGGCCTGGATCGCGGCGCCGATCGCCACGACTTCGTCCGGGTTGACGCCCTTGTGCGGCTCCTTGCCGAACAGCTGCTTCACGACTTCCTGGACCTTCGGCATGCGCGACATGCCGCCGACCAGCACCACTTCGCCGATCTCGGCGGCGGTGAGGCCGGCATCCTTCAGCGCCTTGCGGCAGGGCTCGACGGTCTTCTGAACGAGGTCATCGACCAGCGCCTCGAACTTGGCCCGGGTGAGCTTCATCGTCAGATGCTTCGGGCCGGTCTGGTCCGCGGTGATGAAGGGCAGGTTGATCTCGGTCTGCGTCGTCGACGACAGCTCGATCTTGGCCTTTTCGGCGGCTTCCTTCAGGCGCTGCAACGCGAGCTTGTCGTTGCGCAGGTTGATGCCCTGCTCCTTCTGGAATTCGTCGGCGAGATAGCCGACCAGGCGCATGTCGAAGTCTTCGCCGCCGAGGAAGGTGTCGCCGTTGGTCGACTTCACCTCGAACACGCCGTCGCCGATTTCGAGAATCGAGATATCGAACGTGCCGCCGCCGAGATCGTACACGGCGATCGTGCCGGCCTTGGTCTTGTCGAGGCCGTAGGCGAGCGCGGCCGCGGTCGGCTCGTTGATGATGCGCAGCACTTCAAGGCCCGCGATCTTGCCGGCGTCCTTGGTCGCCTGGCGCTGGGCGTCGTTGAAGTAGGCGGGCACGGTGATGACGGCCTGGTCGACCTTCTGGCCGAGATGGGCTTCCGCGGTCTCCTTCATCTTCTGCAGGATGAACGCCGAGACCTGCGAGGGCGAGTAGGTCTGGCCGTCGGCCTCGACCCAGGCGTCGCCGTTGGAAGCCTTAACAATCTTGTACGGAACGAGCTTCTTGTCCTTCTCGACCATCGGGTCGTCGTAGCGGCGGCCGATCAAGCGCTTCACTGCGAAGAACGTGCGCTCGGGATTGGTGACGGCCTGGCGCTTGGCCGGCTGGCCGACGAGGCGCTCACCGTCGTCCGTCACGGCGACGATCGAAGGCGTCGTGCGCATGCCTTCGGAATTCTCGATGACTTTGGCGTTCTTGCCATCCATTACGGCGACGCACGAATTCGTGGTGCCGAGGTCGATCCCGATGACCTTTCCCATGGTCCTGTATCCTTGTTTTTGCGGCAGGCTGGCTGGGCCCAGAAGGCACCCGAACCGAAACCCCCTAAGATCAAACATTCGCGATATTGCGATGGTTGGGGGTCATATAGGAGGGGGGGAGGTGCCTGCAAGGACCGAACGCAAGTTTCGGCCGTGAAAACATTGGGTTTTGGAAGAACATATCCGGGCTGCACCGCCCTTGCGGGTGAGGAATTATTAACAGGTCCGCGATTGGCCGGCATCCGCTACCGCATCCCGCCCCGCCCTGTTGCGGCCAGACCAAAACCGTTAAAAGGCGGGCAGCCGGCCGGGCTCGTCCTCGGGCTGCCTCGCGCGACAAAGCGGCCGGCTGGCCACCATCGAACGGCCTCAATGTGAACCAATCAGAGTGCCCATGAAGCTGATCCGCCCCCTCGCCGCGCTCGCCCTCCTCGTCGCCTCTACGCTTCCGGCTCTGGCCGCCGACGCCGTTTTCCCACCCGGCTTGCGCCTCGGCATGGTGCCATTGGTCGGCCTCAGCACGGCCAAGACCTTTCCCGGCTTCGAGAGCGAGGACGGCAACGTCAAGGTGCTGATCACGGAGCTGCCGCCGGCCGCCTATGGCGAGGTCGTGAGCGCCTTCAACTCCAACCCGGCCGGCACCAACGGCGTCAAGCAGGACAAGATCGAGACGCCCGCGGGCGTGGCCTATTTCACCACGGAGAGCGGCAAGGCGGGCGAGACGCCAGTGCGGCGCTATTCGATGATCGTGCCGGGCGCCGGCTTCTCCGGCTACGTCGCGGTGCAGATTCCGGAGAATGCGATCAAGATCTACACCGACGAGGCGGTGCGGCAGATGTTCGCGAGCGTCGTCACCCGGAAGCAGGTCTCGGCCGAAGAGCAGATCGCACTGATGCCGTTCAAGATCACCGATCTCGCCGACTTCAAGGACGTCCGCACGCTGGCGCCGGGCTCGAGTATCATCCTGGCCGACGGCGACGAGAGCTCCGGCTATGAATCGAAGCCGTTTATCATCCTCGGCGTGATTGGCGCCACCCCGCAAGCCGCCGACGACCGCGCCCGCTTCGCCCAGGAGGCGGCGCTCCAGATTCCCGGCGTGCGCGAGTCGCGCGTCACCATGTCCGAGCCGATCCGCATCAGCGGCCAGCAGGGTTTCGAGACCCGGATCGACGGCGTCAGCGGCAAGGACAAGACGCCGGTGACCGTGGTGCAGTGGATCCGCTTCAGCAGCGGCGGCGCCTCGCTGCGCATCATCGCCAGCGCCCCGCGCGAGCAATGGCCGGCCGCCTTCACTCGCTTCCGCGCGGTCCGCGACGGCATCCAGCCGAAGGGCTAGCAGCATCCGCAAGCGGGAGAGGTGCACCGAACCCGCGGCTCAAGCCCAACCACTCACCAAAGCCGGCTGCATTTTCGGGCTTCTGTTCGTATACGAACGGAACTAGGCTCCCCCTCCGTTGAGTTCATCCTGGAGGGAGGCGAATGATGCTGGATCGGCGACAAGTCTTGGCGGCGCTCGGGACGAGCGCGCTCGTGGCGCTCGCGCCCACGGCAATTCTGGCAGCGGCATCGATCAAGCCGGACGATGCATCCGCGCTGCTCGTGATCGACGTGCAGAACTGCTTCCTGCCCGGCGGCAGCCTTGCCGTGAAGGAAGGCGAGCAGGTGGTGCCCGTCATCAACAAGATCTCGAAAGCATTTTCGAATGTGGTGATGACGCAGGACTGGCACACGCAAGGCCATATTTCCTTTGCGTCAGTCCACGCCGGCAAGAAGCCGTTCGAGACCGTCGATCTTCCCTACGGCAAGCAGGTGCTGTGGCCCGACCATTGCGTGCAGGGCACCGACGGCGCCGCGCTGTCGAAAGACCTTGCGATCCCGCACGCCGAGCTCATCATCCGCAAGGGTTTTCACAAGGACGTCGACAGCTATTCGGCCTTCCTCGAAGCCGACGGCAAGACCTCGACCGGTCTCGCCGGCTATCTGAAGGCGCGCAAGATCAAGCGCGTCTTCGTCGCGGGGCTGGCGACGGATTTCTGCGTCGCCTGGACCGCGCTCGACGCGCGCAAGGCGGGCTTCGAGGTCTATGTGGTGGAAGACGCCTGCCGCGGCATCGACAATCAGGGTTCGCTGGCAAAAGCCTGGGCCGACATGGCCAAGGCCGGCGTGAAGCGGATTCAGTCCGCAGATATCGCGGCGAGCGCCTAGGCCCGGTCAAAAAACTGCAAGACCCTCATCCTGAGGAGCGCGCTTCTCCGCGCGCGTCTCGAAGGATGAAGGCCCCGCTGCAGCAGCGCGACCTGCATGGTTTGAGACGGCGCTGACGCGCCTCCTCCCCATGAGGATCAACTAGTTGGCCGCGCCGTTCGGCTCGTTGCTGTTGGCAGCCGGCGCGGCCTTGGCGCCACCCTTGGCGACACCGACCAAGGCGGGACGCAGCACGCGCTCGCCGATGGTGTAGCCGGCCTGCATGACCTGCACGACGGTGCCCGCGGGCACCGACGCATCGGGCACCTCGAACATCGCCTGCTGGAAGTTCGGGTCGAACTTCTGGCCCGAGGGGTCGAACTTCTTCACGCCGTGTTTTTCCAGCGCGCTGAGCAGCGAGCGCTCGGTCAGCTCGACGCCCTCGATCAGCGAGGCGAGGCCTGCATCGGCCGCCGCACGGGCTTCGGCCGGAACGGCATCGAGCGCGCGCTGGAGGTTGTCGGCGATGTCGAGCACGTCGCGGGCAAAGCCGGTGATGCCGTAGAGGCGGGCATCCGCGACCTCCTTGGTAGTCCGCTTGCGCAGATTCTCCATCTCGGCCAGCGTCCGCAGCATGCGGTCGCGCGCCTCGGCGACTTCCTTCTGCAGAAGCTCGACCGAGCCGGGCTCGGGATCGTCGGGCATGATGTACGGTTTTGACACCACGGGCTCGCCGGCCGCAGCACTCGTGTCTTCGGGTTGCCGGTCTCGATCGGTCATCGGCTCTCTTTTCGCATTCGTCTCAGGGGGTTTCTGGCCCGGATATCGTGCTTCGGGCGGCGAAAATCAAGCGCCCGTGATCGGCCCGGCGCCGGTCAGCCCCCCAAGAGCCGGCTGACGATGCGGGCAGCGTAGTCCACGGTGGGGATCACGCGGGCATAATTCAGCCGCGTCGGCCCGATCACGCCCAAAACGCCGACGATATGGCCGGCGGCGTCCCGATAAGGCGAGATGATGGTGGACGAACCCGACAGCGAGAACAGCTTGTTCTCACTGCCGATGAAGATCCGCACGCCTTCCGCGGTCTCGGCCCGGCCGAGCAGGTCGATCACGCCGCGCTTGGTCTCGAGATCGTCGAACAGCAGGCGAACGCGCTCGAGATCCTCCAGCGCATGCAAATCCTCGAGCAGATTGGCGTGGCCGCGGACGATGAGCTGACGATCCTCGTTCTCGCCGCCGGACCAGCTGGCGATGCCGGCCGAGATCACCTTGTGCGTCAGCTGATCGAGCTCGGTGCGCGCCTCTCCGAGCGCGGTCTCGAGCTCCAGCCGCGCCTCGGCCAAGGTCCGGCCTCGGATGCGGGCATTGAGGAAGTTGCCGGCTTCGGTCAACGCCGAGGATGGAACTCCCGGCGGCAGCGTCAACACGCGATTTTCGACCTGCCCGTCCTCACCGACCAGGATCACCAATGCCTTTTCCGGTTCCAAGCGGACGAATTCGATATGTTTCAGCCGCGCATTGGATTTCGGCGTCAGCACGACCGCGGCCGCGCGGGTCAGGCCGGAGAGCCGCGTCAATGCCTCCTCGAGCGCAGCCTCCACCGATTGCGCGTGGCCGACGGAGGTCAACTGGCTCTGGATCGCCTGCCGTTCACTGTCATTGAGGTCGCCGACCTGCATCAGGGCATCGACGAAGAACCGCAGGCCGAGTTCCGTCGGCAATCGGCCGGCGGAGGTGTGCGGGGCGTAGATCAGGCCGAGCTGTTCCAGATCGGCCATGACGTTGCGGACCGAGGCGGGCGACAGCGGCATGGCAATCAGGCGCGAAATATTGCGCGAGCCCACCGGCTCCCCGGTCGCGAGATAGCTTTCGACGATTTGACGAAAGATGTCGCGGGAACGCTCGTTGAGCTGGGCGAGGCCCGCGCGCGGCGCGATCAGATGGATCGGATCGTGATGGGCCACAGACGGTAACTCCTCTAAGACACAGGTAATTTGTCTATCCCGGATGCTTCTGACAAGCGTGGCGTTGGCGGATTGGAAATCGGGGGTGAAGAAGGCCTCGATCTTCCCCCTTGCCGCCCACCCTCACCCCCCCTACAAGCACCGCCAACAGCCCTTTTCCGAGAGTTTTGGAGGATTTCCCATGCGGCCAAGCCGCCGTGCGCCCGACGAATTGCGCCCCGTGACGCTGGAGCGCGGCGTGGTCAAATATGCGGAAGGCTCGTGCCTGGTGAAATTCGGCGACACCCACGTGCTGGTCACCGCCACGCTGGAAGACCGCCTGCCGCCATGGCTGAAGGGCCAGGGCCGCGGCTGGGTCACCGCCGAATACGGCATGCTGCCGCGCGCGACCTCGGAACGCACCCGCCGCGAGGCCTCCGCCGGAAAGCAGAGCGGCCGCACCGTCGAAATCCAGCGCCTGATCGGCCGCTCGCTTCGCACCATCATCAATCTCGAAGCGCTCGGTGAGCGCCAGATCACGGTCGATTGCGACGTGCTCCAGGCCGACGGCGGCACCCGCACCGCCTCGATCACCGGTGCCTGGGTCGCGCTCGCCGATTGCGTCAGCTGGATGAAGGCGCGCAACATGGTCAAGGCCAATGTGTTGCGCGACAACGTCGCCGCGATCTCCTGCGGCATCTACAAGGGCACGCCCGTGCTCGACCTCGACTATGCCGAGGACTCCGAAGCCGACACCGACGCCAATTTCGTCATGACCGGCGATGGCCGCATCATCGAGGTCCAGGGCACCGCGGAACGCGAGCCGTTCACGGAAGCCGAGTTCCTGGCGTTGATGGCGCTGGCGCGCAAGGGCGTCGCGCGTCTCGTGGACTTGCAGAAACTGGCGGTAGCGTAGTCAATAGCCCGATGCACCGCCGAATCACCGGAAAGCTGGTTATCGCGACCCATAATCCCGGCAAGCTCGCCGAGATGAAGGAGCTACTCGCGCCTTACGGCATCGAAGCAGTGTCGGCCGGCGAGCTCGGCCTTCCCGAGCCGGAAGAAACCGGAAACGATTTCCGCAGCAATGCCGCGATCAAGGCGATCGCGGCGGCGCAGGCGACGAAGCTTCCGTCTTTCGCCGATGATTCCGGCATCGTGGTCGACGCGCTCGACGGCGCGCCCGGCATCTACTCGGCGCGCTGGGCCGGCCCGAACAAGGATTTTGCCGCAGCGATGGCGCAGATCGAGCGTCTGTTGCAGGAGCGCGGCGCGACCACGCCGGCCAAACGCAAGGCGCACTTCGTTTCCGCGCTCTGCGTTGCATGGCCCGACGATCATCTCGAAGAGGTCGAGGGGCGCGTCGACGGCACGCTGGTGTGGCCGCCGCGCGGCACCGCCGGCTTCGGCTACGACCCGATGTTTTTGCCCGACGGCCATAGCCGCACCTTCGGCGAGATGGAGAGCATCGAGAAGCACGGCCTGCCGCCGCTCGGTCTCGGCCTGTCGCATCGTGCCCGCGCCTTCGTGAAACTGGCGGAGATCTGCCTTGAGCCGCGCTAAGGAAGCCTTCGGCGTCTACGTGCACTGGCCGTTCTGCCTGTCGAAGTGCCCCTATTGCGACTTCAACAGCCACGTTCGCCACGCCGCGATCGACGAGCCGCGGTTTGCGTCAGCATTCGCGCGCGAAATCGCTGCGACCGCCGAGCGCGCGCACGGACGCGAAGTCACCTCGATCTTTCTCGGCGGCGGTACGCCCTCGCTCATGCAGCCTGCAACCGTCGGCGCTGTGCTCGACGCCATCGGCAAGCACTGGGCCGTGGCGAAAGACGTCGAAGTCACGCTGGAGGCAAACCCGACCAGCGTCGAGGCTACGCGCTTCGCCGGCTATCGCGCCGCCGGCGTCAACCGCGTCTCGCTCGGCGTGCAGGCGCTCGACGATGCCTCGCTGAAAGCGCTCGGCCGCATGCACAGCGCGCGCGAGGCCCTCGATGCCGTCGCTATCGCGCGCCGCTCGTTCGATCGCTATTCGTTCGACCTGATCTACGCCCGTCCCGACCAGACGCCGGCGATGTGGGCCGATGAATTGCGCCTCGCGATCGGCGAGGCGGCCGAGCATCTGTCGCTCTATCAATTGACGATCGAAGAAGGCACGCCGTTCTTCGGCCTACATCAAGCCGGCAAGCTGAAGACGCCGGATGAAGCGGTCGCACGCGCGCTCTACGACGTCACGCAGGAGACCTGCGACAGGCTCGGCCTGCCCGCCTACGAGATTTCAAATCACGCGCGGCGCGGCGCCGAGTGCCGGCACAATCTGGTCTACTGGCGCGGCGAAGAATATGCCGGCATCGGCCCCGGCGCCCATGGCCGCCTCGACATCGACGGTATCAGGCACGCGACCGCCACCGAGAAGCGCCCCGAAGCCTGGCTGATGCGGGTCGAGACCAACGGCCACGGCGTCGTCACCGACGATCTCCTCAACAGCGAAGAGCGCGCCGACGAATTCCTGTTGATGGGATTGCGCCTCGCCGAGGGCATCGACCCCGACCGTTACAAAGCGCTCTCCGGCCGCTCACTCGATCCCAAGCGCATCACGCTGCTGAGCGAGGAAGGTGCAATCACGGTGGATGCAACGGGACGGCTGCGCGTGACGAGCAGCGGTTTTCCGGTGCTGGACGCGGTGGTCGCGGATCTCGCGGCGTAAAGTCTCTCCATCGTCGTCCTGGCGAAAGCCAG
>NZ_JBHTFN010000005.1:154012-306651 GCF_042666195.1 Bradyrhizobium sp. GCM10028915
TGCCGTCGGCGCGAAAGCGGAACAGGCCGTCGATGCCGGCAAAGCCGGAGGGATTGGTGAGCACGTCCGACGAAAAGCGCGTCGTGCCCTGCGTACGCGCCAGCGCGGCCACCAGGGCGACCGCATCATAGGCAAGCGTGGCGGTGCGCACGGGCTCGGCGCCGTATTTGGTGCGATAGCGGCCGGAGAAGGCGCGGAAGCCCGCCGGGTCCGGCGCGGCGTAGAGGCCGCCTTGCAAGTTGGAGCTGGCATAGACGCGCGGACTGTCCCACAGGCCGGTGCCGAGCAGCTGGATATTGCGTAGATTCGCACCCGCCGCACTCATCGCATCGGCGACCGAGACGACGGCATCGCCATCGTCGGCGATGAACAGCGCATCGGCGCTACCGAGCTGCTGCGCCACGGTGCGGGCCGGCGTGGCGCGATCGGCGCCGTATTTCTCGAACGCGACGATGCGCCCTCCGCGGCGCGGCACCGCCGCCTTCACCGCGGCCTCGACCACATTGCCATAGGCATTGTCGGGCACGAGCACGGCGACGGAGCGCTTTCCGATGCTGGCAGAATATTCGACGATGCGGTTGACGTCCGACTCCGGCAGGAAGCTCAGCAGATAGACACCGCGGCCGGCAATGCTGGAATCGGTCGAGAACGCCATCACCGGGATGCCGCGCGTGCGCGCGATCTGCGCCACTGCAGGCACCGATTGCGCGAACAGCGGCCCGAGGATGATCTCGGCGCCCTCGTCGACCGCCTGCTGCGCACTGGCCTGCGCGCCCTGCGGGCTGCCATTGTCGTCCTTGATCAGGAGCTGGATGTTGGGATTCTGGAACTCGGCCAACGCCATCTCGGCGGCATTGCGCATCGACTGCGCAGCGAGGCCGGCATTGCCGGATGCCGACAGCGGCAGGATCACGGCAACCTTCACCCCGCCGGTGCCGGCGGTCGTCGCCTGCTGCGGCGGCCCGGCCGGCTGGGCCGGAGGCGGAGAGGAGCTGCTGAACGGATTGGAGAACTGGCTCAGGCTCTGCTGCACGCCGGCGCAGGCCGACAGCAGCGGCGTGCCGAGCAACAGGCCGAGCGCGCTTCGCCGGGTCGCCCCTGACATCAGGGGCCCCTGAACGGGAGACTCCTCCGAAAGGGAAGATCTGGGATCACGTGGGCCCGTCATGACAGTTTCTCTTCCGACCGACCGTCGCCAGCCGGTCACGACATTCTTTCCACGACACCGGCCATGGATTCAGGCATATTGTCGGCAAATAGTTAACTCAAACAAAAGGATAATGCCCGCTTAACGCGGCTTCCTCTCAAGTTCTGGCTAGCTGTCCGCCGTCCGTCACCCAGCATCAAGGCGGCGTTTCCGCCGCGAATATGGCGCTGACGCTTCATTCCCTGGGGAATGTGATGCCGAATGGATCACATTCCAGTCCTGCCTCGCCCCTTGCCTCGCCCAGGCACGATCTTTTTCCGGGGACCGGTTCCCAGCCCCGGGGATCATACCTAAGTTCGTCTGATTATGCGCGCAAAGCCGTCCCCGACAAACACACCTGAGACGACGGAGGCCGCCTCGCGCGGTTTCTCCGTCGACGCCCATCGGCTTGTCGCGCCGAAGGCCGCGCCTGGCCTGCACCTGGTCGCGACCCCCATCGGCAATCTCGGTGACATCACGCTGCGGGCGCTGCAGACCCTCGCCGGGGTCGATGTCATCGCCTGTGAGGACACCCGCATCACGCGGCGTCTGACCGAGCGCTACGACATCTCTGCGCAGCTCAAGCAGTATCACGAGCACAACGCTGAAGCGGCCCGTCCGAAGATCCTGGAGCGGCTTTCGCAGGGCGGCTCGATCGCGCTGGTGTCGGATGCCGGCACGCCGTTGATCTCGGACCCCGGCTACAAGCTGGTGCGCGAGGTCTGCGCCGCCGGCCACGCGGTCTACGCGCTGCCCGGCCCGTCCTCGGTGCTGGCGGCGCTATCGGTCGCAGCGCTGCCGACCGACCGCTTCTTCTTCGAAGGCTTTCTGCCTTCGAAATCCGCCGCGCGAAAGTCGCGCGTGGCCGAGCTTGCGCGCATCGATGCGACGCTGGTGATGTTCGATTCCGGCAACCGCGTGCAGGACACGCTCGCCGAGCTCGCCGAGATCATGGGGACCCGGGAAGCCGCGATTTGCCGCGAGCTGACCAAACTGCACGAGCAGATTTCGCGCGCGACGCTGCGTGAGCTGGCGCGCGATGCCGATACGCTGGAGACGCGCGGCGAATTCGTGCTGGTGATCGCTCCACCTGCGGCGGATGCCGGAATGCTGACATCGGACGCGCTCGACGACCTTCTGCGCGAGCAGCTCGCCGCGAACAGCGTCAAGGATGCGGTGGCGCATGCGGTCGCGCTCTCGGGCCGGCCGCGCCGCGAGGTCTATGCCCGCGCGCTCGAGCTTGCCAAAGATCTGCGGGGCGGCGATGGCGAAGAATGAGGCCCCGGCGGAACCGAAAATCGCCTCGCCCGAGCGCGTCGCCGCGTTTCGCACCGGCATCTCCGCGGAAAGCCGCGCCGCGGCCTATCTCATGGCCAAGGGCTACCGCATCCTCGCCAAACGTTACCGCACGCCGCATGGCGAGATCGACATCGTGGCGCGCCGCCGCAATTTGATCGCCTTCGTCGAGGTCAAGGCGCGCGCGACGCTTGACGACGCCGCCTTCGCCGTGACGCCGCGCCAGCAGCAGCGCATCATCGATGCCGCGCAAGGCTGGCTCGTCGCGCATCCCGAGCATGCGGAATTTGAAATGCGATTCGATGCCATGCTGATTGCGCCGAAACGACTTCCACGCCATGTGTTGGCGGCATTCGACGCCTCGACCTGAAAGGCAGACCATGAAACTGAACGTCGCCGTCCAGATGGACCCCATCGCCCGCATCAACATCAAGGGCGATTCCACCTTTGCGCTGCTCCTGGAGGCGCAGAAGCGCGGCCACGGCCTGTCCTATTACACGCCCGACAAGCTCTCGATGGTCGGCGAGGAAATCGTCGCTCCGGTTCAGCTGCTCACCGTGCGCGATGAGCCGGGCAATCATTTCACCCTGGGCGAACCTAGGCGCGAGGCGCTCAACGGGTTCGACGTGGTGCTGCTCCGCCAGGATCCGCCGTTCGACCTCGCCTACATCACCTCGACGCACCTTCTCGAACGCATCCATCCGAAGACGCTCGTCGTCAACGATCCCGCCTCCGTGCGCAACGCGCCGGAGAAGCTGTTCGTGATGAACTTCCCGCAGCTGATGCCACCGACGCTGATCTCGCGCGACCTCGACGAGATCAACGCGTTTCGCGACAGGCATGGCGCCGTCGTCATGAAGCCGCTGCACGGCCATGGCGGCGCTGCGGTGTTCCGCGTGATGCCGCAGGACATGAATTTCGGCTCGCTGTTCGACATGTTCTCCGTGACGTTCAAGGAAGCCTGGGTGATCCAGCAGTTCATCCCCGAGGTAAAGCACGGCGACAAGCGCATCATCCTGATCAACGGCGAGTTCGCCGGCGCGGTGAATCGCGTGCCGGCCACGGACGACCTCCGCTCCAACATGGTGCGCGGCGGCGCAGCGCAGGAGACCGAGCTCACGCCGCGCGAGCGCGAGATCTGCGCCACCGTCGGCCCGGCGCTGCGCGAGCGCGGGCTGTTGTTCGTCGGCATCGACGTCATCAACGGCAACCTCACCGAGATCAACGTGACCTCGCCGACCGGCATCCGCGCCATCGCGCGGCTCGGCGGACCGGACGTTGCCGCAAAGCTCTGGGACGTGATCGAGCAAAAGCGCGCGAAGTAGCCGCCGGCCCGTAGCCCGGATGGAGCGCAGCGAAATCCGGGATGCCACATCATGTTCAGCGGCCCCGGATTGCGCTTCGCTCCATCCAGGCTACGTAATGCATGCGCGGCATCACCCCACACACCACTAACCACCCATTTACCATGACGCCGCGCGCATCATTCGAACGCAGTGGCCGCACTGCGTGAAACTACGGGGCCAGTGGCCGACCGGCTAACGCGACGTTCACCATCTGCCGAAAGACCACAGTGCGGCCGTCGATCACATTCGGCCTCGCAACACCACTTATACTTTTGCTGCCTACTCATCGACACGGGGACCCGCCAGGTGCGGTTCGAGTACCCTGCGTAAGAGTAGAGGCGTATGAACACCGCACGCATTGTCGTTCTCGTCATCGCGCTGGGCGCCGGCGGCGTCGCTGCGTATCTGGCGAGCGGCTATGACAATAAGCCCGCGCCCGTTCTCCCCGTCGCCGAGAAGCTGCCGACGGTCGAGGTCCTGGTCGCCAAGAATGACATTCAGCTCGGTCAAGCCGTGAAGCCCGAGGACCTGCAATGGCAGCTCTGGCCGGCGGCGACCGCGAGCAGCGCCTTCATCCGCCGCGACAACAGGCCCGAGGCGCAGATCCAGATTGCAGGCTCGATCGCACGCGTGCCGTTGATGCAGGGCGAGCCAATCCGCGAGCAGAAGCTGGTCAGGGCCGACGGCTCCGGCTTCATGGCCGCGATCCTGCCGTCGGGCATGCGCGCCGTCTCCACCGAGATTTCAGCCGAGACTGCCGCCGGCGGCTTCATCCTGCCGAATGACCGCGTCGACATCATGCTGACCCGCCGCCTGAAGAATCCTGACGGGGCCGCCGGTAACGACCTCATCCTATCCGAAGCGATCCTGACCAATATCCGCGTGCTCGCGATCGACCAGGCGCCGAAGGAAAAGGACGGCCAGAACGCCGTCGTCGGCAGGACCGTCACGCTCGAGCTTAAACCCGACCAGGTCGCCGCGCTATCGGCAGCGCGCCAGGGCGGCACGCTGACACTCGCGCTGCGCAGCATCGTCGATGCCAACTCGGTCGACAGCACGCCCGAGGACCAGGCGAGCAAGCGGTCCGGCGGGGTCAACGTGATCCGCTACGGCGTACAGGCGCGGCAACTGACGTCACAGAAGTGATGGGGACATGATGAACTACGGGGATGATCGGACGGGCAAGCGCATTCGGGGGAATCGGGGGCGCTCGTTCTGGACGGGGACGATGCTGACCCTGGGGCTCCTCGCAGCCCCCGATATCGTCAGCGCCGCAGATGCGCCGGTCGGCGACCAGGCGCCGATGCAGGCAGCCGATCTCGATGTTTCGCCGGTCGGGACGATCGCGCCGGCGAAGACGCGCTTCCTGTCGCTCGGCGTCGGCAAGTCCGCCGTCATCGACCTGCCGCGCGACGTCAAGGACGTGCTGGTCGCCGATCCCAAGATCGCCAATGCCGTGATCCGCTCGGCCCAACGCGCCTATATCATCGGCGGACAGGTCGGCCAGACCAACGTCGTGTTCTTCGCCGCCGACGGCCAGCAGGTCGCCGCCTACGATATCGCGGTGAAGCGCGATCTCAACGGCATGCGCACGGCGCTGCGCCAGTCGCTGCCGGGCGTGCAGATCGAAGGCGTCGGCGACAGCGTGATGCTGACAGGCTCGGTGTCGAGCCCCGTCGAGGCCCAGCAGGCCGGCGACGTCGCCGCGAAACTGGTCGGCGGCTCCGACAAGGTGGTCAATAACATCATCGTGCGCGGCCGCGACCAGGTGATGCTCAAGGTCGTCGTCGGCGAAGTGCGCCGCGATATCGTCAAGCAGTTGGGCGTCGATCTCAGCGCCAGTCTGAACGCCGGCACCGCGGTGGTGAACTTCAACAATTCCAACCCGTTCTCGGTCAGCGGCGGACCGATCGTCAGCAACAACGGATTAGGTGTCGCCGGTCTCACCAAAGGCTTCGCGACCGTCAGCGCCACGATGCGCGCGATGGAAAGTGCCGGTGTCATGCGCACGCTCGCCGAGCCGAGCCTGACCGCGATCTCCGGCGAATCCGCCACCTTCATCGCCGGCGGCGAATTCCCCATTCCCTCGGGCTATGCCTGCGATCCCGTCACCCACGTTTGCACCACCCAGATCACCTACAAGAAGTTCGGCATCTCCCTGAACTTCACCCCGGTCGTGCTGAGCGAGGGACGGATCAGCCTGCGGGTGATGACCGAGGTGTCCGAGCTGTCGAACCAAAGCGCCATCACGGTGACCCAGGCGCTGTCGTCGAGCTCGACCAACTCGATCACCATCCCCTCGATCCAGACCCGCCGCGCCGAAACGACGCTGGAAATTCCCTCGGGCGGTTCGATGGCCATGGCCGGCCTGATCCAGCAGCAGACCAAACAGGCGATCAACGGCCTGCCCGGCGTCGACCAGGTACCGATCATCGGCGCGCTGTTCCGCAGCCAGGACTTCGTCAACAACGAGACCGAGCTGATGGTGATCGTGACGCCTTATGTCGTGCGCGCGGTGGCTCAGAAGGAACTGTCCCGGCCCGACGACGGCTTCGCCCCGGCGTCTGACGCCCAGACGGCGCTGCTCGGTCGCATGAACCGCCTCTATGGCGTCGCGCGCCGCGTCGATCCGATCGCGGGCACGCCCGGCGATTTCGGCTTCATCATCGACTGACGACGAACGGACAGCCTGAGGAACGGGGCAAGAGACGGGGCACGAGGGGATGAAGCGATGACGAAGACCATGGCCGATCGACGTCGCGGGTTGAGCGTCGCGCTGGCACTGACGGGGCTCTCCGTCATGCTGGGCGCCTGCAACACCACCGGCGAGATCGTCACCCAGACGGTGCCGACCGACTATCGCCAGCGTCACCCGATCGCGGTCGAGGAAGCCAAGAAGTCGATCGTGATCTTCGTCGGCAAGGCTCGCGGCGGCCTCTCGGCCGCGCAGCACGCGGACGTCGCCGGCATTGCCCGGGACTGGGTGCGCGAAGGCACCGGCTCGGTCGTGGTCGACGTCCCGGTCAACGCGGCGAATTCGCGCGCGGCGGCGGCGACCTATCACGAGATCCGTTCCGTGCTCGCATCCGTCGGCGTGCCATCGCGTGCCATCGTCCAGCATCCCTATCGGCCCGAGGATCCAGGGCTGCTGCCCACCATCCGCCTGAGCTATTCCCGGATCGCCGCGGTCGCCGGCCCCTGCGGGCTGTGGCCGGAAGATATCGGCCCCTCCATCCTCGACCCCGGCTACAACGAGAACCGGCCCTATTTCAATCTGGGCTGCGCCAGCCAGCGCAACCTCGCGGCCATGATCGACAATCCGGCCGACCTGGAGCAGCCGCGGTCCGAGACGCCGGTCTATAACGCACGGCGTGACATGGCCTTCGAGCGCTATCGCAAGGGCACGCCGATCGCGAGCAGCAATCCAGACGCCGACAAGGCCAAACTCAGCGATACAGGCAGATGACACGCGTCCACGACGAAGAAGCGGACGATCCGCAGCACCCCGAGGAACACATTGCGCCGGTTCCTCGCATCTCCGTGCAAGCCTTTTGCGAGACCGAGCAGACGCTCGCCGCGGTGACCGCGGCCGGGCAGGATCGCCGTCTCGCCAAGGCGCATCTCACGGCCAAGGACGGTGGCCTCGCGGCGGCAATCGAAGTCTATGAAACGATGCCGACGCCGAACGTCATCGTGATCGAATCCGACGGCACCCGCGACATCCTCGAGGGCCTCGACGACCTCGCCGGCGTCTGCGATCCCGGCACCCGTGTGGTCGTGATCGGCAATCCCAACGACACCGCGCCCTATCGCGAGTTGGTCCGCCGCGGCGTCAACGACTATGTGGTGGGACCGGTCGAAACGCTCGACGTCGTCCGCTCGATCTGCAGCCTGTTCTCGGCGTCCGAAACCATCATCACCGGCCGCGTCATCGCGGTGGTCGGGGCCAAGGGCGGTGTCGGTGCCTCCACCGTCGCGCACAATGTGGCCTGGACCATCGCCCGCGACCTCGCGCTCGATTCCGTCGTGATCGATCTCGACCTCGCCTTCGGCACCGCGGGTCTCGACTACAACCAGGACCCGGTGCAAGGCATCGCCAATGCGGTGCTGTCGCAGGATCGGCCGGACACGGCCCTGATAGAGCGTCTGCTCTCCAAATGCACCGAGCGTCTCAGCCTGCTTGCTGCGCCCGCCACCCTTGACCGCGTCTACGATTTCGGCGCGGAGGCCTTTGACGCGGTGTTCGACACGCTGCGCATGACCACGCCCTGCATCGTGCTCGATGTTCCCCATCAATGGTCGGGCTGGACCCGTCGCGCGCTGGTCAACGCGGACGACATCGTCATCGTGGCCGAGCCCGATCTTGCGAACCTGCGCAACACCAAGAACATGCTGAACGTCTTGAAGGCGGCGCGGCCGAACGACCGGCCGCCGCTCTACTGCATCAACCAGGTCGGCATGCCCAAGCGGGCGGAGATCGAGGTCAAGGCCTTCGCCAAGACCATGGAGAGCCAGCCGATCGCGGTGATCCCGTTCGATTCGAAGCTGTTCTCGACCGCGGCCAACAACGGCCAGATGATCGCGGAGGTCTCCAAGAGCCACCGCACCACCGAGCTGTTCCAGAACATGGCGAACCGCCTCGCCGGGCGGGGCGAAGTGAAGAAGCCGAAGCGCTCGCTGCTCGGGCCGCTGCTGAAGAAGCTGAAGGGCAGGTCGGGTCGCGGGTCAGCCCCGCATCGCAAGGCATCCTGAGCAAGGCGTTCTGAGCAAGGCGTTCGGACCAAGGCTTCCTGACACGGCATCCTGACGCGCGCGAGCGAGTTACTTCTCCGCCCGCTGCTGCTTCTTCACCAGCAACTGCCGCAGCGCCGTGACCTTGGCCGCCGCCTGATCCGGCGGCAGGTCCGCCTTCACGATGGCTTCGGCCTCGGCCTGCTTTCCTTCGAGTCCCAGCACGAGCGCGAGATTGGCGCGCACGCGGAAATCGGCGGGATTGCGCTCGTGCGCCCGGCGCATCGTTTCCTCAGCCCGCGGCAGATTGTTCTGCAGCATGTAGGACAGTCCGAGATTGGACAGCACCGACGGCTCGTCCGGCACGATCTTCAGCGCGGCGGCGTAATATTGCTGCGCCTCCTCGTTGCGACCGAGCTGATCGAGCGCGGCGCCTTGCGCCGACAGGATATGCCAGTCGGGATCCTCGGGCGAATGCGCGCGGCCGAGGACGTCGAACGCCTGCTGGAAACTGCCGCTGTCGGCGAGCGCACGGCCGTAGCCGGCGAGCAGCGCCTTGTTGCTGGAATGGGCGAGCACGGCCTGCTCCAGCACCGCGAGCGCCTGCGCGCGCTGGCCGGTCTGGCGCAACGCCTTGCCGTATTCGAGCGCGACGTTGGGATCGCCAGGCTTGGCGCGATAGCGCTCGCGCAGCGCATCCATGTCCGGCTTCACGTCCGGCTTGGCCTCGGCCCTGCCAGCCGTGTCCGACTTTCCGCCGAGCGCGCCGGTGATGTCCTCGATGCCGGTTGTCTGACAGCCGCCGAGGGCCAGGATCAGAAGCGCGGAAAACAGATATCTCGCCGGAAGAGAGGCGACGGACAAACGCTTGGACATACTCTGATCACTCGGCGACTGATCAGAGATGCTTACCGATTAACGCTAAAGTCCCGTTAAGGCGGGGCGCTTCCGAAAGCTCAGTCGGTGAATTCAGCGCCGAACTCGCAGCCGATGCGCCAGCGCAGGCGGCACTGCCGGGAATAGTCGGGCGCGAAGATGATGGTGAATTGCGGCGGCACTTCCAGAAATTCCGCCACGACTTTCACGCCGCCATCCGAAATATCCGTGATCGTGCAGTCCCGCGGCAGCGAACCCGCGCCAAAATGAATCTTGGCGAGCCGCGTGCACATCCGTCGTTCGCTTCTCCGGCGATTTGCAAGCATTTGAATTGTTCACCCGTTAGACCACGGCCCATCCCGCACCCCTAGGAGTAGCGGACATTCGTTGGAATGTGCTGAGCAGAGCAGCTTGCATTCGAGGCGTAGTGTCTTCGTCGTGTTTACGATTGGTTAGGACCTTCCGGCGCCCCTCGACCCGTTCCTGTATTGTTCTTGCAAGAATTGGCCCGCTCTGCTACCCCTAATTGTGCAAAAGGGCAGGCTGGTTCGGGCATGGTTCAGCGGGTTTCTACCGTCGCCTTTGAGGGGATCGAGGCCCGCGCGGTCGACGTGCAGGTGCAGGTCGCGCCCGGTCTGCCGGCCTTCGCGATCGTCGGTCTCCCGGACAAGGCGGTGTCGGAGGCGCGCGAGCGGGTCCGCTCGGCGCTGATCGCCTCGGGGCTGGCGCTGCCGGCGCGGCGGATCACCGTCAATCTCGCGCCCGCCGATTTGCCCAAGGAGGGCAGCCATTATGACCTGCCGATCGCGCTCGGCCTGATGGGGGCGATCGGCGCGATCCCTCCGGATGCGCTGTCCGGCTTCACCGTTCTGGGCGAGCTTGGCCTCGACGGATCGATCGCGCCGGTGGCCGGTGTTCTTCCCGCCGCGATCGGCGCCAATGTGCGCGAGGAGGGGCTGATCTGTCCGGCGGCTTGCGGCTCGGAAGCGGCATGGGCGAGCCCGGACATCCAGATCATCGCCGCAAGTTCGCTGATCCAGATAGCCAACCATTTCAAGGGAACGCAGGTGCTGTCGCGGCCTGTGCCGAAGGTGCATGAAGCAGCAAGCTCGCCGCTCGACCTGCGCGACATCAAGGGCCAGGAGAGCGCCAAGCGGGCGCTGGAGATCGCGGCCGCCGGCGGCCATCACCTGCTGATGATCGGCGCGCCCGGCGCCGGCAAATCGATGCTGGCGGCACGCCTGCCCTCGATCCTGCCGCCGCTGTCACCGGGCGAGTTGCTCGAGGTCTCGATGATCGCCTCTGTTGCCGGCGAGATCGAGGGCGGCGCACTGACGGCGCGGCGGCCGTTTCGCTCGCCGCATCATTCCGCCAGCATGGCTGCGCTCACCGGCGGCGGCATGCGCGCCCGGCCCGGCGAGATCTCGCTCGCGCATCAGGGCGTGCTGTTCCTCGACGAGCTCCCCGAATTCGATCCGCGCGTGCTGGATTCGCTGCGCCAGCCGCTGGAGAACGGCGAGGTCTCGGTGTCCCGCGCCAATCACCGCGTCACCTATCCCGCACGCTTCATGCTGGTCGCGGCGATGAATCCCTGCCGCTGCGGCAATGCGTTCGAGCCCGGCTATGCCTGCAAGCGCGGCCGCATCGATCGCTGCACGGGCGACTACCAGGCCCGCATCTCGGGGCCGCTGATGGACCGCATCGATTTGCGCATCGAGGTTCCCGCGGTGACCGCGGCCGATTTGATCCTGCCGCCGCCCGCAGAGGGCTCGGCCGAAGTCGCCGCGCGCGTGGCGGCGGCGCGGGATATCCAGCTCGCCCGCTACGCGGACGCCGGCCTGCCGAAGGTTCGCACCAATGCCGAAGCGCCGGCCTCGGTGCTGGAGGAGATTGCCAAACCGGATGCGCAAGGCCAGAAGCTGCTGCGCGACGCCGCCGAGACCATGCGGCTGTCGGCGCGCGGCTATCACCGCGTGTTGCGGGTGGCGCGCACGCTGGCCGATCTCGATCATGCGGACAGGATCGGCCGGCTGCATCTCGCCGAGGCCTTGTCCTACCGCGCACTCGCGGAGGATGTGCGCCAGATCGCCTGACCGATACGCCCGCGGCATCTTCCTGACGAACAGCACGTTCCCCGAGAGTGAAGCTATGACCGACGCCAATGCCTGCACCATCAGATTTGTTCGTGCGTCCCAATACGCTGATTGGCTGAGGTCATACGAGCTGTGGGTCAACGGGACCAGCGTTGGGAAGCTTGCGCGCAACGGCGTGTTGGAGATCACGCTGCCGGCCGGCGCCTGCACGATCGAGGCGACCATTGATTGGGGCAGGAGCCAGCCGCTCGTCGTTCGCACCACTCCCGGCCAAACCGTCGAGATCGAGGTCAGGAACAGGTGGGGTGCCTGGGCGGCGCTGTGGGCGATCAGCTTCGGCAAGAACAGCTATTTGGTTCTCACTGAAGTCGAGCGAAAAACGAACAGAAGCGCCTAACCGACTGAGATCCTCATCCCCGGATACCGGCATCAACCCGGCGGTAACGAGTTTCCTTTACGCTCTGCAAACCATAAGGCCCATCAGTTCCCCGTACCGGGCCCGGCGAGTAGCGCGTCATGTTGCGTTTCAAGATCCTGGCGTCGGTTGTTCCCCTGTTGGCGGCCGCGGTGTTTGCCCGAAGCGAGATCGGATCGGTCTCGCATCCCTGCATCGCCCTCGGCGACACCTCGGTCGAGCTGACGTCGCTGTTCTGGACCGCCGGCGTGCATGTCGCCTTCACCGATGATCCCGCGCGCGCCACGGTGCGGGTTCAGATCACCGAGGATGCGGACGCGGCCGACTTCGCCGTCGTCGACGACGGCCTCGGCTCGGAATCGGAGTCCTGCCAGGCCAACCCCTCGACTCGCCTGATCTCGATTGCCGCGCAGCCCGTCGACGGCGGTCAGGTGATCTATCTCTCCACCGAGGGGCCGGCGGATTACCGTGTCTATGTGCGCTCGAAAACCTTCTCGCAGCGCGAGGCGGCGGCGCTGATCGTCGGCGCCCGCGGCGGCCACCGCCGTCTCCAGGCCGCCTCGCTTTGAGCCGCGTCGCTTTGCGCCGTTAACGCCTCGTCAACCCTGTTTGGAGGCGGTCGCAGGGCCTCAAACTGTTCGCAAGGTCGGCGGCACATCGTCGTTTACAGCGAGCGTAGCGTTTTATGAAAACAGTCGGGTCGGTGGCGATGGGTCGGACGTTCCGGATCAAGGTGCGCATGCGCCGCTTCAGGCGACAGCACCCCCGAATCGCCTTTGCGATCCGCTCCTTCATGATCTTCTCGGCGACCTTCGGCGGCGCCTATGGGTTTGTCTCCGGCAGCCGGTCCGAGACGTCCGGCTACGATCCCAATGCGTTTGCGATCGGCGTCAGCTTCCTGTTCGCGCTCGCCTGCCTCGGCCTCGCCACGCTCAGCATGCGCCTGCGCTTCGTCAACAAGCGGATGCGGGCGCTGGCTGCCCACAACGAAACGCTGATCGACCGCAATTGGGAGTTGAAGGAAGCGGAAGAACGCGCCCGCAGCCTGTTCGAACAGCAGGGCGATCTGATCGTGCTGCGCGACACAAATGGCTGCATCACCTTCGTCAACGACGCCTATTGCGCGCTTGCCGGACAGGCGCGCGGCGCGCTGGTCGGCACGCGCTTTGATTTCGCCGTGCTGGAGCAGGGCGACAGCGCTCGCGAGAGCAACGGCACGCGGATTCACGACCAGAAGATCGCAACCCCGCTCGGCGCGCGCTGGATCGCCTGGCGCGAAGGCTATGTCCGCCTCGACGCCGGCCAGCCCGCCGAATTGCAGAGCGTCGGACGCGACGTCACCGACCGCACCGAGACCGAGCGCGCGCTGTCCGACGCCCGCGATCAGGCCGACGCCGCCAACCGGGCCAAATCGCGCTTCCTGGCGATGGCCTCGCACGAGATCCGCACGCCGCTGAACGGCATCATCGGCATGGGCGGGCTGCTGCTCGACACCACGCTAACGCCGGAGCAGTCGACCTACGCCAGGGCCGTGAAGACCTCCGGCGAAGCGCTGATGGCGCTGATCGAGGAGCTGCTCGACTATTCCAAGATCGAAGCCGGCAAGCTCGACCTCGAGCAGCGACCCTTCGCGCTCTCGGCTCTGATCGAGGACATCACCGAGCTGCTCGCGCCGCGCGCGCAGGCGAAGCAGCTCGAGATCGCCGCCTATGTCGACGAGCGGCTGCCGCTCGAGGTGGTCGGCGACGCCGCGCGGCTGCGCCAGGTGCTGCTCAACCTCGCCGGCAACGGCATCAAGTTCACTGCAAGCGGCGGCGTCGCGCTGATCGTCGAGCCCGGCATCTGGCCGAACGAGATCAGTTTTCTGGTGCGCGACACCGGCATCGGCATCGCAGCCGACGCGCAACAGCGCATCTTCCGCGAATTCGAGCAGGCCGACGAACGCGTCGCCCGCACCTATGGCGGCACCGGCCTCGGTCTCGCCATCAGCGAGCGCATCGTCAAGCGCACGGGCGGCCGCATCACGCTCACGAGCGAGCCGGGCAAGGGTTCGACCTTCGAGGTCGCGATTCCGCTCGCGCCAGCGCACGCTGGCGCAGAACAGACGGCGTTCCCCGGTCCCGATCTCACCGGCAAGTCGATCCTGCTGATCGCCGACGGCATCGAGGCCTCCTTGATCGCGCGCCGGCTGGAGCGCTGGGGCGGCCAGACCTGCATGGTGACGGACGTCGCGGTGGCGGAAGCGCTGCTGCCGGAACGCTCATGGCATTCGGTCCTGATCGATCGCGCGCTCGGCGCTGCCACCGCCGACCGCCTCGGCGAAGCCGCACGCAGTCATGCGACGCAACGCCTCGTGCTGCTGACGTCCGGCTCGCGCCACGAGAAACTTTCGCCGGCCTTCACGGGCTTCCTGGTGAAGCCGCTGCGCGCGGCCTCGCTCGCCGCACGCCTCACGCTACCCCCGGAGGTCGCCTCGCCCGATCTCGCGCCGGAGCCCTCGGCCCCATCCACCGCCGCGGTACCGGCGAAAGGCCTGTCGGTTCTCGTCGCCGAGGACAACGAGATCAACGCGCTGTTGATGCGCTCGCTGCTGACGAAACTCGGCCACCGCGTCGTCATCGCGATTAATGGCGAGGCCGCGCTGGAATCCTGGCTCGGCGCGGCATCGGCCGGCACGCCCTATGATCTCGTGCTGATGGACATCCAGATGCCGCAGCTTGACGGCATCGAAACGACAAAACGAATCCGTGCGCATGAGGCAGCTAGAGGCGGCCATCACACGCCGATCCTCGCGCTCACCGCCAATACGCTGGTGGAAGATCGCTACGCCTGCTTTGAAGCGGGCATGAACGGGTTTCTGATCAAGCCGCTCGATCGCGAGAAGCTGGAAGAGGCGCTGGCCGGACTGGCGGCGGCGCGGCAGCTCGCGGTTTGATTCGGATTTCATAGGAACCTGATCTCGGCCGGTAATCGACAATTGAAATCGACCGCGTCGCACGTCACCATCCTCTGGGGCATTTAAACAGAGGATTTCGCATGAACGTGCTTTGCCGCCTCGCTTTCGTGATCCTTCTCTGTGGTTCCACTCAAGCCGCCGCGGCCGATAGCTCGCAACTGATCGCCTCGCTCAAGCAAGGCGGCTACGTGCTGGTGTTTCGCCACACCGCTACCGACGACAGCCAAAAGGATGTCTACCCTTTCAAATTCGACGACATGAGCGCCCAGCGTCAGCTCAGTGAAAAGGGCCGGGACATGGCGCGCCAGATCGGGACGGCCATCAAGGAACTCGCGATCCCGATCGGCGACGTCTACACCAGCAAGCTGAACCGCGCGATCGAGGCCGGCAGGCTGATCTCCGGCCGCGAGGTCAAGGCCGTCGATGCGTTGACGGACAGCAGCAACGCGAGTGCGTCGGGCATGGCAAATCCGACCGGCGCAAATGCAAAGGCGGGCCAGGCCGTGCGGCAGCTCGTCGACGCGCCGCCCAAGGCCGGCACCAACACCTTCCTGGTCACCCACAAGACCAACATCGCCGATGCCTTCGGCAAGGAAGCCGGGGACGTGCAGGAAGGCGAAGCTTTCGTCTACAAGGCCGGCGGCTCGGGTCCTGCAACCTTTGCAGGACGCATCAAGTTCGCCGACTGGACCGCGAAAGCAGACAAGTGACGGCCCGGAATTCGGGTGAACATGCTCTGGCCACAGAAGGGCTGGCGAACACGTGAGAACATCGGAAGACCGCTCATTCCTCATCTTGCTTGCCGCGATCTCCCTTGCCTTCGGGTGGGTGCTTTGGCCGTTCTCCGGCGCGTTGTTGTGGGCCACGCTTCTGGCGATCATCTTCGCGCCACTCTATCGACGGGCCCTGGAAACGCTTCCGGGAAGGCGCAACTTGGTCGCATCGTTCACTGTCGTCGTCGTGATCGTCATGGTCCTCATCCCGGTGGCGGTCGTCATCGCCTCGCTCATCGACCAGGGTGGGGAGCTGTATCAGCGCGCTCAGAGTGGAGAGATCAGTTTCGCTCATCCCCTGCAGCAGCTGAAATCCGCGCTGCCCGCCTGGGCTGCTTCCCTGTCGGATCGCCTGGCCGGCATCGATTTTTCGGCCCTGAAGGAACGTCTGTCGAGTCTGGTCGTACCTGCCGGCCAACAGCTGGCGGGGCACGCCATCAACATCGGTCAGTTGACGCTGGAGTTCGTCGCAAGCTTGCTCGTGATGTTGTACCTGCTGTTCTTCCTGCTCCGCGATGGTGACGAGCTCAACGCGCGGATTCGCGACGCGCTTCCGCTGCGGCCGAGCCACACCACCGAGATTCTGAATGCATTCACCCTCGCGGTTCGCGGGACGATCAAGGGGATCGTTCTCGTTGCGCTGATTCAGGGAGCGCTTGGCGGGCTGATTTTCTGGGTGCTCGGCCTGACTGCCCCGCTGCTGGCGGGCGCCCTGATGGCGCTGCTCTCGCTTCTGCCCGTGCTCGGCTCTGCGCTAGTTTGGGTTCCGGTCGCGCTCTACCTGCTTGTGGCAGGCTCAGTCACGAAAGGGATCATCCTGCTCGCCTTCGGGATCTTCGTGATCGGTCTTGCGGACAATTTTCTCCGTCCGATCCTGGTCGGCCAGTCGATCCAAATGCCGAGCTATGTCGTGCTGCTCGCTACCGTAGGCGGCCTTGCGGCTTTCGGAGCGAACGGGTTCGTTATCGGCCCGCTCGTCGCCGCGATGTTTCTCACGGCGTGGCACATCTTCATCGGCTCGAAAGCGCGACAGGAGGCCCGGAAATGATCGTCATGTCGAGTTACTATCCGGCGGCCAGCCGAGCGCCGAATCCGGCCACCCCCGAATGCTACGCGGCGTGAGCAGCAAACCGCGGCGCGGACAGCTTGGCCGGCGGCGCTGGCGTGCCCTTGAATTTGGTGTCTGCCTGGGCCGCGCGCTTGCAATGCGGGCACACGAAAAGATGCGCGATGATCGGGGCCGGCTCGTCCGCCAGCAGCTCGGAACGGAACCACTTCATCTCGATATGGCAATCCGGGCAGGTCGGTGCTTCCAGCTGCTCGGCAGCGCTTCTGAGACGATCAACCATGGGGCCCGTGTGCGTTTCCGAAAGCCATAACCAAATACCCCTCGCCGGTCTGCAACAAAAGATACTCAGCCCGAATTTAACAAGGGCTGCGTTCATCAAGGCTGTTACAGCCGCCTGAGCGCCACGCTCGACACCGTGTGGTCGGCGCCCTTCTTCAGGATCAGGGTCGCGCGGGGGCGGGTCGGCAGGATGTTGTCCTCGAGATTGGCGAGGTTGGTGCGTTCCCAGATCGCGATCGCGGTGGCGGTGGCTTCCTCGTCCGACAACAGCGCGTAGCGGTTGAAGTAGGATTTTGGATTGGTGAACGCGGTGTCGCGCAGCGACAGGAAGCGCCTGATGTACCACTGCCGCAGCGCGGCCTCGTCGGCGTCGATATAGACCGAGAAATCGAAGAAGTCGGAGACCACGGGCACGGCCTTGCCGTCACGCGGCAGCTTGCCGGTCTGCAGCACGTTGACGCCCTCGACGATCAGGATGTCGGGCTGGTCGATCTCGGCCCACTGGTTCGGCACAATGTCGTAGGTCAAATGCGAATAGACCGGCGCGCGCACATGGCGGCGGCCGGCCTTGATGTCCGAGAGGAAGCTGAGCAGCAGCGGCAGGTCGTAGCTCTCCGGAAAACCCTTCTTCTGCATGATGCCCTGCCGCTCCAGCACGGCGTTGGGATACAGAAATCCGTCGGTGGTGATCAGCTCGACCTTGGGACGCGGCGACCAGCGCGCCAGCAGCGCCTGAAGCACGCGGGCCGTGGTGGATTTTCCAACCGCGACCGAACCGGCGACGCCGATGATGTAGGGCATCTTGCGGTCGCGGATATTGAGAAACTGGCGCTCCGCGTAATAGAGCCGCTGCATCGCATCGACATAGATCGACAGCAGGCGCGACAGTGGCAGGTAGATGTCCTCGACCTCCTGCAAGTCGAGGCGGTCGTGCAGCGAGCGTAGCCGGTCGAACTCGCCCGGCTCCAGCGTCATCGGCGTGTCGTCGCGCAGTCGCGACCACTCCTCGCGCGTATAGACGCGGTACGGATTATACTGCTGCTCGGGTGCGCGGATATCCATGACGCGACTCTCCACCTCGGCTAGCTGCCGCCCTTACGCGACGCCTTTTCTTCCAACCCTGACATATTGGTCCGCTTGTCCAATGCGGCCTCGACCTCTTCCAGCTTTACGCCGCGGGCCTTGAGCAGCACAAGGAAATGATAGAGCAGGTCGGCGCCTTCGGCGATCAGATGCGCGCGATCGTTTTCGACTGCTGCGATTACGGTTTCGACTGCCTCCTCACCGAACTTTTTGGCGCAATGTTCGGCGCCCTTGTCGAGGAGCTTGCGGGTATAGGACGCCTCGCCACCCGCTGCCGCGCGGGCGTCGATGGTCTCGGCCAGATCGTGGATGGTGAAACGCGGCATACAAATACTCGGAAAACGCGCCTTGGCCGATGATTGGCCGGTTTCTGACGGGATAAGCCGGTTCCCGCCGATGATTTAGCATTTTTAGGAACGGGAGTCGTCAGGCATCGAGGCGCATGGGCAGCCCGCGCCGGGACATGTGCTCCTTGGCTTCGCGGATGGTGAATTCCCCGAAATGGAAGATCGAGGCGGCCAGCACGGCGGTGGCGTGGCCGTCGCGAATACCGTCGACGAGGTGGTCGAGATTGCCGACGCCGCCCGAGGCGATCACAGGAACGGGAATGCTGTCGGCGATCGCCCGGGTCAGCGGGATGTCAAAACCCTGCCGTGTGCCGTCGCGGTCCATCGAGGTGAGCAGGATTTCACCGGCGCCGAGCGAGACCACCTCCTGGGCATATTCGACGGCATCGATGCCGGTCGAGTTGCGGCCGCCATGGGTGAAGATCTCCCAGCGCTCTCCGCCACCGGCGCGCTTGACCCGCTTTGCGTCGATCGCGACCACCACGCACTGCCCGCCGAATTTCTCGGCGGCTTCCTTGACGAACTCGCGCCGCGACACCGCGGCGCTGTTGATCGAGACCTTGTCCGCACCGGCGCGCAGCAGGGTCTTGATGTCGCTCACCTCACGCACGCCGCCGCCGACGGTGAGGGGCATGAAGCAGGCTTCCGCGGTGCGCCGGACCACGTCCAGCATGATGCCGCGATTCTCATGGGTCGCGGTGATGTCGAGAAACGTAAGTTCGTCCGCGCCGGCGGCGTCATAGGCGATCGCCGCTTCGACGGGGTCACCGGCATCGCGCAAATCGACGAAGTTGACGCCCTTGACAACGCGGCCGTCCTTGACGTCGAGGCATGGGATCACGCGCACCTTGAACATCGGAGGTCTCCTAGGCAGCGCGTGCGTTGCGGATCAGGGCGAGGGCGGACGCGGGATCGAGTCGGCCGTCATAGAGCGCGCGACCGGCGATCGCGCCGGCGAGCTTTTTCGCGCGCGGCGTCAGCATCGCCTTGACGTCCTCGATCGAGGCGAGGCCGCCGGAGGCGATCACGGGAATCGAGATCGCATCCGCCAGCGCAATGGTCGCATCGAGATTCAAGCCTTTGAGCAGGCCGTCGCGCGCGATGTCGGTGAAGATGATGGCGGCAACGCCGGCATCCTCGAAACGCCGTGCGATCTCCAGCACCGTCACCTGCGAGGTCTCGGCCCAGCCTTCGACCGCGACCTTGCCGTCACGTGCATCGAGCCCGACCGCGACGCGGCCGGGGAATTTCCTGGCGGCAGCCTTCACCAATTCGGGGTCGCGCACCGCGGCGGTGCCGATGATGACGCGGGTGATGCCCTTTTCGAGCCAGGCTTCGACAGTCGCGAGATCGCGAATGCCGCCACCGAGCTGCACCGGAATCGTGATCGTCTTCAGCATCGCCTCGACGGCCTGCGCGTTCACAGGCTTCCCGGCAAACGCGCCGTCGAGGTCGACGACGTGGAGATACTCAAAGCCCTGCGCGACGAAGCTCGCCGCCTGCGCAGCGGGATTGAGGTTGAACACGGTCGCGCGCGCCATGTCGCCCTGTTCGAGGCGCACGCATTGGCCGTTCTTGAGGTCGATCGCGGGAAAGAGAATCACGGTTTCCATCGCAAAAAATTCGAGATCAGGGCGAGGCCGAAGCGCTGGCTCTTCTCGGGGTGAAACTGCGTCCCGATCGCGGTGTCCTTGCCGACGATCGCGGTGACGGGCCCGCCGTAATCGGCGCGCGCGAGCACGTCCGCCTCGTTGGTGGCGTTGAGGTGGTAGGAGTGCACGAAATAAGCGTGCTGGCCCTTGGGGCCGAGCGGCAGCCTGTCCAGCACCGGATGCTCGCGCAGCACATCGAGCGTATTCCATCCCATGTGCGGGATCTTCAGCCTCTCGTCGTTCGGCGTGATCTTCTCGACGTCGCCGCCGATCCAGTTCAGCCCTTGCGTGATCACATGCTCCTTGCCGCGAGTGGCGAACAGCTGCATGCCGACGCAGATGCCGAACATCGGCCGCGCCTTGACGCGCACCGCTTCGGTGATCGCCTCGACCATGCCGTTGACGGCGTCGAGCCCGCGCCGGCAATCAGCGAAAGCACCGACGCCCGGCAGTACCAGACGGTCGGCGCTGTAGGCCTGGTCTGGATCGCTGGTGACGAACACCTTTTGCGGGTTGTCCATGCCGCGCGCGGCGCGCTCGAACGCCTTGGCGGCCGAATGCAGATTGCCGGAACCGTAATCGATGATGGCGACGCTCATCTTGACCCTCCCGGTTCTGGAAACAAACCAATGATGCCACCTGCCGGCATTGGCGGCGGGTTGGAGAATTGCTGACCCGGCACGTTGCGGGTCGGCGGCGGGCCACCGCGATCGACGGCCCATTGATCGTTGACGATGCCGCGCTGCTTCTGGCTCCAGCGCTCGAAGAAGCGGCGCTCGGCGGTGTCCTCGTCGTCGGAAATCACCACGTCGAGCTGCCGCCATTTACCGCGCGAGAGCGTCCAGCGGCGCAGGCTAGAGGCCTCGAATCCCATCAGCAGCGCGACGATGACGTCGGCGAAGACGATCGACGACCGGCCGACGCCAAGGCTGGACAGCCCGACGTTGAACGCGGCAACGAAGATCACCCAGCCGATCAGCGCCAGCCACAGCCGATTCCACAGCAGCCAGAGCGGTCCGAAGATCATCGCCCAAAAATGGAAGCCGTCGCGCACGAAGACGAACTTGTCGGTCGCGCGCAGATCGGCTCCTGCGGGGGAGGGAGCATGAACTGTGTAGACGGACATGGCGATGGCCCGTTCCTTAGGAATTCAGTGATACCGCAAACGGCGCGCGCCGCGGGCCGAAAGATGTCAGCCGCCGAGCGAGCCCTTGGTGGACGGGATTTCGCCCACCGCCTTCGGATCGATCGCGACGGCGGTGCGCAGCGCCCGTGCCAGACCCTTGAAGCAGGACTCGGCGATATGGTGGCTGTTATCGCCATATAGGGTCTCGACGTGAAGAGTCACGCCGGCGTTCATGGCGAAGGCCTGGAACCACTCGCGCACCAGCTCGGTGTCGAACTCGCCGATCTTGTCGCGGGGAAAGTCGACCTTGAACACCAGGACCGGGCGGCCCGAGATGTCGATGACCACGCGTGACAGCGTCTCGTCCATGGGCATGTGCACGCCGGCATAGCGAGTGATGCCCGCCATGTTGCCGAGCGCCTGCTTGACGGCCTGGCCGAGCGCGATGCCGGTGTCTTCGGTGGTATGGTGATGATCGATGTGCAAATCGCCGACCGCCTTGACCGTGAGGTCAATGCGGGAATGGCGGGCGAGGAGATCGAGCATATGGTCGAAAAAGCCGATGCCGGTCGCGATATTGGACACGCCGGAGCCATCGAGGTTCACGGTGACCTCGATGTCGGTTTCCTTGGTCTTGCGCTTGATCGTCGCGGTGCGCATCAAAACACGCTTCCATCCTAGTTCGGGCCGAAAACGCCGGTCTTTTAACAGCCAAATGACGCCTTCGCTACTGCGGCAACGGCTGGCCGGGCCTCTACTTCTGCCTATGGTGAGCGAATTGCGCCCGAAGCGGCCCGTTGTGCCCCCGCTCCCGACCGCCTAAATCAGCCCGGACAACGAGGATCATTCATGCAGGACTCCCCAAACAGCTCGCCGGGCTGGCACGGCACCACGATTTTGACGGTCCGCAAGGGCGGCAAGGTGGTGGTCGGCGGCGACGGCCAGGTCTCGATCGGCCAGACCGTGATCAAGCACAACGCCAAGAAGGTCCGGAAACTCGGCAAGGGCGACGTCATCGGCGGCTTTGCCGGCGCCACCGCCGACGCCTTCACGCTGTTCGAGCGTCTGGAAGCCAAGCTCGAGCAATATCCGGGGCAATTGACCCGGGCCGCCGTCGAACTCGCCAAGGATTGGCGCACAGACCGTTATTTGCGACGGCTGGAGGCCATGATGATCGTGGCCGACAAGGACGTTTCCCTGGTGCTGACAGGCACCGGCGACGTGTTGGAGCCCGAAGCCGGCGTAATGGCGATCGGCTCCGGCGGGAATTACGCGCTGGCGGCCGCCCGCGCCCTACTCGACACCGACAAGGACGCCGAGACCATCGTCCGCCGCTCCCTCGACATCGCCGCCGATATCTGCGTCTACACCAACCGCAATGTGACCATCGAAGCGCTGTCGGCCGGGTAGGCCATGGCCCTCGCCTACACCTTCCGCCCGATGACCGCGGCCGATCTGCCGCTGATTCGGCGATGGCTGGGCGAAGCGCATGTGCGGGAATGGTGGGGCGATCCGGACGAGCAGTTCGCGCTCGTGAGCGGCGATCTCGACGAGCCGGCAATGGACCAGTTCATCGTGTTGGCCGACGGCAAGCCGTTCGGCTATCTTCAATGCTACCGCCTGACCGCCTGGAATACGGGTCTTGGGCCGCAACCGGAGGCCACCCGTGGCATCGATCAGTTCATCGGCGAAAGCGACATGATCGCGCGCGGGCACGGTTCGGCATTCATCCGGCAATTCGCCGACGCGCAGTTGCGGCAGGGCCTGCCCCGCATCGTCACTGATCCTGATCCGCTCAACGCGCGCGCCGTGCGTGCCTATGAGAAGGCCGGCTTTGTCCGCGACCGCATGGTCGAGACGCCCGACGGGCCCGCACTCCTGATGGTGCGCGAGCCATGACGCTGGCAACCACGCATGAGAGCAAGGCCGCGTTTCCGCCGCTCGCCTGGGTCGGCATCGCGCTGCTGCTGCTAGCGATGCAGGCCTCGATCCTGCTTGCGATGGGCCGGGTGCCGATCTGCACCTGCGGCTATGTCAAGCTGTGGCATGGCGTGGTGAACAGCTCGGAGAATTCGCAGCACATCGCCGACTGGTACACCTTCTCGCACATCCTGCACGGCTTCCTGTTTTACGGGCTGACCTGGCTGCTGTTCGCGCGGCTGCCGTTCGTGTCTCTGTCCTGGCCCGCCCGCCTGATCATCGCCATTCTGATCGAAGGTGCCTGGGAGATCGTCGAGAACTCGCCCTTCATCATCGAACGCTACCGCGCCGGCACGATCTCGCTGGATTATTTCGGCGACAGCATCGTCAATTCGATCTCTGACAATTTGTCCATGATGCTGGGCTTCCTCGTAGCGCGCCTGCTGCCTGTATCAGTGACCATCCTGCTTGGGCTCGCCTTCGAAATCATGCTGGCGCTGCATATTCGCGACAATCTGACGCTCAATATCCTGATGCTGATCCATCCGATCGAGGCCGTGAAACTATGGCAATCGGGTCCGCCGATCATCTGACGGCCAAAAAAAGCGGCTTGTCCCGCCCCGCATCTGATCCTAGCTAAGGTCCCATGACAGACTTCTCCCCCCGCGAAATCGTTTCCGAACTCGACCGTTTCATCGTCGGCCAGGCCGATGCCAAGCGCGCCGTCTCGATCGCGCTGCGCAACCGCTGGCGGCGGCAGCAGCTCGAAGGCTCCTTGCGCGAAGAGGTGCTGCCGAAGAACATCCTGATGATCGGCCCGACCGGGGTCGGCAAGACCGAGATCGCGCGGCGGCTCGCCAAGCTTGCCAACGCGCCGTTCCTGAAGGTCGAGGCGACGAAATTCACCGAGGTCGGCTATGTCGGCCGCGACGTCGAGCAGATCGTGCGCGATCTCGTCGAGGTCGCGATTTCCCAGGTCCGCGAGCGCAAGCGCAAAGACGTGCAGGCACGTGCGCAGCTCGCCGCTGAGGAGCGCGTACTTGATGCCCTGGTCGGCGCCAATTCCAGCGCCGCGACGCGGGACTCCTTCCGCAAGAAGCTGCGCGCGGGCGAGCTCAACGACAAGGAAATCGAGATCGAGACGCAAGGCGGCGGCAGCGGCTTTCCGATGTTCGAGATCCCGGGCATGCCTGGCGCGCAGATGGGCGCGGTGTCGATCGGCGATATCTTCGGCAAGCTCGGCGGCCGCAGCAAGACGCGGCGGCTGACGGTGGAGAGCTCGCACGAGATCCTCATCAACGAGGAATCCGACAAGCTGCTCGACAGCGATCAGTTGACGATGGAGGCGATCAGCGCGGTCGAGAACAACGGCATCGTATTCCTGGACGAGATCGACAAGATCTGCGCCCGCGAAGGCCGCGCCGGCGGCGACGTCTCGCGCGAGGGCGTGCAGCGCGACCTGCTGCCGCTGATCGAGGGCACCACCGTCTCGACCAAGCACGGCGCGGTGAAGACCGACCACATCCTGTTCATTGCCTCAGGCGCCTTCCACGTCGCCAAACCGTCCGATTTGTTGCCGGAACTGCAGGGCCGCCTGCCGATCCGCGTCGAGCTGCAGGCGCTGACCCGCGACGACATGCGCCGCATCCTGACCGAGCCCGAGGCCTCGTTGATCAAGCAATATGTCGCTTTGATGCAGACCGAAGGCGTCACGCTCGACATCACCGACAACGCCATCGACGCGCTTGCGGACGTCGCGGTGGCCGTGAATTCCACCGTCGAGAACATCGGCGCGCGGCGGCTGCAGACCGTGATGGAGCGGGTGCTGGACGAGATCTCCTTCACCGCCCCAGATCGCAGCGGCGAGACCATCAGGGTCGACGCCGATTTCGTGCAGAAGCACGTCGGGGACCTCGCCAAGAACGCGGATTTGAGCCGGTTCATTTTGTAATTCCGGACGGTCGCGCTATGGATGCGGCGTGACCGCACGCTTCCTGCAAAACCCCTGGCGCCTGCTGCTCGCGATCAACGCGGCAATCATCGTTGGCGTCTTCGTTCACAAGATCCAGCTGCCGCCTTACGTCCCCTACATCCACCTCCTCGTCGATTACCATTTTGGCTTCATCAAGCGCGCGCTGATCGGGACGATCGTCGCGCTGTTCACCGACAAGGTGCCGCTATGGCTGGTGTTCGCGCTCGGCGGCGCTACATGGCTGGTGACGCTCGGGCTGTACGCAAGACTATTCCAGACAACGTTCGGCTTCACCGCGAAGACATTGCCGACGTTCGTCTTCATCGCGGGCTCGCCGTTCTTCCTCAAGAACTTCATGCACACGCTCGGCCATTTCGACATCTATGGCTGCGCGCTGGCGATCGTCCTGCTGCTGGTGCCGGCCGGCTCGCTGCTGTTCGTGGCGCTGGCTGCGCTGTTCTCGATCGTTCTCGTCCTGATCCACCACATCCATCTCTTGATGTATGTGCCGACCATCATCACCATCGTCGTGATCAGGCATTATCTAGCGCATGGCTGCGATCGCACCAATGTCGCGTTCGGCATCATGGCCCTGCTGGCCGTCTCCGCGCTGTTCTTCGCCGCGCAGTTTTGGGGAACGATGCCGGTCCCGGAGGCGGATTTCGTCGCCGATCTGAAGAGCCGGATGGCCGATCCGTCGCGGACCGACCTGCTGCAGTTTGCCTACATCTGGTATCAGCCGTTGGCGAAGGAGATTTCCGACACCTGGGGCCGCCTGCCGCACAACATCCTCGGCGTGCCCGTGTTCGCGCTGCTGATCTGGCTGCACACACCGCTGTGGCGCTATTTTGCGAATTTGATCGGCGCGCTCGCAAGCGACACGCATCGCCGCCTCGTCATTGCGGCGCTGATCGGCCTCAGCCTCGCCTGTGTCGTGATGTTCGTGATGGTATTCGACTATTCGCGCTGGATCTCGAACTGGGCAGTCTGCATGTTCCTGATCCTGCACGCGGTGAAGATGCTGCCCGCCGCACGCGAGACGCCGCTGATTTCGGCGGAAGATCAGACGACAAATATCTTCGGCCTGATTGTCACATTGATCCCGCGCGTCGGAATCGTGCGGCCGTTCTAGTATCTCGCCCGCCTGATCCGCACGTAGAGCGCGCCCTCGCCGCCATGGCCGATACCGGCCTCTTCGAACCCGACGACGAAGGCCCGGAATTCCGGCAGGCTCAGCCATTCCGGCACCTGACGGCGCAGCACGCCGCTTTCGCCGCCGCTTCGGCCCTTGCCGGTGATGACCAGCACGAAGGTCAGGCCGTCATGATGGGCGCGGTGCAGGAAGCCGCTCAGCGCGCGGTGGGCACGCATCTGGGTCATGCCGTGCAGATCGAGCCGCGCCTCGATCTCGCTGCGCCCGCGCGACAGCTTTGTGCGCTCGCGCTTGCCGAGCGGCGCCAGCGGCGGCACCGCCGGCTTCGCTGCGCGCGGTGCCGGGGCAGCGGCAATCGGACGTGGCGACGGCGCAAGCCGGGGGGCGGGCGCTGCAGGCGAAGACTCGGTGCGTGGTGCAGCTTGCGCCTTCGCCGCACGATGCTTTCTCAGTGGCTTGACCTGCTTTGCGACCGTATCCCACAGCGCGCGCTCTTCCTCACTCAGCGCGCGACGGCGCGGCGAGGGACGAGGCTCCAGCACGGGCGGACGGGACGATCGCTTCATTGTTGCCGATGGGAGCGATTTTTCACCGGCCGCCGCGGCTCCTGAACTGGCTCGATCACGGGACGCGGCACCGGCAGCGGGATTGGACCGGCGACAGCGACCGTCTCGCTCTTGCTTTGCAGCTCGGCAGGCGGCTTGTCCTTCGCAGGCTCCGTTTGCGGAAACAGCTTTGCGATCTTCTCCGAGGGCCGCGGGTCCGGCACCGGGAGCCGCGCGCCGCGCGTTGTGGGATCGAGGCTCTTCGGCACCAGCATCACGAAATGCATGGCATGGCGCAGCCGCCCGGAGACCCGGCCTGCCTCCTGACCCGCGCCGAAATAGAGATCGGCGCGCGCCGGACCGATGATGGCCGAGCCCGTGTCCTGCGCGATCATCAAGCGATGGAACGGCGTCTTCGCGCGTTCGGAATCGATCGGCAGCTCGCCTTCGATGAAAAACGGGGTGCCGTAGACGTGGAGCGATTTGTCGACCGCGATCGAGCGGCCGGCCGTCAACGGAATGCCTTGCGCGCCGACCGCCTCCTCCTTGTCGGATAGATTGACCTCGCGAAAGAAGATGTAGGAGCGGTTCTGGCGGCGCAGCTCCTTGGCACCGTCAGGGGTCTGCGCCATCCACTCCCTGATCTTCTGCATCGACATCTCTTCCTTTGGAATGATGCCGCGCTCGATCAGGATGCGACCGACCGCCGTATAGGGATAGCCGTTATAGGCGTCGTAGTTGAGCCGGACCGTGCCGCCGTCGTCGAACTTGATCCGCGCCGAACCCTGGATCTGGGCGAACAGCAGATCGGTCGGGTCCTTCAGCCAGGCAATCTCGAGTCCGCGGCCGGCGATCTTGCCGTCCTCGATCTCGGCGCGGTCGTAATAAGGCACGAGCTTGCGGCGGCCGATCTTGCGATAGACCGGGCCCTTGTTGGGCAGGCTGACCGAATCCTGCTTGTAACCGCGCACAAAGAGATTCGAGGGGCGGCGATAGACCGGGACATTGTAGACGTCGGTCTGCGTGCGCGATCCCTCCAGCACCGGTTCGTAATAGCCGGTGACGAAACCATCGGGCTCGCCGAGGCGCGAGATCCGCAGCGGCGCAAAATTCTCCTCGAAGAAGGTTTTGGCCCGAGCGTCGTCGGTAAGCTCGAGCGATTTGGCGACCCGGCAGGGTTCGCCCAGCGAGGCGCCCAAAGCCTTCGGTTCGGGAGCGCCGGTCTGCGCGTTGATCGGACGGCAGCTCGCGCGAAAGGTCTTGTAGGCGGCGAGATGATTGTCGTCGCCCCAGCCCTTCACGTCGGCCCAGGCCAGCGGCAGATATTGGGCGCCGGGAATTTCGAGCGGCAGGGGAAGCTGCGGATATGGCAAGGCGCGCGGCGGCGCGGCAGGCAATTCCGGGAGATGATGGTGATGGCTGCGATAGTGGCGCCGCGCCGCCTCAGCGCCGAGTGAAAACGACGACAGCGCGACGGCACCTGCGCAAAGCGCCGTCGCGCTGGTCTTCAGGAAAACCTTAATTCGCGCTTCCGGTGCCAACCAGCTTCCAGTTCGGATCGCGAGAAGTGATGTCGCGGGCGAAAGTCCAGATGTCGGTGATGTCGGCGACCGTGTCGGCGCTTCCGTCGACGATGTTGCCGGCCTTGTCCCGGGTGGCCGAGATCATCTGCGAGACGAAGCGGATCGTGAGCTGGGCGGTGCGGTCGCGCAGTTCGGCGCCGACGAGCTCGGCCTTGTCGATCGAGACAAAACGCGTCTCGGTCTTCTGCTCGTTCTTCTCGCGCTCCTTGATCGCGGCATCGAAGCTTTCATAGACCTCCGACGACAGCAGGTCGCGCAGCGCGCGGCGGTCGCCATTGGCAAAGGCCAGCACGATCATCTCATAGGCGCCGCGGGCGCCGGAGATGAAATGCCGCGGATCGAAGGTGGAATCCTTTTCGACGATGGCGTCGAGACCCTGGGCGAGCACGGTGCCCGGCTCGGTCAGGCCCTTCCAACGGTCGGAGGGCGGGGTCGGCTCGGCCGTCGGCGCCAAGGGAGCCTGGTCGATGACCTTGCCCGGCATGGTGACGACGTTCTTGTCCTGGGCGCCCTGGAGCGCGTTGCGGTCGAACGGCGGCCGCTCGTTGCCCGTGCGCTGCCCCAGCACGCTGCGCAGCCTCAGAAAGATGAAGACCGCCAGCGCCAGGAAGATGATGGTGTAGATGTCCACGTCGTATTCGCTTTCTGGTCGTCTGTAGAAGGGGCCGTCTCGAAAGGATCGTGCCGGGAAAATCGATCCGGCCAGTAGACCGTTCCATACCGGAACGGCAAGTCTACATCACCATTTTGGGTCCGCGCGTCAGGTCCGTGGGATGTAGGCACGAAATCTTGCCCGGCCAATGGCGCCTTTTGGCACAGCACCGAGTGTAGCGCGTTTTATGCTTAAGGGGAAACCCGATCCTGCCCGGAAATCGCGCATCTTCAATCGTTTAAGGCGCAGTTGCGCGGGATCGCCGGGGTGAACGCCACAGTTGTGGGCGTGGCCGGAATTCCCCATCCGGGACCGTTCGTCCTTGTGGAACGAGGTAGCCCTATGTTAGCCAACCGCCGCGAAATTCAGCCCAATCGGGTAAGGAGACACTCTTATGACCAACGGTAACGGCACCCCTCCCGAGGCGGCCCAGGCTCCCCAGCTCAACGTCCTGGCGCAATATACCAAGGACCTCTCGTTCGAAAATCCGAATGCGCCCAGCTCGCTCCAGCAGCAGAGCCAGCCGCCCCAGATCAACATCCAGATCAATGTCAGCGCCAACAATCTCAGCGAACAGGAGTTCGAGGTGACGCTGTCGGTCGAGGGCAAGGCCGAGACCGCCGGCAAGATCATGTTCTCGTTCGAGCTCGCTTATGCCGGCGTCTTCCGCATCTCCAACGTGCCGAAGGACAATTTGCATCCGCTGGTCATGATCGAATGCCCGCGCCTGCTGTTCCCGTTTGCCCGTGAGATCATCGCCACTGCCGTGCGCGACGGCGGGTTCCCGCCTTTGATGCTGGATCCGGTCGACTTCGTCGGCCTCTATCGCCAGAACATGGAGCGGCAAATGGCCGCTCAGCCGAGCGGCCAGGCTTAACCAGCCAAAGGGGCGGCTGGAACGGGCAAGAACTCGTTCCAGATCGCCTTGTCGCCGAGCGTTGCGATGAAGGCCCGGTGAGCCTCGCGCTCGGCGTCCGAAATGCGCGGGGTGAGCGGCGCCGGCCGTTGCCGCCGAGGCGCATCGGCAGCCCCATTGGCGCGAGTCTCTTCGGATTCCGAAGCAAGCAGCAGCTGCGACTGCCGCGCCCCGACCAGATCCACATAGACTTCCGCAAGCAGCTCGGCGTCGAGCAATGCGCCGTGCTTGGTGCGGCGTGAATTGTCGATCGCATAGCGTGAGCAGAGATCGTCGAGCCGGTTCGACACGCCGGGATGCTTGCGCCGAGCCAGCAGCAGCGTATCGACCAGCCGCTCGCGCGGGATCGCCGGGCGCTTGATCCGGTCGAGCTCGGCATTGATGAAGCTGATGTCGAACGAGGCATTGTGGATCACCAGCGGCGCGTCGCCGATGAACTCCAGAAAACCGTCGACGACCTCGTGAAACAGCTGCTTCGTCGCCAGGAATTCGGCCGACAGCCCGTGCACCGCAAAGGCTTCTGCCGGCATGTCCCTTTCGGGATTGATGTAGACGTGGAAACTCTGCCCCGTCGGCATGCGATTGAGCATCTCGACGCAGCCGATTTCGACCAGGCGATCTCCCCGCAACGGGTCAAGGCCGGTGGTTTCTGTGTCGAGAACGATTTCGCGCATGATCTGGGAAGCCGTGTCAGGCGGCGAATCAGGCGCGCCGCTGCGGCATCTTAACGACGTTGGCGAGGATGTGCGCGATTTGGGCGCGCACCGGTTCGAGTCCGTGGGATGTATCCACCACGAAATCGGCACGCCTGCGCTTTTCCGCATCGGGTGTCTGCTTGGCGATGATGGCGTCGAGCTTGGCCTCGTCCATCGTGCCGCGCGCCAGCACCCGCTCGCGCTGCAGTTCCGGAGACGTGGTGACGACGACTACGGCATCGACCCGCGTCTCGCCACCCGTCTCGAACAGCAGCGGTATGTCCAGCACCACGACCGGCGCGTTGGCGGCTTCGGCGTCGGCGAAGAACTTTTTCCGGGAAGCGCCGAGCATCGGATGGACGATCTGCTCGAGCTGCTTGATGGCCGCAGGATCGTGCACCACACGCGCCGAGAGTTTTGGCCGATCAACCTTGCCGTTCGCGGTAGTGCCGGGGAAGGCGGCCTCGATCGCGGGTGCGGCCTCGCCCTCATAGAGCTGATGGACGGCCGCATCGGCATCGTAGACAGGCACGCCAGCCTCCGCGAATAATTTCGCGGTGGTGGATTTGCCCATCCCGATCGAGCCGGTCAGTCCCAGGATCCGCATCAGCGCCCAACCATATCTGCCAGTCACACCGCAACTAGCCGCTCGCGCCGCAGGAACGCAAGCAGCGGCAGCAGCGGCAAGCCGAGAATGGTGAAGTGGTCGCCCTCGATACGCTCGAACAAATGGATCCCCAGGCTTTCGAGCTGATAGCCGCCGACGCTGGTGCTGACGGCGCCGCCGGCGATGTCGAGATAGGCCGAAAGCTCGGCCTCGGTCATCTGCCGCATCGTGAGGCAGGCAACCGAGACGTCCTCGAAGATGATCTCGCCATCGCGTGCGATCGCCACGGCGGAATTCAGCTCATGGCTATGGCCGGAGAGATCGCGCAGCTGCGCCAGCGCCTGGGCGCGGCCCGCAGGCTTGTTGAAGAGGCGATCGCCAAGCGCCAGCGTTTGATCAGCACCAATGACGGTGCTTCCAGCGTGATGGGCCGAGACTGCCTTGGCTTTTTCGCGCGCCAGCAGCAGGGCAATCTCGCGCGGACCAGAAAGCCCGGAGGCAGCCTGGATGCCGCGCTCGTCGATATCAGCCGTGATCGCCTTGAACTCGAGCCCGGCATTCGCCAGGAGCATCTTTCTCGCGCTGCTCTGCGAGGCCAGGATCAACGAAGATTTGCCGAGCCACAGACCCATCGCGAAACTATCCCAAAGCTATTCAGAAGGCCGGTTACGCTGACGATCGCTGTAAAGTTTCATGATCGCCGCGGCGGTTTCCTCGATCGAGCGCCGCGTGACGTCGAGCAGCGGCCAATCGTGCTTGGCGCTCAGCTTGCGGGCAAATGCGACCTCCTCGGCGACCGATTGCTTGTCGGTATAAGTGTCGCTGCTGGAATCGGCCCCCATGGAGAGCAGGCGGTTCGTGCGCACCTGGATCAATCGTTCCGGCGTCGCATGCAAGCTCACCACCAGCGGTCGCGTCAACGTCTCCAGTTGCGAGGGCACCGGAATGCCTGGAACCAGCGGCACGTTGGCAGTGCGGATGCCTCGGTTGGCAAGGTAGATCGACGTCGGGGTCTTGGAGGTGCGGGAAACGCCGACGAGCACCACGTCCGCGTCGTCGAGCCCTTCGACATGCTGGCCGTCATCGTGGATCATCGTGTAGTTCAACGCGTCGATACGCTTGAAGTATTCGGCATTGAGCACGTGCTGGGCGCCGACCCGGCCGGTCGTGGCAGCTCCGAGATAGGCCTCGAACAACTGCATCACCGGCCCGATGATCGACAGGCTCGGAACATTGATCCCCTTGCACTTATCCTCGAGCCTCGAAACCAGATCCTTCTCGAGCAGCGTGAACAGCACGATTCCCGGCGCTTCCTCGATCTCGTCGAGCACGCGATCGAGCTGTTTCTGGCTGCGCACCAGCGGATAGACGTGCTCGACCGGGGTCACGTTGGCGTACTGGGCGGCAACGGCGCGCGCGACCGTGATCAGCGTCTCACCGGTGGAGTCGGAGACGAGGTGCAGATGGAAATAATTGTTCGAAGTCGGCACAAAAGCCCTTTGTATGGAGTCGGTGTGGTTTGTGGATTTCTGTGGAGCTTAACCTCCCGGAAAGGGATGTGCGACACCGGGGGCGGGACAAGTGCCAATTTTCTTCACACCGCTGCCCCTGAGAACAACTTCGACGCCCTCCCGAAAGGGAAATGGGATTGCGTCGATAACCCTCTTGATAAGCTGCCGACAGAAACGCGCAAGCCTTTGAAGCTTACCGACTTATCGAAAGCGGCCGGAGCTGTCAGAGGATATGTTGATGGATGTGAACAAGCGCGTGTGAACGGGCGGACGGAAATGTGTGAGTCCAATTCACCGTCACATAGACTCAAACCTTAAGAATCTAAGATTCTTATTGGAGAAGCGCGCTACGGACGGATATGTGTGCAGGCAAGACCTTAACGAGTTCTTACTATCCCCAGCGTTCCCCTCGGCTGGGCAGGAATCCGGACCCCCAGACATGTTTGAAGACGTCTACCTCTGGATCAAGGCGCTGCATGTGATCGCCGTCATTTCCTGGATGGCGGGCATGCTCTATTTGCCACGGCTGTTCGTTTATCATTGCGAGGCTGAAGTCGGCTCGCAGCAGTCGGAAACGTTCAAGATCATGGAACGGCGGCTGTTCAAGGCGATCATCAACCCCGCTATGATCGTGACCTGGCTCGCCGGGCTCTACCTCGCCTGGGCTGGACACTGGTTCACTTTCGGCTGGCTGCACGTAAAACTGGCACTGGTCCTGGCGATGTCCGCGGTCCACGGCTTTTTTTCGCGCTGGCTGAAGGATTTCGCGGCGGACCGGCGCCCCCGGAGCCAGAAATTCTATCGGATTATCAACGAGGTACCAACTGCCTTGATGATTCTGATCGTCATCATGGTGATCGTGAAGCCGTTCTAGGCAGCGGTCGCGAACAATCGCTCAGTGCTTCTGCTTGCGGAGTGTGAGGCGATTTTCTATATTAGCGATATCCCACCCAACGCAGGCGGATGTGGTCGTGTCTGAGCTTTCCAGAGGCCGGACACCCCATCAGGTTTGAAGCCTCACCGGCGCTCTCCTTGCCAGACCTGCGGACCTTAACTTTTTGCGTCCGCATTCAGAGCCTCCTCGCACCCCCCTCCCAGGTTACCCCACAGGACCACCCCAATGCGGGAAATCAAACTCCAGGACCTCAAGTCGAAGACGCCGGCCGAGCTCGTCTCGTTCGCGGAAGAGAATGGGGTCGAGAATGCCAGCACAATGCGCAAGCAGGAGCTGCTGTTCGCCATCCTCAAGCAGCTTGCTCTCGCCGAGACCGACATCGTCGGCGAAGGCGTCGTCGAGGTTCTCTCCGACGGCTTCGGCTTCCTCCGCTCGCCCGATGCGAATTATCTGCCGGGCCCGGATGACATCTACGTTTCGCCCTCGCAGATCCGCCGTTTTGGCCTGCGCACCGGCGACACTATCGAAGGCCACATCCGCAGCCCGAAGGAGGGCGAGCGCTATTTCGCGCTGCTGAAGGTCAACACGCTCAATTTCGAGGACCCGGAAAAGGCCAAGCACAAGGTCAATTTCGACAACCTCACGCCGCTATTTCCGAATCAGCGCTTCCGCATGGAAATCGACGACCCCACGCGGAAAGACCTGTCTGCAAGGGTGATCGACATCGTTGCGCCGATCGGCAAGGGTCAGCGCGCGCTGATCGTCGCGCCGCCGCGCACGGGCAAGACCGTGCTGATGCAGAACATCGCGCACTCGATCGCGCATAATCATCCCGAGTGCTATCTGATCGTGCTCCTGATCGACGAACGTCCGGAAGAAGTCACGGACATGCAGCGCTCGGTGAAGGGCGAGGTCGTCTCCTCGACCTTCGACGAGCCGGCGGTGCGCCATGTCCAGGTCGCCGAGATGGTGATCGAGAAGGCCAAGCGTCTGGTCGAGCATGGCCGCGACGTCGTGATCCTGCTGGACTCCATCACGCGCCTCGGCCGCGCCTACAACACCGTGGTGCCGTCATCGGGCAAGGTGCTGACCGGCGGTGTCGATGCCAACGCGCTGCAGCGGCCGAAGCGGTTCTTCGGCGCCGCCCGCAACATCGAAGAGGGCGGCTCGCTGACGATCATCGCGACTGCGCTGGTTGATACCGGCAGCCGTATGGACGAAGTCATCTTCGAAGAGTTCAAAGGCACCGGCAACTCCGAGCTGATCCTCGATCGCAAGGTGTCGGACAAGCGGACCTTCCCGGCGATCGACATTTCGCGCTCCGGCACCCGTAAGGAAGAGCTGATCACCGATCCGGTGGTTCTGAAGAAGATGTACGTACTCCGCCGCATCCTGAATCCGATGGGGACGATGGACGGCATCGACTTCCTGCTCGACAAGCTGCGCTCGACCAAGAGCAATTCCGAGTTCTTCGATTCGATGAACACCTGATTGCACTGCAACATGATCCAAAGGGCGCCTTCGGGCGCCCTTTTTCTTTGTGCGCCTTTGTTGCAGCGAGCTGCAGCATGGCGGGCGTTTGTCGTCTGGAGTAGGCGTCGTCTAAGATATTGATATAATTTATGAATAGCGGGATCGAGGGATGCCGCTCATTCCGTTGGAAGTGGGTCTTGCAGGAGACGCTCGCGAATTTATTGCATCGCACCATTCGTTTTGCTGCGAGATCCAAGCAGCATAATCGCTCGATTTGTCAGCCGAAACGGATGTTTGCCTTTTCTCTTTCAGCCGGACAAATAGGCTATGTATCCGCGAGACCACACCATCTTTGCACTGTCGTCTGGCCGTCCGCCAAGTGCGCTTGCGGCGGTGCGTGTCTCCGGGCCAGGCGCCAGCCTGGTGCTGACGACGCTGGCGGGCAAGCTGCCGGCGCCGAGGCAGGCCAGCCGCCGGCTCCTTCATGACGGCGTGGGCCAGCCGATCGACGATTCGGTGGTGTTGTGGTTTCCGGGGCCCGGCAGCGCGACCGGCGAGGACGTCGCCGAATTTCACGTCCATGGCGGCCGCGCGGTGCTGGCCGCACTGTTTGCCGCAATTTCCGTAATTCCGAATATGCGAGCTGCCGAACCGGGCGAATTCACCCGGCGCGCCTTCGAGAACGGCAAGCTCGACCTGACCGAGGCGGAGGGCCTCGACGATCTCATTCATGCCGACACCGACCGCCAGCGCCGCCAGGCGTTGCGGCAGTTGCAGGGTCTCCTCGGCAATCGCGCGCGCGACTGGCGCGAGCGCATCATCGACGCCTCGGCCTTGATCGAGGCCGGCATCGATTTCTCCGACGAGGGCGATGTGCCCGCCGAGTTGAGAGCGCCTGCGGTCAAGGCGATCAGTGCGCTGCATGACGAAATCGCAGAAGTCCTTGCGGCACAGGGACAAGCTGAACGCTTGCGCGACGGCCTGGTGGTTGCGATCGCGGGCGAGCCGAATGTCGGCAAGTCGACGCTGATCAACCAGCTCGCGCGCCGCGACGTCGCGATCGTCTCGCCGCATGCCGGCACGACACGCGATGTGATCGAGGTGCAGCTCGATCTTGATGGCTATCCCGTCACGGTGATCGACACGGCCGGCATTCGCGAGACCGACGATCCGGTGGAGCAGGAGGGTGTTCGCCGGGCGCGAGCCCGAGCCGAAGACGCCGACCTCGTGTTGTGGCTGGTGGAGGCGGGGCGCGCGGTCGATCCGGCCGCAATGCCGTTGCTGGGGAAGTCCGGCAACGCAGGCAGCCGCTCCGGCGGTTCGGTCTGGATCGTGCGCAACAAGATCGATCTCGGCGGGGTCGAGGACGTCGGCCTGTACGGTGAGTTCGGAATCGCCGCCAGCCGGGGGGACGGCATTCCCGCGCTGGTCGATGCTATGGTGAAATTCGCCGCCGACTTCTTCGGAACGACTGAGGGCGCGTTGGTGACCCGGACCCGGCAGCGGGATTTGCTGCGCCGGGCGTCGGACAGCTTGCGGCGGAGTCTGGAGCTTGTAGAAGACGGCGAGGAGCTTGCCGCCGAAGAGCTGCGCGCTGCGGCCTATGCCTTGGGCCGGCTGCTGGGTCGGGTGGATGTCGAGGACGTCCTGGGGGCGATTTTTCAGAAGTTCTGCGTTGGGAAGTAGCCCTAGTTCTTCATTGTACAACTAGCCTTTGTTCCACTTCTTCGTTCCACGTGAAACACTGCGGTCGCGTTCCGAGACGTTTCACGTGAAACGTGACTCCATTACCCATATTTGCTGGCAAACGTGGCAGCTAAGGGAGCGGGTGAGCGGAGAGATCCCGGATCACTCCGCTCGAGATGATGGGAGTATGCCGCTGCCATCGAGCTTCGAGACCGGGCCGCATCTGGACGTTACGGCCCTTCAGTAGACACTTTATGCGTCGGGAGCTTCGTTTTCTCCCACTGAAAATGATAATCTTTCCAAGGGCGGTTCTACTGTGCATGGGGTTGTTTTCGCGAAAAACATCTGGGCTCCGCTTGCACCGTTTCACGTGAAACAACCGCCTTTCCAGTTTCCGCTTCCGGCTTCCCCGCCTCTGAGCTAGAAGTCCGTCCATGCGCACAGAGCGAGAGAGCTTCGACGTCATTGTGATTGGCGGCGGCCATGCCGGCTGTGAGGCCGCTTCTGCCTCTGCCCGGATGGGCGCGGCGACCGCTCTGGTGACGCACCGCTTCTCCACGGTCGGCGCGATGTCCTGCAATCCCGCCATTGGCGGTCTCGGCAAGGGCCATCTGGTTCGCGAGGTCGACGCGCTCGATGGTCTGATGGGCCGGGTCGGCGACGCCGGCGGTATTCAGTTTCGCGTTCTCAATCGCCGTAAGGGCCCAGCGGTCCGTGGTCCGCGCGCGCAGGCCGACCGGAAGCTCTATGCGGCCGCGATGCAGGCGGCGATCCGGGAGACCGAGGGTCTTTCCGTGGTCGAAGGCGAAGCGGACGAGCTGATCGTGGTCGAGGGACGGGTGATCGGCCTGCGCCTGGCAGATGGCCGCGAGCTTCGGGCAGGGGCTGTCGTCGTCACCACCGGCACCTTCCTTCGCGGTCTGATCCATCTTGGAGAGAAGAATTGGCCCGCCGGCAGGGTCGGCGAGGCGCCAGCGATGGGCCTTTCGACCTCCTTCGAGCGCGCGGGGTTCACCCTTGGACGGCTCAAGACAGGGACCCCGCCGCGTCTGGATGGGACGACGATTGACTGGTCGGCGGTCGAGATGCAGCCGGGGGACGAGCCTCCGGAGCCGTTTTCCGTGATGACCGAGCGGATCACGACGCCACAGATCCAGTGCGGGATCACCCGGACCAATTCCGCGACCCACGAGGTGATCCGGGCCAATGTTCATCGCTCTCCGATGTACTCCGGCCAGATCAAGAGCTCCGGACCGCGCTATTGCCCCTCGATCGAGGACAAGATCGTTCGCTTCGGCGATCGCGACGGTCACCAGATCTTCCTGGAGCCGGAAGGGCTCGACGACAGCACTGTCTATCCCAACGGCATCTCGACCTCGCTGCCGGAGGACGTTCAGCTCGCCATTCTCGCAACCATTCCCGGCCTGGAGTGGGTGAAGATGGTCCGGCCGGGCTATGCCATCGAATACGACCACATCGATCCGCGTGAGCTCGATCCGACCCTCCAGACCAAGCGCCTGCGCGGTCTGTTCCTGGCCGGCCAGATCAATGGCACCACGGGGTACGAGGAAGCTGCCGGCCAGGGCATCGTGGCCGGGCTGAACGCGGCATTGGCTGCGAGCGGCGCCGCGCTGACAGTGTTCGACCGAGCTGATGGCTATCTTGGCGTCATGGTCGACGACCTCGTCACCCGCGGCATCAGCGAACCCTATCGGATGTTCACCTCCAGGGCCGAGTACCGCCTGACACTGCGTGCCGACAATGCCGATCAGCGTTTGACCGAGAAGGGCGTCGCTCTGGGCTGCGTTGGCAGCGCCCGGACGGTGCATCATCGCGCCAAGATGGACGCCCTGAATGCGGCACGAGCGCTCTCGAAGTCGCTGACGATCACTCCGAACGAAGCGATCAAGCATGGTCTGTCCCTGAACCGGGACGGCCAGCGTCGCTCGGCCTTCGAGCTGATGGCCTATCCTGAGATCGGCTGGAGCCAGGTCCGTGCGATCTGGCCCGAGCTGTCCGGCATTGATCCCGTCATTGCCACCCATCTCGAGATCGACGCGAAGTACGATGTCTATCTGGAGCGCCAGAGCGCGGACGTCGAAGCCTTCAGGCGGGACGAGGGGATGGTGTTGTCGGACGTCGATTACCAGCAGGTCCCCGGTCTCTCCAATGAAGTCAGGGCCAAGTTGGAGAACGCGCGGCCGTTCACCGTCGGCCAGGCCGGCCGAATCGACGGCATGACGCCTGCCGCGCTCGGCATTCTTGCGGCCTATCTCCGCCGCGAAGCGCGGAAGACTTCCAAAGCAATCGCATAGGTTTCACGTGAAACAGCGCGGGACCGGCGGCGGCAGATCGTCATCAGGAAAACCCTCGGCGGGTGAGGGTGCCGGTGTTCGCTCCGAACTGACGCCTGCCCGGCCAAAGATCGACAAGGCCAGCGCCAACGATCGATCGTGGGACGTCGTCATTGCAGCCGACAAGGTTGCGGCGCTCAACCTCGCGCCTGTTTCACATGAAACGGAAGCCCGGCTCGATCGCTACATTGCACTGCTACGGGAGTGGCAGGCCAAGACCAACCTCGTCGCGCCCTCGACATTGCCGTACCTCTGGACCCGGCACATCGCCGACTCGCTTCAGCTCGTCGCTCTCGCCCCATCGGCCAAACGTTGGGCCGACCTCGGCAGCGGTGGCGGCTTTCCCGGGATCGTCCTGGCCTGCGCCATGGCCGGGACGGCCGGGGCGAGCGTCCATCTGGTCGAGCGAATCGCCAAGAAGGCAGCCTTCCTGCGCGAAGCCGTGCGCGTCACGACATCTCCGGGAGTCGTACATCTCGCTGAGATCGGGGATAATGTGGATAGAATCACCGGCCCGGTCGATTGCGTCACCGCGCGTGCGCTGGCTCCGCTACATCAACTCATCGGCTTTGCGGAGCCGCTGATGCGCCGGGGCGCAAAAGCGTTGTTTCTCAAGGGTCAAGATGTAGAGTCTGAATTGACCGAAGCCACTAAATATTGGAATATTCAGCCGCAGCTCCACCACAGCCGTACAGGCGACGGTTGGATCGTCGAGCTGGCTTCCGTCGAACGGCGCGGGTGAGGCGTCAGGGGCCGAGTGGGGAATTTGCGATGAGCGTGATTGACGAACCGCAGCAAGAACAGACCGCCGCCGTCCCGCAGGGCCATCCGCGCATCCTGGCGCTGGCGAATCAGAAGGGCGGCGTGGGAAAAACAACCACGGCGATCAATCTCGGGACAGCGCTCGCGGCGATCGGCGAACGCGTCCTGATCGTCGATCTCGATCCGCAGGGCAATGCCTCGACCGGACTCGGCATCGATCGCCGCAACCGCTCTTGCTCGACCTATGACGTTCTCGTCGGCGAGGCGAGCCTGCGAGAAGCGGTGGTCTCGACTGCAGTGCCGCGGCTGCATATCGCGCCCTCGACCATGGATCTCTCCGGCCTTGAGCTCGAGCTCGGCACCACGCCGGGTCGTGCGTACAAGCTGCGCGATGCGATCAGCGCGCTCAACAACAACGTCTCGCCCGACGCCGATTACACTTACGTGCTGATCGACTGTCCGCCCTCGCTCAACTTGATCACCGTGAACGCGATGGCGGCTTCCGACGCAATCCTGGTGCCGCTCCAGTGCGAGTTCTTCGCGCTCGAAGGTCTGTCGCAATTGCTGCAGACGGTGGAGCAGGTGCGCTCGACGCTCAATCCGAGCCTGTCGATCCACGGCATCGTGCTGACCATGTTCGACTCGCGCAACAATCTCTCGAACCAGGTCGTTGCCGACGTCCGGCAGTTCATGGGCGAGAAGGTCTACAAGACCATGATCCCGCGCAACGTGCGCATCTCGGAGGCGCCGTCCTACGGCAAGCCGGTGCTCGTCTACGATCTCAAATGCGTCGGCAGCGAAGCTTATCTGCGGCTCGCCACCGAAGTGATCCAGCGCGAGCGCGAGCTGCGGACGACGCATTGAAGCGGCGTTGATGCTACGAGTTACGAGTTTCGACAATTCAGTTCTGGAGTGCAGCGTGAATCCAAGGGAGCTGGCGATGGCCGACGAAGCGCGTTCGCGACTGGGCCGGGGTCTTGCGAGTCTGATCGGTGACGTCGGCGGCGAGGCTCAGCATGTCGATCGGCCGCGCGCGCAACGCAAGGTGCCGATCGAGTTCATCAAGCCCAATCCGCGCAACCCGCGCCGCACCTTTTCGGAGAGCGAGCTCAGGGAGCTCAGCGATTCGATCAGGCAGCATGGCGTGATCCAGCCGATCGTGGTGCGCCCGGTGAAGGGTGCGCAGGACCGCTTCGAGATCATCGCCGGCGAACGGCGCTGGCGCGCCTCGCAAATGGCCGGCCTGCACGAAGTGCCGATCGTCCCCGTCGACATCAGCGACAGCGATGCGCTGGAGTTCGCGATCGTCGAGAACGTGCAACGCGAAGACCTCAACCCGATGGAAGAGGCGCTTGGGTATCACGCGCTCGCCAACGAGTTCAAACGCAGCCAGGACGACATCGCCAAAGTCGTCGGCAAGAGCCGCAGCCACATCGCCAACATGATGCGGCTGACGAAGCTTCCCGCCGAGGTGCAAACCCTGATCACGACCGGCGAGCTGACCGCGGGTCATGCCCGCGCGCTGATCGGCGTGCCTGATCCGCTCGCTGCCGCCAAGCGCATCGTCGAGGAGGGCCTCAACGTCCGCCAGGCCGAGGCGTTGGCGCATGAAGAGGGCGTGCCGGAGCGCAAGCCGCAGAAGGCGCGCACGGGGGCGAAGGAAAAGGACCCTGACACGGTCGACCTCGAAAAGCGCGTCAGCGACGCGCTCGGGCTCAAGGTCACGGTGAGCCACCGCGACCCCGGCGGCTCGGTCCAGATCAACTACCGCAACCTCGATCAGCTCGACGAGGTGATGCGGCGGCTGGCGAAGGGCGCGCTGTAGCCGCTTGGTGTCGTCCTGGCGAAAGCCAGGACCTCATGCCGATCCACACGTCATTGCGAGCGCAGCGAAGCCATCCAGAATCTTTCCGCGGAGAGATTCTGGATTGCTTCGTCGCAAGGGCTCCTCGCAATGACGAGGGGACAGTGCGGGAAGCTCAGCTCCGCCGCTTCGCGTTTGCGGCGATCGCCATCAGCGTGCGCTGGGCGATGGCGGCGGCGAGGGTGGATTGCTTGCGGGTATCGAGCGCGGCGGTCGCGAGCTGCTCGATGATGACGGCGAGCCGCGCCACGCTGAAATTGCGCAATGCGGTTTCGACCGCGGGCTTCCGCGAAAAATGCAGGCGCGGATAGCCGCTGTCGAGCACCGCGGATGCGGGCGTGCCGTCGGCGATTGCGAGCGCCGATTTGTGCAGCCACGCCGCCTGACGCTGCGCCGCGGAGATGATCACGCCGGGGTAGGTGCCGGCGATCATGGCTTTGGCAAACTCGTTCTCGACGATCTCGGGCCGGCCGGCGAAGGCGCCATCGACGATCGGATCGAGTTTCAGTTCCGACGCATCGGCGACGACAGCCATCACGTCATCCAGCGTGATCTCGCCCTTGCCATGGGCATAGAGCGTGAGCTTGCGCAGCTCGTTGCGGGAGGCCTGGCGATCGCCGCCGAGGAACGACATCAGCGCCGCGCGGGCATCTTGCGCGATGCGCAAATTGGCGATGCGGAGCTCGTCTTCCATGAGCTTGGCGAGATCGCGCTCGGTATCGGGATAGCAGGCGATCGCGACGGCCGTCTTGGCGCGTTCGCAGGCCTTGCGCAGTGGCGATTCCGGACGCAGCTCGCCGGCCTCGATCACGATGCGGCAATCCCTGACGCCCATTTCCGCCAGCGTGTCGATAGCACTGGCAAAGCTGCGCGAGCCGGCGCGCACGCGGATGGCGCGGCGGCCGCCGAACAGCGGCACCGTCATGGCCTCGTCGACGAGGCGCGACGGCTCGGCGGAGAGCTCGTCGCCATCGACCTTGACCAGCGAGAAGGGATCATTGGGATCGTCGACGGACGAGGCGATCAGCGCATCCGCGCGTTCGCGGACCAGGCCGGCGTCGGGACCATAGAGCAGGATGATCGGACGGCCCGCATCGGGGCGGGCGAGAAAGGCGTCGATCTCTTTTCCGCGCAGCGCGACCATGTTGCCTGGGACTCGTCATTCCGGGCGAACCGGGGTGACGGGATGAATTAAGTGCCCGCGGTGAAGAACGAGGCGAGTCGAGTCGTGATGTTCTCGGCGATCTCGTTGGCAGCACGATCCTCGGCATCACGTACCGCGCGGTTGCGGCTGAAACGCTGATAGGAGCCGGGCATGTCGTAGGACACGCGGGAGAACGTGGTGCCTGTCATCACCGACTTGCCGCTGACGACCTCGATCAGATTGTACTGGGCGTCGAGGCCGTAGTTTTCGCTGCTGGGCAGGCCGGTGTTGGGATCGACGATCAGCGACGTCTTGCTGCTTGCGAAGCGGATCTCGAGGCGGTGGGTTGGCGGCATGCCAGTGGCGCTGCCATAGAGCTTGAAGGCCAGCGCGTTGCGGACCTCGACGCCGACCCGGGCCTCGCGTGAGGCATTGGCTTTGGCGATCGGGGGTAGATCGACCCCCATCAGCTTCTCGCGCAGACCGGGGGTGCCGTCGGTGTGCTCGGCATACATCGGGTGGAAGCAGCCGGCCGTCATGGCCGCCAGTGCGGCGACCGCCAGCAAGCGGGCTGCGATGCGGATCCTAGCCGACAACATTCACGATCCTCTTGGGGACGATAATCACCTTGCGGACGGGTTTGCCATCCAAGGCCAGTTTTACCGCATCGAGGGCCAAAACGGCAGCCTCGATTTCCGGATTCTCGGCCGCTGTTGCAACTGTGACCTCGCCCCGCTTCTTACCGTTGACCTGGACCACCAGGGTCACACTGTCTTCAACCAGCAAATCGCGTTCGATTTGGGGCCAATTGGCCTCGGAAACCAGCCCGCTATGGCCCAGAACCTGCCAACACTCCTCGGCCAAATGCGGCATCATCGGGGAGAACAGCTGGACCAGGATCTGGCTGGCCTCCCGGATCGCCCAGGCCAAATCTGGAGCCGGCTGGCCGGGACGTTGCAAGATCTCCGCAAACGCATTGGTGAATTCGCGGATATGGGCGAGGCAGACGTTGAAGTGCAGTCGCTCGATTCCGGTGGTGACCTTGTCCAGCGCGCCATGGGCAGCCTTGCGCAAGGCGGTGGCGTCCGGGCCGAAGCTGGCCGGCCGGGCCGTCGGCGCGCCCTTGCCGGGTTCCACAGAATCGTTCACCAGCCGCCACAGCCGCTGCACGAAGCGCGAGGCGCCCTGGACGCGCTCGTCGCTCCAGATCACGTCGCGCTCGGGCGGGGAGTCCGACAGCATGAACCAGCGGGCGACGTCGGCGCCATAGGTCTCGATGATGTCGTCGGGATCGACCGTGTTCTTCTTCGACTTCGACATCTTCTCGATCGGGCCGATCTGGATGTCTTCGCCTGACGTTAGCAGCGTGGCGCGGCGGCCGTTGGCGCCGGTCTCGACCTTCACCTCGACCGGCTGGACGTAGGTGCCGTCGGCCTTCTGGTAGGTCTCGTGCACTACCATGCCCTGCGTGAACATGCCCGCGAACGGCTCGTCCAGGGCGATGTGCCCGGTCGCCTTCATCGCGCGGGTGAAGAAGCGGCTGTAGAGCAGATGCAGGATCGCGTGCTCGACGCCGCCGATATACTGGTCGACCGGCAGCATCCGGTTGGCGACCTCTGGCGTCGTCGGCGCGTTCTCGTTCCAGGGATCGGTGAAACGCGCAAAGTACCAGGACGAATCGACGAAGGTGTCCATGGTGTCAGTTTCGCGGCTAGCCTTGCCGCCGCATTGCGGACAGGTGACGTGCTTCCAGGTCGGATGATGATCGAGCGCGTTGCCCGGCTTGTCGAAGGTCGCATCGTCCGGCAGTTCGACGGGCAGATCGGCATCCGGCACCGGCACGACGTCGCATTTCGGGCAATGGATGACGGGGATCGGACAGCCCCAATAGCGCTGGCGCGAAATGCCCCAGTCGCGCAGACGGAAGTTCACTTGGCGCTCGCCCACCGGCGCGTTGCCGCGCAGCTCGGTCTCAAGACGCTTCGCCACCTCGTCCTTGGCCTGATCGATGGTCATGCCGTCGAGGAAACGCGAATTGATCATGCGGCCGTCACCGTCATAGGCGGTATCGGTGATGACGAACGATTTCGGATCCTGGCCCTCGGGGCACACCACCGGCGTGTTGCCGAGAGCGTACTTGTTGACGAAATCGAGGTCGCGCTGGTCGTGTGCGGGACAGCCGAAGATGGCGCCGGTGCCGTATTCCATCAGCACGAAGTTGGCGACATAGACCGGCAGCTTCCAGCTCGGATCGAACGGATGGACCGCGCGTATGCCGGTGTCAAAGCCCTGCTTCTCGGCGGTGTCGATGATCTCCTGCGCCGTGCCCATCCGCTTGATCTCGCCGATGAACTCGGCAAGCTCAGGATTTTTGGCCGCGGCTGCCTGCGCCAGCGGATGATCGGCCGAGATCGCCATGAACTTCGCGCCGAACAGCGTGTCGGGGCGTGTCGTAAAAATCTTCAGCTCGCTCTCGCCGGCCGGCGTCGTCGCCGCGTCGAGCGCGAAGCGGATCAGCAGGCCCTCGGACCGGCCGATCCAGTTGCGCTGCATCAGCCGCACCTTGTCGGGCCAGCGGTCCAGCGTATCCAGTGCAGACAGCAGCTCCTGCGAGTACTTCGTGATCTTGAAGACCCACTGGTTCATTTCCCGTTGCTCGACAACGGCACCCGAACGCCAGCCCTTCCCGTCGATCACCTGCTCGTTGGCGAGCACGGTCATGTCGACGGGGTCCCAGTTCACCTTGCGCTTCTCGCGCTCGGCGAGGCCTTCGCGCAGGAAGTCCAGAAACATCTTCTGCTGGTGTTTGTAATAGGAGGGATCGCAGGTCGCGATCTCACGGCTCCAGTCCAGCGACAGCCCGATCGAACGGAGCTGCTTCTTCATCGCGGCAATGTTGGCGTACGTCCAGGCCTTCGGTGCGACCTTGCGCTCGATCGCGGCGTTCTCGGCCGGCAGGCCGAAAGCGTCCCAGCCCATCGGGTGCAGCACGTTGAAACCCTTGGCGCGCATGAAGCGGGCCAGTACGTCGCCCAGCGTGTAATTGCGGACATGGCCGATATGGATGCGCCCCGACGGGTAGGGGAACATCTCCAGCACATAGTATTTCGGCCGCGGATCGTCGTTTTTGGAGACGAAGATCGCCTGTTGGTCCCAGGCGGCTTGCCAGCGCGGTTCGGCGTCGCGGGCGTTGTAGCGTTCGGAGGTCATGGAATCGTTGGGTTTTCGTGGATCTGGCCGTCTAAAGACGGCGGACTAGGCCATAGAAGTCCTCGGGGGGTCAATGGGTTGCCGCTGGCGGCGCGGCGCCGCAAGGCTGCTCCGCAAAAATACGGAGAGTCCTGTTCGGCTCGCCGGGCCTGGTCACCGAGAGCGAGGTCGATCGCGTCCGGGCTGCGGGTTAGCCCTCAGCCCGCCATCATCATTTCCGCCGCGCCGTTGTCGATCACCGTGATGCCATGCTCGACGACGTTGTTGCGACCGCGGTGCTTGGCGGCGTAGAGCGCGGCGTCGGCGGCTTCGATCAAATCGCCCGGACGCAAGCTCTCGTTGGGCTTGGTCGCGGCAACGCCGATCGAGACGGTGACGATCATGTGGTCGGAGGTGATGTGCGGCAGGCCCAGCTTCAGCACGGCCGCACGCGCCTGTTCGCCAATTTCGACGGCGCGCGCCACGTCGGTGTTCGGCAGCAACAGGCAGAATTCCTCGCCGCCGTAGCGGGCCGCGAAGCCCATCGTGTCGGCGGCGATGCCGGACAGCGATTCGCCGAGCCTGGTCAGGCAAGAATCGCCTTCGAGATGGCCGTAGGTGTCGTTGAACAGCTTGAAATGGTCGACGTCGATCATCAACAGCGCTAGGTCGCTGCCATATTGCTGCGCGCGCATCCATTCGAAATCGAGGCGGCTCTGGAAGCCGCGGCGGTTGGCAAGCCCCGACAACATGTCGATCGAGGCCATCACCGTGAGTCGGTCATTGCTCGCCATCAGCTCGCGTTCGCGCTGGCTGAGCTGTGCGGCCATCGCGTTGAACGCGCGGGCGAGCGGCACGAACTCGGCCGGCAGGCGATTGCGCGCGGCACGCGCCGACAGATCACCCTCGCCCAGACGCTTGGCCATGTCGGCGAGCATCCTGATCGGCTTGATCACCAGTTTCTCGGCTGCGATCAGCGCGCCGAGCAGCACGAATACCACGACGAAAGCGAGCTGGAGATAGGCGGTGCGGATGTCGCGGCTCACGGCCGCGGACACCTTGTCCTCGTCGATGCTGGCGATCAGGCGGGCATTGGTACCGGCGATGCGGATATAGCTGACCGCGCGGCGGGAGCCGTCGGCAGCGAGGAAAGAGAGTGAACCTTCGTCCTGGTCAGACCTCAGCGCCTTGTCGGCGATCGCGGACATCAGCGGCATGTTGTCGAGCGGACGGCCGATCGCACTATGCTGGTCGGCCGGTGCCGCCAGCACGGTGCCGGTGCTGTCGACCAGCACGGCCGTGATGCCGGCGCGACCCCCCAGATTGCTCATGACCTTCGACATCCAGTCGAGGTTGACGGTGGCGAGCACGACGGCATCCGCTACGCCGCTGAAGGCGGACACCGGGTAAACCGCCATGACGGTCGGTGTCAGCACCGGGCGCGACAGGATGAAGTCGCTCAGCACGAAGCGGCCGGTTTCCTGCGCCTGCTGGAAATACGGCCGGTCACTGAGGTCCAGGCCGACATACATGTTGTTGGTGGCGCACTGGATGCGCCCGTCCTGGCCGGCGATCAGAAGCGTGCGGATCCAGGGAAGATTCGACGGCAGGCTCGCGCGCAGCACGTCACAGCTCTTGCTGATGCCGCCGGCGGAGGCGCGGATGAAAGCTTCCGATTTCAGGATGGTCTCGACCGACGAGATCACCTCGCGCTGCGCATCGGCGCTGTGTCTTGCAACGGTGGTGAATTCGGCTGTGGCCTGTGCGATCTGCCGTGTGCGCGTGTCTTCCAGCGATCGGATGCGTTCGAACATCAAAGGCGTCACCAGAATCACCGCGAGCAACGCAAGCCGCGCCCGGATTCCGAGAACCTGCTTGAGTTTCGCTCGTTTGCGGTTGAAACTGACGTTTGACATCTTCGCTGCCCACCCCGCGGCTAAGGTAAAGCGAGGGGTTCAAAAACTCTTTCTTGAACTCGGTAAAATTAGAACTAGCTCCGCAACAACCAGCTCCGATGCGACATCATGACTGAAGCCAACGCCGCGCCGCTAACCGGCCATTCACCAAACGCGCTCGCCGCGGTCGAAGCCGAAATCGCGCGCGCCTGCAAGGATGCGCGGCGCGAGCGTGCCTCCGTGACGCTGATCGCGGTGTCGAAAACTTTCGCCGCGGATGCAATTACCCCGGTCATCGACGCCGGGCAGCGCGTATTCGGGGAGAATCGCGTGCAGGAGGCCAAAGGCAAGTGGCCCGCGTTAACTTCTGTTTACCCCGATATCGCGCTGCATCTGATCGGCCCGCTGCAATCCAACAAGGCGAAAGAGGCAGTCGCGCTGTTCGATGCCATCCATTCGGTCGATCGCCCGAGCATTTGCCAGGCGTTAGCCAAGGAAATCGAATCCCAGAACAAGCACCCGGAATTGTTCGTGCAGATCAATATCGGTGAGGAGCCGCAGAAGGCGGGCATCGCGCCCGGCGAGGCCGATGCTTTCATCGCGAGCTGCCGCGACACCTACGGGCTGACGATCTCGGGGTTGATGTGCATCCCGCCGGTAGACGAGCCGCCGGCGGCGCATTTCGCGCTGACCGCCAAGATCGCCGCGCGCAATGGATTGAAGAAGCTCTCGATGGGGATGAGCGCGGATTATGCGACCGCGATCATGCTCGGCGCCACCCATGTGCGCGTGGGCAGTGCGATCTTCGGGCGCCGGTGAGAGCCGTTAGCGACGGCAGAGCGCCATACGAACTCTCGATTTCGTCATTGCGAGCACAGCGAAGCAATCCAGAGTCCCTCCGCGGAAAGATTCTGGATTGCTTCGCTGCGCTCGCAATGACGGTGGTGTATGTGGGGCCTATTCAAACCCCACCGCCACCTTCCCCAGCGCGCCAAAGTCCGCGACAAACCGATCACCCGCCTGGATCGGAAGCGGCGGATGGCACGTGCCCGTGGTCACTACCTCCCCTGCCCGCAAGGTGATGCCGAGGCCACGCAGCTCGTTGGCCAGCCAGGCCAGGGCAATGCGGGGATCGCCGAGCACGTTCTTGCCGTGGCCGAGATAGCGCTGGCCGCGCAGCGTGATCTGCGGCCGCTCTTCGACGAGGTCCATGGCACGCCAGTTCGCATTCGTCGCTGCGCCCAGCACGAACAGATGCGCACAGGCGTTGTCGGCGATGAGCTGCGCCTCGCCGGCGCTGGCGAAATCGGCAAAGCGCGAATCGGGAATCTCGATCGCGGGATGCAAGCTGTCCACGGCGGCGAGCACCTCGTCGACAGTATATGGCGCCGCGCGCGGCGGCAGATCGCGCCGCATGCCGAAAGCGAACTCGGGTTCGCCGACGCGCATCGCGTTGCCCTTCATCGAGGCGGTGCCGCCATCGGCGATCACGGTGTCGCTCATGATCCGACCGGCCAACGGTCCCGCGACATCGATGTGCTTCTGTCCGGACTCGCTCGTTGCCGCGATCTTCCAGCCGAACAAAGTCCCGCTGAGCGCAGCCTGCACGGCGTAAGCCTCGGTGCGGTTCTGAGGCCGCAACTCTGGCTCCAGCGCGTCAAGCTTGGTGCCGTCGCGCCAATGTTTGACCAGGACCTGCGAAGCGGCGGCGATCTGATCCTTGTCGAGCATGTGTCCTCATCCGATGATGATTTTTGTTTTTGGTCCAAGCCGCCGCAGCAATTGTCGCATCGCCGCTTCGGTCATCGAGACGCAGCCTGCGGTGGGGCCGAAATTGTCGCGGGCCAGATGCAAGAACACCGCGCTGCCCCGGCCGGCGATCCGCGGCCTCGTATTGTGGTCGATTTCGATGATGAAGTCATAGAGATGGTCGGCCCGCTTGAGCCGGTCGCCGCCCTGCCCCTCGCCGAGGCGGATTCCCTGATTGTAATGACGGTCCTTGGGATCCTCGCACCAGGCGTCCTCGCCGGTGATGATCCGGGCCGGCAGGAAGGTCTGCGGGCGGCTGTGCCGGTCGCCCCGCCACCACAATCGCCTCGGACGGAAGCTGCCCCGCGGGGTGCCGCCATCGCCCTCGCGCTTGTTCGCCAGAATGCCGCCGCGTCCGAGCGCCACCGGAATCGTCAGCGCTCCGGCGGTCAGCCAGCCCCGGCGCGGCTTCCCGGCGGCAGGCTTAACGCGGATCACCGAGAGCGGCCCGGCGCTCCGGTTCATGGTGTAACTAGCTGAAGCAGCTTTATTTTTCATGTGAACGTGCGATGTCGAATTCATTACAGGACATTCATCAAAACGGCCTGCTATTCTAGGTTAGAGTGGTTCTGGCTTGTGAATCGGTAACAGCCCACTACTTCAAGACGAACAACAATAATAACGGCGACCCCTAAACTTCCCTCTCGGCTGGGTGCAGCATGGATGCGCGCCGCGCCGGACCCCAAAAGGATGACCCCCTATGGCCAATGCCCGCAAGATCCTGATCGTGGATGACGATACCGATCTGCGCGATACGTTGGTGGAGCAATTGTCGCTGCACGAAGAATTTGAAGCCTCCGCGGTCGATACCGGCGCCAAGGGCGCGAGCGCCGCGAAGGCCAATGCCCCCGATCTCGTCCTGATGGATGTTGGCCTGCCCGACACCGATGGCCGCGAAGTGGTCCGTTCCTTACGCAAGGGCGGGTTCAAGGCTCCGATCATCATGCTCACCGGGCATGACACCGACTCCGACACGATTTTGGGGCTGGAATCCGGCGCCAACGACTATGTCGCAAAACCCTTCCGCTTCGCCGTACTGCTGGCGCGCATCCGCGCCCAGCTCCGGCAGCACGAAGCCAGCGAGGACGCAGTGTTCTCGGTCGGCCCCTACTCTTTCCGGCCCGGCTCCAAGATGCTGACCGCCGCCAATGCGCGCAAGGTCCGGCTGACGGAGAAGGAAACCGCCATCCTCCGCTTCCTCTACCGGGCCGGCCAGATGCCGGTCTCGCGCGAGACCCTGCTCCAGGAGGTCTGGGGCTACAATTCCGGCGTCACCACCCACACGCTGGAAACCCACATTTACCGGCTTCGCCAGAAGATCGAGAAGGACGCCGCGAACCCGGAAATCCTGGTCACGGAAGCCGGTGGCTACAAGCTGGTGCCGTGATACGCTTCAGGGGCGTGCGAATCGTTTTAGATTGCGTGCCCTTGAGCCCCGGACCTGAATGTCAATCGACGATGATGTAGCGCTTCTGGAGCGTGTCCCGACACTGCGCCTGTTGGGAGACGCTTCGTTGCGCATGCTGGCGATCGGCTCCGAGCAGCGTGACTTCGTCCGCGGCGACGTCTTGTTCAATCTCGGCGACGATGCCGATGCCGGCTTCGTGGTCCAGCGCGGCGCCTTCCGGGTCGACGACGGCGCCGGTGCGGAGATGATCGCAAGTCCCGGTGCGTTGATCGGCGAGCTCGCGCTGATCGTGCCGATGAAGCGGCCGTCGAGCGCGATCGCGATCGAGCACGCCTCCGTCATCCGCGTCGCGCGCAGCCTGTTTCAGCGTGTGCTCGAAAGCGACCCCGCCGCCGCCGTCCGCCTGCGCGACGAATTCGCGGTGCGCTCCAGCCAGATCGCCAGCGATATATTGATGGCGGGTGCGAAGCTGACGTCGTGATGTCGTCCTGGCGAAGGCCAGGACCCGTCATCCCAAATGTTTCTGGCTTGGTGCGATTGCCGATGTCCTCGCGCAACAACGAAGATTGGTGGTAATGGGCCTGGCTTTCGCCAGAGCGACATTAAACCTCGAGCGTCACCGTCACCGGCACATGATCCGACGGACGCTCCCAGCTCCGCGCATCGCGCAAAATCTTGAAATCACTCACCGCATCTTTCATCGCGCGCGAGACCCAGATGTGGTCGAGCCTGCGGCCGCGGTCGCCGACAGTCCAATCGGCGGAGCGGTAGCTCCACCACGTGTAGACCTTTTCCGACATCGGAATGCGCTCGCGCGCGACGTCGACCCACTCACCGGCGGCGAGCGCGGCTTGCAGCTTCTCGGTTTCGATGGGCGTGTGCGACACCACTTTCAGAAGCTGCTTGTGCGACCAGACGTCGTTCTCATGCGGGGCGACGTTGAGATCGCCGACCAGGATGTGGCGATCCTCGCCGCGCGGATGCAGCGGCTCGCACGCCTTCATCTCGTCGAGGAAGCGGAGCTTGTGGTCGAATTTCTCGTTCAACGCGGGATCGGGAATGTCGCCGCCGGCCGGCACGTAGAAATTATGCACCACCAGCGGCTTCGCGATCCCAGCCTTCTCACCGAACGATACCGAGATGTGGCGTGAATCCACCTTGTCGCAGAAGGTGCGGATGTCCTTCGATTCGAACGGAATCTTCGAGACGATGGCGACGCCGTGATAACCCTTCTGGCCGTTCAGCGCGACATGCTCGTAACCGAGCCGCTTGAAGCGCTTCAGGGGAAAGGCGTCGTCGATGCACTTGGTCTCCTGGAGACACAGCACGTCCGGCCGCGCGCTCTTGAGAAATTTTGCGACCAGATCGATGCGCAGCCGCACCGAATTGATGTTCCAGGTTGTCAGGGAAAAATGCATGAGGGATGCGTCTTAGCATGGATTGGGCGTACGCAAATGCGTGTCCACAGGTCTCGTAGGATGGGCAAAGCGACTTGTCCGCCGTAGCTCGAAGAGCGAAGGCGGAAGCGTGCGTGCCCACCATAGCTGGCGTGAGGATGAGAGATGGTGGGGGCACGGCGCAAGTGCGCCTTTGCCCACCCTACGGCACCTATCCCGGCGACGGGCCGTAATTGGTAAAATCGATCTTGAACATGCCGGGATCGAGCTTCTTGCTCGTGTCCAGATTGTAGACCGCGATCGTGGTGTCGTAGCCTTGCGGGTCGGTGACGGTCCACTGCTTCAACTGGCCGTCCTTGGCGCCGAACATCAGCAGGAGGCGGCTGGTGCCGACCAGCGCCTGCTTCTCCTCGATGGTGACGCTGACGAAGACGTCGTCGGCCGAGACGTTGACGACGTTGGTGTCCTTCATCAGGTCGATGCGGTCGGACAGCAGGAAACGCAGCGGTGTCTGCGACAGCGGATAGACGTCCTGCGTCGCGAGCTTGCGGTCGCGCACCACCAGCGACGAGCCGTCGGCGACGATGTCGATCGGGCTCGGCGCGTCATACTCGAAGCGCACCTTGCCCGGCTTCTGGATGTAGAAGTCGCCTTGCGTTTTGCTGCCGTCGGGGCCGACCTGGACGAAATTCCCGACCAGCGTCGACAATGACGACAAATAGGCGCTGACCTTGGCGGCCTGGGCTTTCTGGTTGGCATCGAAGGTCTGGAAGATGCTGCTCGGCACGTTGCGGCGCGGATCCGGGATCACCGGATTCGGCGGCGTCTGGGTCGCGCCGGTGACCGCGGGCCCTCCAACGGCCGGACCGCCGTCGCGGCCCTTCGGTGCAGGCTTCGGCACGGGAACGGTCTGCGCGAACGACGCCGTGATCACCATCGCGGCGGTGACGAGAATTACGCCGGCCATGCGCGCGCTCCGCGCGGCGACAATGGCAGCGAATCGAATGTCCGGATGTCTGATCAACGCGTCGTCCTGTGTGGCTGGGCGCCCTTTTAGCGTGATTTCGGCCAAAAGCAGATAACGTTTTTGCGTGAATGATGGTTTGAGGCGGCTCGCCTCACATATGGCTGTCTTCTTCCTCGACCAGGATCTCGCGCTTGCCGGCGTGGTTGGCGGGTCCGACGATGCCCTCCAGTTCCATGCGCTCCATCAGCGATGCGGCGCGGTTATAGCCGATCTGCAGGCGGCGCTGGATATAGCTGGTAGAGGCCTTACGGTCGCGTTTGACGATCGCAACAGCCTGCGAGAACAAATCGCCGCCGCCATCCGCGCCCATGGCGGACGCGTCGAACACCGCGCCGTCCTCGTCTTCGCTGGGTTCTTCGGCCGTGACGGCTTCGAGATATTCCGGCTGTCCCTGCGTCTTGAGGTGGCGCACCACCTTCTCGACTTCCTCGTCCGACGCGAAAGGTCCGTGCACGCGGCTGATGCGACCGCCCCCGGCCATGTAGAGCATGTCGCCCTGGCCGAGCAGCTGCTCGGCACCCATCTCGCCGAGAATCGTGCGGCTGTCGATCTTGGACGTCACCTGGAAGGCGATGCGGGTTGGGAAGTTCGCCTTGATGGTACCGGTGATGACGTCGACCGATGGACGCTGCGTTGCGAGGATCACGTGCAGGCCGGCGGCGCGCGCCATCTGCGCGAGGCGCTGCACCGCGCCTTCGATGTCCTTGCCGGCGACCATCATCAGGTCGGCCATTTCGTCGACGATGATGACGATGTAGGGCAGCGGGTCGAGCGAGAGCTTCTCTTCCTCGTAGATCGCCTTGCCGGTTTCCTTGTCGAAGCCGGTGTGCACCGTGCGCGTCGGCTCTTCGCCCTTGGCCTTCAATTCGAGCAAGCGCGTGTTGTAACCGTCGATGTTGCGCACACCGAGCTTGGCCATGTTCTTGTAGCGCTCTTCCATCTCGCGCACGGCCCATTTCAGCGCGACCACCGCCTTCTTTGGGTCGGTCACGACGGGCGTGAGCAGATGGGGAATGCCGTCATAGACGGAGAGTTCGAGCATCTTCGGATCGACCATGATCAGGCGGCACTGGTCCGGGCGCAGCCGATAGACCAGGCTGAGGATCATGGTGTTGATGGCGACCGACTTGCCGGAGCCGGTGGTACCGGCGATCAGCATGTGCGGCGTGCGTGCGAGGTCGATGATGACGGGATCACCGCCGATGGTCTTGCCGAGGCAGAGCGGCAGTTTCGCAACCGAATCGACAGTCTCCTTGGCGACCAGCAGCTCGCGCAGATAGACCTTTTCGCGATGCGCGTTCGGCAGCTCGATGCCGATGGCGTTGCGGCCCGGCACGACGGCGACGCGCGCCGACAGCGCGCTCATCGAACGGGCGATGTCGTCGGAAAGTCCGATCACGCGCGACGATTTGATCCCCGGCGCCGGCTCCAGCTCGTACAGCGTGACCACGGGACCCGGATGGGCCTTCACGATCTCGCCGCGAACGCCGAAATCCTGCAGCACGCCTTCGAGCGCGCGCGAATTGGTTTCCAGCTCGGCCTTGCTGAGCGGCTGGCGATCGCCGGCCTTGGGCGCGGCCAGCACCGACACGGACGGAAGCTCGAACTTGTCGGAAGATTTCTTGGAAGCAGCCTTTGGAGCAGCCTTCTTGCGCGGCGCGCGCGCGGCGGGCTCCTCCTCCTCTTCCTCCTCGTGGTCTTCTTCGTGCTCGTCCTCGTCGTGCTCGTCTTCGGACTGCGGCGAGATCGGCGGCGCGGCGCGGCCGCCACCGAGCTTCGGCTCCTGACGGCTGAAGGCAACGGCCTTGGTCTTCGGTCCGCTCGAGACCAGCGAGCGGTAGGCCGCGCCAAGCAACCAGATCAGCCGTGCCTTCGTGCTCATCAAGGCGTGGAACAGCCAGCCCAGCGATACCGAACCGCGATCGCTCTCCTCGTCCAGGTCGAGCGGCTTGTCATCGTCCTCGATCTCAGCGAGTTCGTCGTCATGCTCGCGTGCGCCTAGGCCGCAGGCGATCAGGAAGGTCGCCGCCATCGCGGCGAACAGGATCGTGCCGAGCACGATGCGATAGATCATGCCCGGCGGTCCGAAGATCACCGCGGGCGCGCGAACCAGGGCATCGCCGACCACGCCGCCGAGGCCTGTCGGCAGCGGCCAGGCGCCGCCATGTGGCCAGCAGCTGACGAAGCCCGCCGCGATCACCGTGCAGAGAATCCAGCAGCCGAGCCGCAGCGCCTCGCGGTCGAACGGGCGATGGGTCAGCATGCGCCAGCCCCAGACCGCGACGGTCAGGACCAGCATGATCGCGCCGAGCCCGAGGATCTGCATCGCAAGGTCGGCGCCGATCGCGCCGGCATAGCCGAGAATATTGCGGATCGGCCGCGACGTTGCGTGGCTGAGGCTGGGATCCTGCACTGACCAGGTCATCAGCGCCGCCGAGGCGACGCCCGACAATGCGATCAGGCCGAGACCGCTGAGCTCGCGCACGCGCCGCGCCAGCCCCTCGCGGATCGAGGGCGGCAGATGGCTGACCAAGGGAACGACACGTTCGATTGTCGACATGCTCATGGGCCCCGCCTAACCCAGAGTCTCGACCAGGCGGTGCAGCGCCTGCGCCGTGGTCTCGCCATCCTGCACCAGCGCAAGGCGAATGTAGCCTGCGCCGGGATTGAAGCCGTCGGGCTGGAGCCGCGCCAGATAGCTGCCGGGCACCACGCGCACGCCTGCTTCCTTGAAGAGTTTCAGGCACACAGACACATCGTCGCCGATTTCGGACGTGTTGAGCCAGACGCAGAAGCCGGCATCGGGCCGGCGATAGCCGTAACGATTGCCGATGATCTGGTCGGCGAGATCGAACTTGATGCGGTAGAGCCTGCGGTTCTCCTCGACATGCGCCTCGTCGCCGTAAGCAACGGTCGCGACATGCTGCAACGGGACCGGCACCTGCGGCGCCGCGATGTTGCGCAATTCGAGGAACATGCCGATGAGTTTTTTGTCGCCGGCGGCGAAGCCGACGCGCAGGCCCGGCAGGTTCGAGCGCTTGGACAGCGACTGGAACGCGACCACGCGGGTGAAATCAGGGCCAGCGCATTCGAGCGCGCTGCCGGGCGCTTCGCGGGTGTAGATCTCCGAATAGCACTCGTCGCTGAGGATCACGAAGCCGTAGCGGTCGGCGAGCTGCTTCAGGCGAATGAAATAATCGCGCGAGGCCACCGATCCCTGCGGGTTGGCGGGCGAGGCCAGATAGAACGCCACCGTGCGCGCCAGCGTCGCCTCGTCGATGGCGTCGAGATCGGGCAGGAAGCCGTTCTCGGCGGTGGTCGGCAGGTAGACCGGCTCGCAAGCAGCGGCGCGGGCGCCGGCGCCATAGACCGGATAGAACGGGTTCGGCATCAGGATCGCGGGCTTGCCGGGACGCGGGCCGACATAGCGCGCAGCCGCGATGGCGGCGAGGAACAGCCCCTCGCGGCTGCCATTGAGGACGAGAATCTCGCTCTCGGGATTGAGCGGTCGCGGCAGCTTGAAACGCGACGACAGCCAGGCGCCCGCGGCCATGCGGAACGGGTCGGTGCCCTTGTTCGCGGGGTAACGGCCGAAATCGGCGATGTGCTTGGCCAGTACCGGGCCGACGAAATCAGGCACCGGATGCTGCGGCTCGCCGACGGCAAGCGAAATCAAAGGCTTGCCGGGCTGATGCGGTGCCAGCAGCTCGTTCAGCCGGACGAAGGGAGAGCGTTCGCTATCGGAGCTTCCACTGTCCTGCGGCGCACGGGATGAAGCGGTCATAGCCATTCTGGACGCCAGCACTCTTGGAACAGCCGGTCGCAGCACGGCGCCGGCGGGAAGCGGTTCAGTTCACCATAGATAGGGCGAGGTTAAGACGCGATTAACCATCGGTCGCCGCCTCGGTCCAGAGCAGGAATAATGAGGCCACGGGCGGCTCTCGGAGCTGGTCATGCCATTGCGAGAGGGTGGACGTCTTGGCGATGTCATGGCCGGGCCTGTCCCGGCCACCCACGGCCTTTCCGACGGCGTCCAAGAACGTGGATGCCGGGACAAGCCCGGGCATGACGGCTTATGACAGCTTTGGCGGATAGGCGCCCTAATGCCCCGGCAGCTTCTCGAATGTCGCCATGCCCGCGGGGATCGCGTGGAAGTCCTGCTTGTCGCAGGTGTAGATCGCCATCTGCGGATGGAACTGCGCAGGTTCGTCCAGCGTGCCGACCTTCAGGATCGCCGCCGGCAGGCCGGGAACCTTGGTCACCAGATGGGTCCCGCATTGAGCGCAGAATTCGCGCGTGACGGCGCGTTCGAGGTCCTTGCGCGCGAATTGCTTGGGTTGCCCGGTGATGTAGCTGAAGCCAGCCGCCGGCATCGCGATGAAGGTGTTGGGCGCGCCGCCCGAGATGTACTGGCACTCGCGGCAATGACACTGCGCCTGCATCATCGGGTCGCCCTCGGCGACATAGCGCACTTCGCCGCAATAGCATCCGCCTTCCAAACGCATGACGACCTCCCGATTGTTGTTTCTTGTGGTCGATATTTCTGCGCGGGCGGTGTGGAATGGCAATCTTTTTCTTTCGCCTGGACGGACCAAGACAGACCTCCTGCAGCCGGTTCGTGCATCTATCTCTTGGCAAGTCCGCAGCCGTTGAATCCCCGGCCGCGCCAGCACCCGCTGCTCATGCACTCGGCTTCCAGCCGTGGACAAGCGGTTGAAGCGCAATCCGCGCGGCCACCCATACCGACGCATGCCGTGGCGCACCTGCTTCGCATGAACGAACAGCTCATGCCGCTTCCGGTCTGCCGCGGTTGCCCTGCTCCGGCCTGATCTGGCGGCAGCACGGCCGTCTTGTCCTCGCGCTTGGGCGCCCGCTTCGAATCAGGTTGGCCCGGACTTGCAGCGGGGCTCTGTGTCGTCAGCTTGGAGAGTTCCATCCGACACGGTCGGCTGGTATCGGTGCGGACGCCGGCGCCGGTGGTTCCTTTCAGCTCGAGTGCGAGCTTGTACTGATAGGGCGCGCCGGCTGTGCGGCGCAGCGGATCCTTCTCGCCAATCAGCCCGTTGACGGTGACAGTCGCGCTGCCATCCGCTTCAATCTTCCCGTCATAGATTGTGGCACCGGGCTTGCCCTCTTCCCCGGAGAGAGTGTGCAGCACGCCATCCTTGACGCGCAGGGCATACTGGAAATAGGCCTCGGGAAATGGGGGCTTGTTCTCGCAAGTCTCCTTCGCGATCCAGGTTCCATCGAATGCGGTTACGCGCTTGGCGGTGTCTGATGGTTTCGCCAAGGTCTCGACGCGCGATTTCGCCAGATCTGCGAACGCGCAGGCCGGGAAGCGTGCGAGGTGATCCTTGAATGCCGCGAGCGTTCCCAGCGCTTCCGCGCTACGCCAATGGTCTCCGGCCTCCGCGCAGGGATCGACCTGAGGCGTCGCAGGCGACAACGCCGCCGTTTCGGGCTTGCCGTTCAGGTAGAACTCGCCGAAGAACGACAGCGACAGCTCCGGCACTTGTGAGCCTTTGGAGCGCTGGTAGACGCCGGCGCTGATCGTTTGAAATACCGTGTTGACGTTGCCCTTGTCGCCGATGTGCTCCAGGAACGCGCTGGTATAGGGGCTGTTGCGGCCGCTGCCGTCGTCGGCGGTCCGGCCGGCCTGTGTCGCATAGGAAATGATAGTGCCCTCGGGACTTTCCATCTTGGCGAGGCCGCGTGAGACGGTGACGCCGCGTCCCTGTCCGACGTTTCGCCGCAACTCGTCGGCAAATGGATTGTCGCGGCAGGCGTCGAGCACGAGGATGCGCAGGTTCTTGGCCTGCTGCAGATCCGCCAGGATCTCGTCGGCGCGCACGAGACGGCGCAGATCGACCTCGTCGCGGACGACGGCATCGACAGGCACCAGATAGTTGACGCCGGCGAACTGGAGCGCGTGCCCGCTGTAATAGAACAATGCGACATCGGCGCCGCGGGCCTCGCGCGCGAAGCGAAGAATGGTGTCCTGCATGGCGGACTGGTCGAGGTCGGTCGCGACCACAGGATCGAACCCCGATCGCTTGAGGGCCGCGCCGACATCGGCCGCATCGTTGGTCGGATTGGCGAGCGTGGGAACGTTTCGGTAGGCGCCGTTGCCGATCACCAGCGCGACGCGCTTGTCCGCGCGGGCCTCGAGGCTCGACAAAGCGAGCAACAGGAAACACCAGACCAGGCAATAGGGCAGACGCATGAAATCCTGCTCCAAACGGGGAGCATGATATTCAGCAAGCTCGCAGCAACGCAATTTAACTTATGACGGCCCAGCGGCACGGGACCAAAAAGAAAGGGGCTCCAACTTGCGCTGGAGCCCCTCAACGGTCGGGACATTGCCGGGTATGTGCCCCAAACCGTAGTTGTGAGCGCGACCTCCGGGGAGGCCGCGCCCGGGAGGAGACTTACATGTTGTAGGCGCGCTCGGTGTGCTCGGTGATGTCGAGGCCTTCACGCTCGCTCTCGACATTGGCGCGGAGGCCAACGATCACATCGACGACCTTGTAGAGGATCGCCGAACCGATACCCGACCACACCAGCGTGGTGCCGACGCCCCAGACCTGGGAGACCATCTGCGCCGCAAAGTCGTAATCGGCTACCTTCGGCGGGATCGCGGTATAGTCGATGATGCCCGCACCACCCAGCGCCGGATTGACGAGGATGCCGGTGCCGAGGGCGCCGACAATGCCGCCGACGCAGTGCACGCCGAACACATCGAGGCTGTCATCGTAGCCGAGCGCGTTCTTCACGACCGTGCAGAAGAACAGGCAGACCACGCCGACCACGAGGCCGAGGACGATCGCACCCATCACGCCGGAGAAGCCGGCGGCAGGCGTGACGGCCACGAGGCCCGCGACAGCGCCGGAGATGACGCCGAGCACCGACGGGTGACCCTTGATGATCCACTCCGCGAACATCCACGACAGCGCGGCGGCTGCGGTGGCGACGAAGGAGTTGGTCATGGCGAGGGCTGCGCCGCCGTTGGCTTCGAGGTTGGAGCCGGCGTTGAAGCCGAACCAGCCGACCCAGAGCAGCGAGGCGCCGATCATCGACATCGTCAGCGAGTGCGGAGCCATCAGCTCCTTGCCGTAGCCGACGCGCTTGCCGATCAGCAGGGCGCCGACGAGGCCTGCGATGCCGGCGTTGATGTGCACCACGGTGCCGCCCGCGAAGTCGATCGCGCCCTTCTTGAAGATCCAGCCTGCGTCGGCGTTGATCTCGTCGAGCTTGGCCTGCGCCGCGGTCTTCGCCGCGCCATCAGCCGCAGCAGCCAGAGCCTTGGCTGCGTCCTGGATCATGTCCGGGCCGGGCCAGTACCAGACCATGTGCGCGATCGGGAAGTAGATCAGCGTGACCCAGAGCGGGACGAAGAGCGCGAGCGCCGCGAACTTCATGCGTTCGGCGAAGGCGCCGACGATGAGGGCGGGCGTGATCGCCGCGAAGGTCATCTGGAAGCACATATAGATGAGCTCCGAGATGTTGGCGTCGACCGAGAAGGTCGCGGCCTTCGAGTCGGTGGTGACGCCCATCATGAAGGCCTTGGAGAAGCCGCCGATGAAGTCGGAACCGCCGGTGAAGGTGAGGCTGTAGCCGTACACGGCCCAGATCACGGTGACGACGCAGACGGTGTAGAACACCTGCATCAGGACGGAGAGCATGTTCTTGGAACGGACGAGGCCGCCGTAGAACAGCGCGAGGCCGGGGATCGTCATCAACAGCACGAGCACTGTCGATGTCAGCATCCAGGCGTTGTCTCCCTTGTTGACCGTTGGCTCGGCGTAGGCTGCGGTCGCAGCGAACAGGCCGACTGCGAGAGCCGCCAATCCCGCGCCATAGGGACGCTTAAACGTCATTTCATTTACTCCTGATTGAATTTTGATTGAGCGCGAAATCAAAGGGCCGCAGCATCGGCCTCGCCGGTGCGGATGCGAACCGCATGGTCGAGATTGATGACGAAGATCTTGCCGTCGCCGATCTGTCCGGTTTTCGCGGCGGTCGTGATGGCGTCGATGGTCTTGTCGACCTGGTCGGAGGCGACAGCGACCTCGATCTTGATCTTGGGCAGGAAGCTCACGGCATATTCGGCGCCGCGATAGATTTCCGTATGGCCCTTCTGGCGGCCATATCCCTTGACTTCCGTCACCGTGAGACCGTGAACGCCGATGGCGGTCAGGGCGTCACGGACTTCTTCCAGCTTGAATGGCTTAATAATCGCCATAACAATTTTCATGGGTCCTATCCCCGCTTGGGCCCGGTCCGGACGTGGCCGGGCGCTTCTCGACTGGTTCGCCACGAGGGAGAAAGTTCACTACGCGGGCACAGCCAGGACCCTTAGAATCAAATGCCGTGCCAGATCGGGCGTGTTGCCTAACGGACTATGAAAACGGGTGTTTTCGCGTTTGACGCGTAGTGCGGTGCAGTGCGCCATTACGCCGCGCTCAATACCTGACCATGCCTGATTAAAATAAAGGCACGACAGGCTGTCGACACATTGGTGCTCACACGTAGGGCAGCAGAAAGGTATTTCCGTAAGGCGCACGCCTATTGCAGGGCTTGTCGTGCCGCGAAATATCGGGCCCCTCGCACTTGTGCTCACGGAATGCGCGCAACCGGCCAACCTGCTTGAGCGGGCGAGACTTGCCGGACGGGTCCCCGGCAGAGACCGTCAGGCGGCGCTGCGTTCCGCGAAGACCCGGTCGATCAGCCCCCAGTCGACCGCCTGCTGCGCGGTCATGAAATGGTCGCGGTCCAAGGTCCGTTCCACGTCCGGTTCGGGGCGCCCGCAATGCTGGGCATAGAGCCGGATGATGCGCCGCTTGGTTTCCTGCATTTCGGTGGCGTGGATCAGGATGTCGGACGCCTGGCCCTGAAAGCCGCCGAGCGGCTGATGCACGTGAAGGCTCGCATTGGGCAGGGCGGCGCGGTGACCGGGCTCGCCGGCCATCAGCAGAAACGAGCCCATCGAGCGCGCGGTGCCCATGCACAGCGTATGCACCGGCGCCTTGATGAATTGCATGGTGTCGTACATCGCAAGGCCGCTGGTGACCACGCCGCCATAGGAATTGATGTAGAGATTGATCGGCTTGTTCGGATTCTCCGCCTCCAGAAACAGGAGCTGCGCGCAGACCAGTCCGGACATCGCATCATTGACCTCGCCATTGAGGAAGATGATGCGCTCGCGCAACAGGCGCGAATAGATGTCGAAGGATCGCTCGCCGCGGGCGGATTGTTCGACGACCATAGGGACGAGCTGAAGCATGTCGCGCATCGGCGACCTCCATTTTCTGCGGGTGATGAAGTGGTGTTGGTGTCAGGCGGCCGCGCGCATCAGGCAGCCATTGCTGTTGGCCGGCTGCGGCAGCTTCATACGGATCTCGCAGGCTTGCTGGATGATGCGAAAGCGGGTGCCGCCGTCCTCGTTCGGCTCGATCCGGAAGATGACATGGGTTTCGCGAAACGGCGGTTCGGAATCGCGAAGCCGGTAGCGCACCTCCTGGCCCGGGATCGCTGATTCCGGCTCGGCGCCCGCAAGATCGCAATCCGGCAACCAGCGCTCGCGCAAAGCCGGAATGGTCACCGCGCGCCAGACCTTGGCCGGCGGCGCATCGAATTCATATTCGAGCACCAAGTCTGTTTTGAGCGCCAAGTCTGCGTCGGAGGGATCAGGCTTCACGGCGTCGCTCATTGATCCATCTCCTTCAAGAGATCGGCGAGGGCATCCATGCGTTTCGGCCAATAGGCGCGGTAGCGCGCAAGCCAGGCCCCGATCGCGGAGATTCCTTCGGGATCGACTTCGTAACTCACAAAGCGGCCCTGCCGCTGTTCGCGCACCAGGCCCGCGCCGCGCAGCACCGCGAGATGCTGCGACATCGCCGGTTGGCTGATCTCCAATCCGTCGCGCAAGGCGCTGGCATTCAGGCTTCCGCCGGCAAGCTTCTCAAAGACCTTGCGGCGGGTCGGGTCGGCCAGCGCTTTGAAGATGTCGGCTTCGATCATGGCGACACATAAGCATACGCTTATGTGTTGCGCAAGCCCAATTACTGCAGCGCCTCGCCGTGCTGCGAAATATCCAGCCCCTCGAGTTCGTGCTCGCGGGAGACCCGCAACGGCACGAACAGACCGACCAGCTTGAGCAGGACGAAGCTCATGCCTGCCGACCAGACGAAGGTGACGGCGACCCCGTAGAGCTGGATAAGAAGCTGCTGCGGATGGCCTTCGAGCAGGCCGGCGGTGCCGCCGATCGCGCTCGTTGCGAACACGCCGGCCAGCAGGGTCCCGGTCATCCCGCCGATGCCGTGGACGCCGAACACGTCGAGCGAATCGTCATAGTCGAAGCGGTGCTTCAGCCAGGTGCAGGCCCAGTAGCAGACGAGGCCTGCGATCACGCCGATGACGATGCCGTGCCAGGGCGCCACGAATCCCGAGGCCGGCGTGATGGTGCCGAGCCCGGCCACTGCGCCGGAGATCATGCCGAGCACGGACGGCTTGCGCCGCGTCGACCATTCGATCGCGCCCCAGGTCAGCGCGCCGGAGCAGGCTGCGAGATGGGTCGCGATGATCGCCAGCACCGCGCGCGAATTGGCTGCGCCCGCCGAGCCGCCGTTGAAGCCGAACCAGCCGACCCACAACAGGCCGGTGCCCATCACCGCAAGCGACAGATCGAACGGCGAGAGATTTTCGGTGCCGTAGCCGTGACGGCGTCCCATCACCTTCGCCGCGACGAGGCCGGCGGTGCCGGCCGACAGATGCACCACGAGGCCGCCGGCGAAATCCAGCACGCCCATTCCGGCGAGGAAGCCGCCGCCCCACACCCAATGCGCGAGTGGAATGTAGACGAAGATGAACCAGGCCACGGAAAAGAGGAGATAAGCGGAGAACCGCATCCGGTCGGCCATCGCGCCCGCGACCAGCGCCACCGTGATGATCGCAAACGTCATCTGGTACAGCATGAACAGCGCTTCCGGGATCGTCTTCGCCGCCGGGTTGACGCTGTCCATGGTCATACCGGAGAGAAACCAGCGGTCGAGCGTGCCGATCCACGGGCCGTCGCCGACGAAGCACAACGAATAGCCGAACGCGACCCAGAGAATGGAGATGATCGTCACTGCGGCGAGGCTCTGCGCCATGGTGGCGAGGACGTTCTTCTTGCGCACCATGCCGGAATAGAACAGCGCGAGCCCCGGGATCGTCATCATCAGCACCAGCGCGGTGGCGACGATCATCCAGGCGGTGTCGGCAGTGTTGATCTCGGAGCCCGCGGCACGCGCCGGCGAAGCCATGATCGACCCAAGCCCGATCGGCGCGGCGATAGCAGCCGCGCGGCGCAACAATCCCGCCATGTCGTTTCCCCCAGCTATTGATTGTGTCGCACGCGTGGCGCCGTTGCCCGGTGCGATCGAAGAAGAGCGTTGTCGAGCGAAGCGGTTACCGGTTCGCGAAAAGAAAACGCGTCAAAGCAAAAATCTAGAGCGCGTCGCTGTCGGTCTCGCCGGTGCGAATGCGGGTCGCGTGATCGATCGGCGTGACGAAGATCTTGCCGTCGCCGATCTGGCCGGTGCGCGCGGTCGCGGTGATGACCGCGACGGCCTTCTCGGCGATATCGGAGGCAACCGCGATCTCGATCCGCAGCTTCGGCAGGAAATTCACGACATATTCGGCGCCGCGATAGATCTCGGTGTGGCCCTTTTGGCGGCCATAGCCCTTCACTTCGGTCACGGTCATGCCGTGGACGCCGATCGCCGTCAGGGCCTGACGGACCTCATCGAGCTTGAAGGGTTTGATGATCGCGACGACGAGTTTCATGGTCAGGCCTATTCCCCGGGATGCGCCGCGCCGTATGTCCCCGGCGCAGCGTCAATCTGGCATCTTTCCGGGCAAATGGCATAAAAAACTTGCAGATTGAAGCGGAAAATCGTTGGGCCATGTGAACGGCCGCCTCTGTACAGGGCAGCCGTTCATCCTCCACAATGCGTTTTTGGCATGGATGCGATGAACCCAAGCGTCGCGGCCGGTACAAAACTATGTTCGAGGGGGACGCTTCATGGCGAGTTGGTTCTACGCATCCGAGGGCAAGCAGCAGGGGCCCTATCCGGAAGGGCAATTCCGTGACCTCGTCGCCCAGGGAGTCGTGCGTCCGGATACGCTGGTGTGGTCGGAGGGCATGGCCGGCTGGCAGAAGGCGGCCGAAATCCCCGGCCTGATCGGCGGGGGCGGTGCGCCCCCGATGATGCCGGCTGGCGGCCCGCCGATGATGGGCTCCGGGGGCTACGGCGGCGGTGGCGCCGGAGGATCGCTGGCGGTCGATTTCGGCATCCTCGAGTTCACCTGGCGCAGCATCGTGATGCTGATCGGCATGTGCTTCATCATCCCGGTGCCGTGGGTGTTCGTCTGGTACACGAAATGGATCGTGTCCTGCGTGAAGGTCCCCGGGCGGCCCAATCTCAGCTTCACCGGCAATGCGATGGCGCTGGTGCCCTGGTATTTCGGCTTCATCGTTCTGGCGGTCGTGATCGGCTACATCGGCGTTCCCTTGCTGAGCAATTTGCTGTTCATCGCCCAGCTCGTTCTGTACTGGCTCCTGATCAAATGGATGGTCGCGAATCTCGCCTCCAATGGGCAGCCGCTCGGCCTGAGCTTCACCGGCACGGTTTGGGCCTATGTCGGCTGGAGCCTGCTGTTCGCGATTTCCATCATCACCATCATCGGCTGGGCCTGGGTCGCCGCGGCTCAGATGCGCTGGTTCTGCCGCAGCATCGAAGGCACGCGGCGCGAGATCGTGTTCAACGGCAGCGGTCTCGGGATTCTCTGGCGGGGCATCGTGGCCGCATTCCTGTGCGGCTTCATCATCCCGATCCCGTGGGTCTATCGCTGGATCATGAACTGGTTCGCGTCGGAGACGGTTCTGGCTCCGCGGGGATCGCTCCGGGCCTGACCTCGAAAGGCACAAGCGCGATCGATCGTGCTTGTGCCTCTTAGGCTCTCCGTTCGCGCACCGAGCCTTCCTGCGCGACGGAGGCCACCAGCGTGCCGTCAGGCTTGAAGATCGAGCCGCGGGTCAAGCCGCGGCCGCTTCGCGCGCTCGGCGAATCCTGTGCGTAGAGCAGCCATTCGTCGGCGCGGAACGGGCGGTGAAACCACATCGCGTGGTCGAGGCTCGCGGGCATCATGCGCTTGTCGAACAGGGTGCGGCCGTAGCGCGCCATAATCGCATCGAGCAGCGAGAAGTCCGACGCATAGGCCAGCGCGCACATGTGCAGCGCCGGATCGTCCGGCAGCGTTGCCGCGGTCTTGATCCAGACATGGATGCGGCCGTCCTCGATCCTCTCACCGAAATAACGGCCGAGCTCGACCGGGCGCAGCTCGATCGGACGGTCGGATTCATAATAGCGGCGGATGAACTCCGGCATCTCCTTGAACATCGGCTGCTTCGCGACTTCCTCCGCCGTCAGCTTTTCCGGCGGCGGCACGTCGGGCATCTTGTCCTGATGATCGAACGCGCTCTCTTCCTCCGCGTGGAACGACACCATGATCGAGAAGATCGCGTTGCCATGCTGGATCGCGGTGACGCGTCGCGTCGAGTAGCTCTTGCCGTCGCGCAGGCGCTCGACCTGATAGATGATCGGGATCTGCGGATCGCCCGGCAGGATGAAATAGCAATGCAGCGAATGCGGCAGCCTGCCCTCGACGGTGCGGCACGCTGCAACCATCGCCTGTCCGATCACCTGGCCGCCGAACACCCGCTGCCAGCTGGTCTTCGGACTGTTGCCGCGGAACAGATTCACCTCGAGCTGTTCGAGGTCGAGGATCGAGATGAGGTCGATCAGGCTCTTGGACATGGATTTCAGCTTTCGCCTTGCCGCCCCGGGGTTCGCTGCTCCGGATTGACACAATGGGGGCTGTCCGCCCTTGTTTCACCGCACTGTTTCGCCCACCTCAAGTCTGCTAGCAAGGCCAGGATTTAGCCGGGAATTGGGTATGTCGGTACAGGGTAGCATTGTCATCGGTGGCGGCGCGTTTGCGGGCCTGGCGCTGGCCCTGGCGCTGCGCCAGGGGCTCGGCCCCGAGATCCCCGTCATCGTCGCCGACCCCGCGCTCTCCACACGTCCGAGCCGGGACCCGCGCGCGACCGCGATCGTGGCCGCCTGCCGCCGCCTGTTCGAGGCGATCGGCGCCTGGGACGACGTCAGGGGCGAGGCGCAGCCGATCCTCGACATGATCGTCACCGATTCCAAGCTGGAAGACGCCACCCGTCCGGCGTTCCTCAACTTTGCCGGCGACGTCGCGCCGGGCGAGCCCTTCGCGCATATGGTCGAGAACCGCCGCCTGATTGATGCGCTGGTGGTGCGCGCCGAGGCCGAGGGCATCGATCTCCGCGCGACCACAGTGTCGTCTTACGACGCGCGGGCCGAAGGTATCGACGTGACGCTCGGTGATGGCAGCGTGATTGCAGCGAGCCTCCTGGTTGCGGCCGACGGTGCGAAGTCGAAACTGCGCGAGCGCGCCGGCATCGCCACCCACGGCTGGGAATATGATCAATCCGGCATCGTCGTCACTGTCGGCCATGAGCGCGATCACGAAGGCCGCGCCGAAGAGCATTTTCTGCCGGCGGGTCCGTTTGCTATCCTGCCGCTTTCGGGCAAGCGCTCCTCGCTGGTATGGACCGAGCGCCGCAGCGAAGCCGCGCGTATCATTGCGTTGAGGGATGAGGAATTTCACGGCGAGCTCGAGCAGCGCTTCGGCCTGCATCTCGGCGAGGTGAAGGTGCTCGACAAGCCGCGCGCGTTTCCGCTGTCCTATTTCGTCGCACGCTCCTTCATTGCCCAGCGCCTCGCGCTGGTCGGCGATTCCGCCCACGTCATCCACCCAATCGCGGGCCAGGGTCTCAACATGGGGCTGAAGGACGTCGCCGCGCTGGCCGAGGTCGTGGTCGATGCCGCGCGGCTCGGCATGGATATCGGCGGCGTCGACGTGCTCGAACGTTATCAGCGCTGGCGCCGCTTCGACACCATGGCCATGGGCGTTGCCACCAACTCGCTGAACTTCCTGTTCTCCAACCAGTCCACCTTGCTGCGCACCGTCCGCGACATCGGCCTCGGCCTCGTCGATCGCGCCCCGCCGCTGAAGAATCTTTTTATCCGCCAAGCCGCGGGTTTGACCGGTGAGATACCGCGGCTGTTGAAGGGCGAGGCGCTGTAGGATTTTCGGTAGCCCGGATGGAGCGCAGCGTATTCCGGGGCCGCTGCGTCATACGAGGAACCCCGGATTTCCCTGCGCTCCATCCGGGCTACAAGTTTCTCATCGGACCACAAGTCCCTCAATCGATCTTGCGGGCCTCTTCCGGCAGCATGATCGGGATGCCGTCGCGGATCGGATAGGCGAGCTTGGCGCTGCGCGAAATCAGCTCCTGCTTTGCAGAATCGAACTCCAGCGGACCCTTGGTCAGCGGGCAGACCAGAATCTCCAGCAATTTGGGATCGACGCTGGCTTCGGGGCGTTCGGTGGGCGCGTTCATGGGGGTCTCCGACGGTCGGTTGCCTCTAGCATAAAAAATCGTAGCAGCCCATCGCGTCGCCTCAAGCGGCAACCATCCGCAGAATCTCGTCGAGCAGGCCCTCAAGCCGCGCGGCCGGCGCTGGCGGGCCCGACAGGGCGAAGCCGAGAAACGTCCAGTACAGGATTTGCGCGCGGGCTCGCGCTGTCGCCGCCTCGAACCCGCGCTTCCTCAGCAGCTCCTCGATATAGTCGAGCCTGCGCCGGTCGATGGCACGCACCGCCGTTTGTGCCGCCGCATCGAAGGCCGCCCAGTTCCGCACCGCGCGCTCGAGGTCGAGCCGCGCGCCAAAAGTCCTGCGCAGCAGCGCTTTCAGCGGCTCGTCGCTGTCCGCCTCGACATCGGCGATGATCTGCTCGGCCGCGATCTCGCGCCAGCGCTTCAAGAGAGCAGCATGGAACGCGCCGAGATCGGCGAAATGCCAATAGAAGCTGCCGCGCGAGACCCCCATGGCTTTTGCCAGCGGATCGGCCTTCAGCGCGGTGAAGCCGTCTCTCGCGAGCGCCTTCAGGCCCTGTTTGATCCAGTCGTCGGCGGTCAGCTGTTCGGCCATATCGGGTTCCGGATGCAAACATACACTAGTGTATTGACAGCCGGCAGGCCAGCGCCTATCTCACCATACACAACTGTATGGACCAGATGCAGGGAGCTTTGCCGATGCGTGATCTCTTGCTCCAGTGCGCCGGGGTCTTGACCATTGCCGTGGCCCTCATTCATGGCATTCTCGGCGAGACCAAGGTCTTTGCCCGCGCCCGCATCGAGCCGGAGCGGCTCCGCACCCTGATCCGCCTGGTCTGGCAGGCCTCGACCGTCGCCTGGATCGGCGGCGGTGTGCTCCTGATCGCGGCGCCCTGGATGCAATCGGAGCCAGCGCGTCACTGGATCGTCGTCACCATGGCCGGTGTGTTCGGCTTCTCCGCTCTCGCCAACGCATGGGCCACAAGCGGCCGGCATTTTGGATGGATGGCGCTCACCGCCGTCGTCGTCATGGCGGTCGCCGGCTACTGAGCTTGCGCGTCGGGATCAGCCTGCTGTCAAACCGTGAGACGTAAGGCCGCAGTGTCGTCTCAAATCCGCGCTGCATACGGAGAGCGCTGAACTTTTTCGGATCGTTAGAATAACTCTAAAGCGAACTGGCCGCGAACCGCATTGACTTCATCATGTGCTTTGCTTCCTTCGGTCCCGCTTCGCCTGCCGGCGCAGCGCCCACGACAGAAGAGGAGACGTTCGTGAAGGTTATTCGTGTTGTTGCCGTTGCATTGACGATCGGGATTGGCATGGGATCGGCAGCCTTGGCCGATGGTTTCAAGGACTGCACCAAGCTCGACAAGGCGTCGTGGAAGCCGGCGAGCGACGCCGAAGCCAAGGCCAAGGCGCTCGGCTACGAGGTGCGGCGCTCCAAGATCGAAGGCTCGTGCTACGAGGTCTACGGCGTCAAGGAAGGCAAGCTTTACGAGCTGTTCTACAGCCCAGAAGATCTCAGCCTGAAGCACACGATTGCGAAGTAGACCGCGCGAAGTGTCTGCGCAATGCTACGCCTGAGGGTGGTCCTCGCTTGATCGAAGAAACGGTGCCGCACGCACGCGGGGGGTCCGACCGGACCCCCGCGGATCGAACCGCCGCGCGGACAGTCGCGGTCTGGGACCTCCCGCTGCGGCTCTGGCACTGGGCGCTCGCGGCTTGCGTTCTGGCCGCGTGGTTCACGCCGACCGTCTATGACGGACTTCACCGCATCGTCGGTTATGCCGTACTCGGCCTTCTTGCGTTCCGTCTGGTCTGGGGTTTTTGGGGAAGCCGCTATTCGCGCTTTCGCATGGTCGGCGTCAGACTTCGGGCCGCGCCGGGTTATCTCTGGAATCTGCGCCGCGGCATCACCGGCCGCTATATCGGTCTCAATCCAGCCGGCACGTTGATGCTGGTGGCGCTGCTGGTCTCGCTGGCGGTCTCGACGATCACGGGCGCGATGTCGGTGACGGTGACCTTTTTCGGGGTCTGGTGGGTCGAGGACACCCACCACTATTCATCGGATGCGGTCATCGTCCTGGTCGTGCTGCACGTCTTGGGCGTGCTGATGATGGGACGCCTCCAGCGCGAGAATCTGATCAGCGCGATGATCACTGGACGTAAGCGCATCCGTCATCACCTCTAGAGCACTATTGGTTCTGATTGTGTCAGAACCGAAGCTTCGGTTCGGCGCGTCTCCTCCCCGCCAATCGGTGTCGCCTTCCTCCGCTCCAGGCCTCGCTGCCGGTTCCAGAGTGCTCTCGGTTGGCTCTACGAGCGGTGGCGCGCATTGTCCTGCGCGGGCGCGCCGCCAGATTTCAAATTGCACTGACCACGTTAAGCAACCAATAAGCATGCAATCAGGCGTTGCACAAAATTAACGCGAAGGCGGATTAGCACGGACACTATCGGCAATATCCACGATGGAGCGGCTGGGATGTTTCGGGTTTTCGGTTGCCTTGCTGTCGAGCACGATTGGCGGCTTGTCCTGCTCGCCGGTCTGGTCTGCTTGCTCGCGAGTAGCGTCGCGGTCAGTATCTTTCATCGTGCGATCGTGGCGCCCGCAAGAACCCGGTTGATCTGGATCGGGATTGCCGGCGCTGCCATCGGATATGGGATCTGGGCAACGCATTTCGTCGCGATGCTCGCCTACGAACCCGGCGTTACGACCGGCTACGGCATCGTACTGACGGCGCTTTCGCTTGCTACGGCAATGCTGTTGACGTCGGGCGGCTTCGGCATTGCGGCCGGCTATTCCGGCCGGTGGCGCGCCGCGGCAGGCGGTGTCGTCATTGGCGGCGGCATCGCGAGCATGCACTATCTCGGAATGTGGGCACTTGAAGTGCCGGGCCGCGTCACCTGGTCGCTGGATCTGGTGTTTGCCTCGGTCATTCTGGGCATGTGCCTCGGCTGTGCCGCCCTCGTTGTTGCAGTCAGGTACAAGAACTCCTGGGGCGCACTGTTGGCGGCAGTCCTGCTGACCCTTGCTATCGTCTCGCATCACTTCACGGCGATGGGTGCCGTGCAGATCGTTCCAGATCCGACGCGTTCAACCGACAGTCTGTCGCTTTCGCCGACTTTCCTCGCTCTCGCCATCGCCGGCGTGGCACTATCTGTACTTGGGATGAGCCTGATCGGCGTACTCGCCGACCGCCGCCTGGCAAGTAGAACCAGCAAATTCGAGGAGATCATCAGCCAGCTTTCGATCGCCCGGCAGCAGCTCGAAGGCTCGCAGAGAGAGTTGCAGGATCAGACGCTCAGGCTGGACACCGCGATCAACCACATGGTTGAGGGCCTTTGCATGTTTGATGCCGAGAAGCGGCTTGTCGTCTGCAACGAGCGCTACGCCCGACTCTATCGACTGCCGCCGGAACTGCTGCGGACGGGGACGTCGCACACCGACATCATCAGGCATCGCATTGTGAACGGAATCCTCAAGGGCGATCTCAGCGAGGGGGCTGCCGAGCAATTCATCTCGAAGCTGGCCGCGCTGCCGTTCGATGCGGTCTCAAGCAGGATCGACGAGTTTGCCGACGGCCGGTTGATCTGCGTGACGCGGCAGCCAATGGCCGGTGGCGGATGGGTTGCCACACATCTCGATGTGACCGAGCAGCGCCGGTCTGAGGCCAAAATCACTCATATGGCGCAACATGACGCGTTGACCGATCTGCCCAACCGCGTGCTGCTCAGGGAGCGGATGGAGCATGCCATCGCAGTTACTCGCAACGGTGGCGTCGACTTGGCCGTGCTCATGCTCGACCTCGACCGCTTCAAGGAAGTCAACGACACGCTTGGACATCCGGCGGGGGATTCCCTGCTCCGCGCCGTCGCCGCGCGCCTGCGCGAATGCACCACCGAAACCGCGTTGATCGCTCGACTGGGCGGCGACGAGTTCGCAGTGATCGATTACGTCACCAATCCAGCCGTGGAGGCTGCCGGCCTGGCCGAGAGCATCGGAAGGGCGCTTTGCGAGCCCTTCGATCTCGGCGATCACCGGGTCACGGTCGGCACCAGCATCGGAATCGCCATCGCGCCGCGCGATGGCAGCGATTCCGACGTGATCATGAAGAGCGCGGATCTCGCCCTCTACTCCGCCAAAAGTGGCGGACGTGGCGCATACCGCTTCTTCGAGCCGGAACTCGACGAGCTCATGCACGCGCGACGCAACCTGGAGCACGATATGCGGGATGCCCTTGCCGATCGTCAGTTCGAGCTCCACTATCAGCCGTTCGTCAGCGCCGCTACCGGCGAGACCCGCGGCTTCGAGGCCCTGCTCCGCTGGCATCACCCACAGCGAGGACTGGTCACGCCGAGCGAATTCATCCCGCTTGCGGAGGAGACAGGCCTTATCGTGCCGCTGGGAGAATGGGTCTTGCGGACCGCCTGTGCGGAAGCCGCCAATTGGCCTGCGCATGTCAGGATCGCTATCAACCTATCTCCCGCTCAATTCAGGAGCAAGGAACTCGTTGCTGTCATTGTCGGCGCGCTGGCGAGTTCGGGAGTGGCGCCACACAGGCTCGAGCTCGAGGTCACCGAGACGGTGATCATGCACGATAGCGAGGCTGCTTTCGCGGTGCTCGGACAATTGCGCGAGCTTGGCGTGCGAGTTGCCCTGGACGATTTCGGCACCGGCTATTCGTCTCTGAGCTTTCTGCAGAGATTCCCGTTCGACAAAATCAAGATCGACCGCAGTTTCGTCAGCGAACTATCCAGCCCGAGCGCAGAGGCGCACCATCTTGCGCGGGCAGTGGTTCGTTTTGCTGTCAGCCTCGGCAAGATAACGACCGCCGAAGGCGTCGAAACGAAAGAGCAGCTGGACATCCTCCGTGAGGAAGGCTGCGTCGAAACACAAGGCTACTATTTCAGCCGGCCGATGCCTGCATCCAGCATCACCAGCATGCTGCGGCGAGGTGCCGAAGCGGCCTACCACGCTGCATGAGCATTCCTACCCTCACTGCAGCGGCGGATCGCCGCTGGTGCGCTTCTTCGCGAGGTCCATCTCGGTCACCGCGATCAAAATTTCGGCGCGGGTCTTCAGGTCGGGCGCTTCCAGCATCGCCTGCTTCTCGGCCACGCCATAGGGCGACATCATCGCCAGCGCGTTGACGAGTGCTTCGTTGGGAGCGGTCTCGACGCCCTCCCAGTCAACCTTGAGGTTGTTGGCCTTCAGAAAGTCCGCCAGCACCGTCAGCAGTGCTTCGCGATCGACCTCCTCCTCGCCCATGCGCGGCGTGAAGTCGTCGACGAAGGCAAAGAAATCCACCTTGCACTGCCGGTAGGCGGTGAGAACCTCAAGCTCCTCGACGACCTTGAAGCGCGAGACACCGGTGAGCTCGAGGATGTAGCGGCCGTCGCCGGATTCCGCGAGCTGGGTGATGCGGCCGACACAGCCGACACGGAACAGCGCCGGCTTGTCGGAATTCTTGGGCGAATGCGCGATGTCGGGCTGGATCATGCCGATCAAGCGATGGCCGTCGCGAAAGGCATCGTCGATCATCGCGAGGTAGCGCGGCTCGAAGATGTTGAGCGGCATCTGCCCGCGCGGCAGCAGCAGCGCGCCCGGCAGCGGAAACACCGGAAGGATCTCCGGAAGGTCGGCGGGCCCGCGATATTCGATGTTGATCGGCATCTGCCGGGTCCCCTGGCCTTGCCAGCGCGCGTCAGGAAAACAGGATGATCGACAAGCGCTTGCGTCCCTCGACGGTTGCATCGTCCGTGCCGCCCCAGGCCTCGAAGAACTGTACCAGCTGCTTGCGGGCGCCGTCGTCGTTCCATTTGCGGTCGCGCTTGACGATCGCGAGCAGCTGCTCGGTGGCCGCTGCCCGGTTGCCTTGCGCGTTGAGCGCGATCGCGAGGTCGAATCGGGCCTGATGATCGAGCGGGTTTGCGGCGACTTTCTGTTCCAGCTCGGCGACGGGCCCGAGCTGTTCCGCCTGCTCGGCCAGATCGATCGCGGTCTGCACGGCTTTCACAGCCGGGTCGTTGCGCTTGGATTCCGGGACCATGGCGAGCGTCTGCTTGGCCTGCTCCATCGCGCCGGAGACGGCGTAGCATTTCGCGAGCCCGGCGAGGGCCGCAATGTTGGTCGATTCGAGCTGCAACACCTCCGCGTAGATCTGGGCGGCCGCGGCGGCATCGCCCTCTGCGAGCACGGCCTCGGCTTCCTGGAGGATCTCCGCGATATTCGGCTCACCCGGCGCGGTCACGCCCTTGGTCAGCTTCTCGATGAAGGCGTTGAGCTGGCTCTCCGGGACCGCACCCATGAAGCCGTCGGCCGGCTGGCCGTTGACGAAGGCGATCACCGCCGGAATCGACTGGATGCCCATCTGGCCCGGGATCGCCGGGTGCTGGTCGATGTTCATCTTGACCAGCTTGACCTTGCCCTTGGCGGCCTTGACCGCTTTTTCCAGCAAGGGCGTGAGCTGCTTGCAGGGGCCACACCACTCCGCCCAGAAGTCGATCAGCACCGGCTGGCGCTTCGATTCCTCGATGACGTCCTTCACGAAGGTCTGGGTAGTCGTGTCCTTGATCAGATCGGCGGCAGCCGGGCCCGCTGCTCCGTTACCCTGGTCGATGATCGTCACGGGATCCCCTCGTCTGATGTCTGGAATTGGCGGGTCTTTAGCACGTCGCCAATTCATATGCTTCGCTGTTGGCCCTAAATTGGGCCGGGACGGCCGAATTTCAATCCGTGTGGGCCGATTCGCCGGTTCCGGAGCCTTTTTTGGGGCATTTGGCCGCGTTCGGGTCCATATCGGGCCTCCGATTGCGCATCTATGCCGCCGGTAGCTGTTGCATTCCCCTCCCGCTTTTGGCATACGACAGCCGTTGCCGGCGCAGTCATGCGACCGACACAGGATGCGGGTGTAGCTCAGTGGTAGAGCACGACCTTGCCAAGGTCGGGGTCGAGGGTTCGAGCCCCTTCGCCCGCTCCAATTTTCTCCCAAAGCATCCAGTGAGCCGGACGGGCACGTGGTTTTCCACGCCTCTGGCGGCCGTTTGAGTCTCGAATGACAATTCTGGTCACAGGCAGCGCGGGCCATCTCGGCGAGGGTCTTCTCCGCACGCTCCGCGGGCGCGATTCGTCTGTGCGTGGGATTGACCTGAAGCCATCGCCCTTCACCGATGCCGTGGGCTCGATCGTCGATTCCGACTTCGTCCGGGCCCAGATGGACGGCGTCACCGCGGTGATCCACACTGCGACCCTGCACAAGCCGCATGTGGCGACCCACAGCAAGCAAGTCTTTGTCGACACCAACGTCACCGGCACGCTCAACCTGCTTGAAGCGGCCGTGGCCGCCGGCGTGCGCAGTTTTGTCTTTACCAGTACCACCAGCGCGTTTGGCTCGCAGCTTCGCCCCGAGGCGGGCCAAGCCGCGGTGTGGGTCACCGAGGACCTGCCGCCGATTCCGAAGAACATCTACGGCACGACCAAGCTGATGGCTGAGACTCTCTGCGAGCTGTTCTGTCGCGAGCGCGGCCTGCCTGTCGTGGTCTTGAGGACCTCGCGCTTCTTCCTGGAAGACGATGACGATCCGGCGATGCGGTCGGCTTACGCGCCGGAGAATGCGCAGGCCAACGAGCTGCTCTATCGCCGGCTGGATATCGCGGACGCGGTGAGCGCCCATCTGCTCGCCGCCGAGCGCGCGCCGGACATCGGGTTTGCCCGCTACATCCTGTCGGCCACGAGCCCGTTCGAGCAGCGCCATCTCGCCGCACTGGCGCGCGACGCGGCCGGTGTGGTGCACGAGCTCTGTCCGGATTGTGCGGAGCTCTATGCGGCGCGAGACTGGCGGCTGTTCCCCGCGATTGACCGCGTCTATGTCAACGAGCGCGCGCGGCACGAACTCGGCTGGCGGCCCGAATTCGACTTTGCGCATGTCCTGAAATGCCTTCGCGATGACCGCGATTTTCGCAGCACGCTGGCGCGCGATGTCGGGTCGAAAGGCTATCATGAGACGATTTTCGACGATGGTCCTTACCCCGTCGCCCCGTAGCCGCCACCTTTGCTAATTCGCTCGATTCGTCAGATGTCTACCCGGAGTCACCGGCAGCAAGATGGCCGGAGCCGTTCTACTTTGCATGGGGTTGTTTTCGCGTTTTTTTGTTCCAGACCTCCTGCTGCCTGCAAATTAGCCGCGCATGATCTCGATTCTGCGCTGCAGCGAGAGCGTTGTCGTCGCGGCATTCGCGATCATTGCCTTTCCGTCTCAATTTTTACTGAGCGCTATCGCAGCGCACGCGGCGCGCTTCTCACCGCTCGCAGATGTGCTAACCTTCTGCGTCTGTCCTCTCGACAGAGTCCGAACTTCGCCTCTCGATAGCAAATTAAAATAAATGTGCAGCCCTGATGGCTGCCTTAGGGGAGTGACGCGATGAAATTCCATCGATCCGTCTTTCAATCCGTCCTGGCGCTTGCAGCGGTTGCCCTTCTCGCGGGGACAAGCGTCGGTCACGCGCAGCAGCAGGACAAGAACAAGCCGCTGAAGAAATACGAATCCGGCACCAAGGAGTTCTGGACCCATCCGCCGGACGACTGGTTTCTCGGCGACGAGACCGAGGCGCAGAAGGGCCTGGCGCCGCCGTCGGGTCCGCCCACCGGCGCGTCCGACGCCGAGCTCGCCAATATCGTCAAGAAGGTCAAGCTGCCGCCGGGCTTCAAGATGGAGGTCTACGCCTCCGGCGTGCTGGCCGCGCGGCAGATGGCCTGGGGTGACAAGGGCACGCTGTTCGTCGGCTCATTCGGCCTCGGCAACGTCTATGCGATTAAGGACAACAACGGAAAGAAAGAGGTCAAGACGATCCTCAAGGGCCTGAACATGCCCACGGGTCTGGCCGTCAAGGACGGTGCCCTCTACGTCATCGCGGTCGACAAGCTGATCCGCTACGACGACATCGAAAACAAGCTCGACAATCCCGGCGAGGGCAAGGTCGTCTATGACGACATGCCGTCCTATGCCGCGCATGGCTGGAAATACATCGCGGTCGACAAGGAAGGCTGGTTCTACATTCCGTTCGGACCGCCCTTCAACATCGGCATTCCCCCGACCAGCGTGTCGCAGATCCGCCGCGTCGATCCCAAGACCGGCAATGCGGAAATCTATGCGCTCGGCGTTCGCAACTCGGTCGGGGGCGACGTCGATCCGCGCACCGGCAAGTTCTGGTTCACCGAGAATGCCCGCGACTGGATCAGCGACGATCTGCCCTCAGACAAGCTGAACATGATCAGCAAGATCGGCGAGCACTTCGGTTATCCCTACTGTCACCAGGGTGATCTGCCGGATACCAAGTTCGCGATGGGCCACAAATGCTCCGAGTTCACGCCGCCCGTGCTGAACCTCGGCGCTCACGTCGCTCCGCTGGGCATGAAGTTCTATACCGGCGACCAATTCCCGGCCGAGTACAAGAACAACATCTTGATCGCCGAGCACGGCTCCTGGAATCGTCACAAGTACCAGGGCGGCCGCATCATGCGCGTGATCGTCGGTCCCGACGGCAAGAACGCCAAGCAGGAGGTGTTCGCCTCCGGCTGGATCGAGGGCGACCAAGGCTATCTCGGCCGTCCCGACGACATCATTCTCGCCAAGGACGGCTCGATCCTGGTCGCCGACGACTGGGCCGGCGCGATCTACCGCATCAGCTACAGCAAGAAGTAGCGTAAGACGACGCGAGGCTGCGGTGCCGAGAGGGCGCCGCAGCCTTTCTCATTTCAATTTCGCACGCTGTCGTTTCCGATCGCGCACCGCTTGCGCGCAAGTCCGGAACCCTTGGCCACGAACGCGGGTTATCGAATTCTCAGATGCGTCATTGCGCATCATAGCTCGCGCTTCTTCGCCCCGGAATGACGCGTTCGATAGATCGGAATTCCAATCATGCGCCGGCAGTTCATCTCGCACGCAATCAGCGCGGTCGCGCTCCTCGCGCTCGGTTCTCTCCCCACGAGCGCCGCCGACAATGCCGCGATCAAGGAGAAGGCCGCCGTCTGCGCCGGCTGTCACGGCGAGAACGGCATCTCGCAGACCGAGAACATTCCTTCGCTCGGGGGCCAGCCCGATCAATTTCTGCAATGGCAGCTCGTGTTTTTCCGCGCCGGCTCGCGCAAGAACGACCAGATGCAACCCATCGCCGAGGAAATCACCAACGAGGATGTCCGCAATCTCGGCGCCTATTTTGCCGCGCTGACGCCGCCCACAGCGGCGGAGGACAAGGATCCGGACCTGTCGAAAAAGGGCGCCCAAGTTGCCGCCGGCCGCCGCTGCGCCTCATGTCACACGGATAGCTTTGCCGGCACCAAGGCCGTCGCGCGGCTGGCGGGCCAGCGCGAGGAATACCTGGTCAAGGCGCTGCACGACTACAAGAGCAGCCAGCGCGTCGGCGGCGGTGGCGCTGCGATGGCCGATGTCGCCTATCACATGAGCGATGAGGAAATCACCGCCGTCTCGCACTATCTCGCGTATTTCAAATAGCGGAAGCTGCGGCTACCCCACCCGCTGCTTCTCATACGCTTTCAAATGCGTGTAGGCGATGCGCAGCTTCGGCACCGGCACCTTGGCGGCATCGGCGCGAGCGATGAGGTCGCCGATGACGTGATCGGCCTCGACCGGCAGGCCCGCCTTGACGTCGCGGAACATCGAGGCCGTCATCGGTGAACCCTCGGTGGTGAGGTTGCCCTTCACGCGCTCGAAGAACGGCCCGCCCGGCGTGTAGCCCGACGCGGTGGCGATCGCGCTGGTCTCGTCCAGCATGCCGAGCAGGAAATCCCTGCCGCCGGGAGCGGCGAGAATATTGCCGACGGAGGTGCGCATCAGGCTGGTGGACGCGGCCAGCGAGGACAGGAACACCCACTTTTCCCACATGTCTTGCATGATGTTCTGGCTGGCGGTGGCCCCAGCGATGCCGCTCTTGAAGGCCTCGTCGATCGCCTTGACGCGATCCGACAGCTCGCCGTCGCGCTCGCCGTAATTGATCGACTGCATCGGCTGGAGCTGCACCACCTCGCGCTTCTCGTTGAGCGTCGCGGCGATGGCGCAGAGGCCACCGAGCACGCGCTCCTTGCCGAACTTGTCGTCGAGGATATCGAGATGCTTCATGCCGTTGAGCATCGGGATGATCGCCGTATTGGGCCCGACTGCTGCCGCGAACGACTTGATGGCGTCGTCGAGGTCGAAGGCCTTGCAGCTCAGCAGCACGACGTCGAACTTGTCCTTGAGCGCGTCGGCCTGAATGGTCGGCGGATTTTTCAAGGTCACGTCGCCGTTCGGGCTTTTGATGACGAGGCCGGCGCTCGCGAGCTCGCTGGCGCGCCGCGGCCGGACCAGGAAGGTGACGTCGCGGCCGGCCTGCAACAGCCTGACACCAAAATAGCCGCCGATGGCGCCAGCGCCGACCACGAGGATACGCATGGGATTGTCCTTGTTGTTGGTTCTTTTTCGTCGTCTTGGCGAAAGCCAGGACCCATTACCCCGACTGCCTCTTGTCGGACAAGTCGGAGCCCCCGCCTATCGCCAAACGCGATCCGGTGGTTATGGGTCCTGGCTTTCGCCAGGATGACGTCGAGGACATTGTTCGGTTTCCCTGCTTCGAGAAAATCACTTCCCCGACACCATCTCCTCGACCTCGCGCAACTGCTCCTTGCCGAAGAACATCTCGTTGCCGACGAAGAAGGTCGGCGAGCCGAACGCGCCCCGCGCGACAGCCTCCTCGGTGTTCTTGATCAGTCTGCCCTTCACCTCCGGTTCCCCGGCGCGAGCGAACAGCTTTTGCGCGTCGAGGCCGGAGGACGCCAGCGCCTTCGCGGCGATTTCCGGATCGTCCATCTTCTTCGGCTCGCGCCACATGTGGTGGAAGGCGGCTTCGACGTATGTTTCGAACACGCCCTCGAGCTGCGCCGCGATCGCTGCGCGCATCAGGTTCAGCGTGTTGACGGGGAAGAACGGATTCATGACATAGGGCTGCACCTGGAAGCGCTTGACGAAGCGCTCGGTCTCGACCGCGTGGAATTCGCGCTTGTTCTTGATGCCGGCAAGCGTCTCGGCGGGGGACTTGTTGTTGGTCGATTTGAAGATGCCGCCGAGCAGGATCGGCACATATTCGAATTTGACGCCGATGCGCTGCTCGATGGCGGGGATCGCGAGATGGCTGAGATAGGCGTTCGGACTGCCGAAATCGAACAGGAATTGCGGGGCTGTGCGGGTCAAAATCATGCTCCCTGACGTCGCTTTTTTCGCATTGTGGCGCAGCGCGCGCCGCGGGTCTACCGTTTAATGACGGTCATAATCTCTTGATGATTTGGTCAGGTCAGGCGCCGGATCGTCCGCTTGCGCCACACCAGAAGGTAATAGCCCATCTGCAAAAGGAACATGGCGCAGAACACGATCGGATAGGCGGCCCACACACCCTGAAGGCCAATCGTGCGGCTCAGGATCACTGCGGATGGCAGCTCGATCGCCATAATGGCGAAGACCGCGAGCAGCATTGGCGTCAGTGCCAGGCCGGCAGCGCGCATCGCGCCGGAAAACACCGTCGCCAGGCCGAACGGCACCGAGCTCCACAGTGCGATGTTGAGCAAGCTCTTCGCCAGCTCGAGCACGGTGTCATCAGTGATGAAGATGCCGAGCACGGCGCGCGGCGCGAGATAGATCAGCGCCACCAGTCCGCCCGTCAGGACGATGTTGAACGCAAGTCCGGTGCGCACGATGCCGTCGAGCCCCGCTCTGTCGCCGCGGCCGACCGCTTGGGCGCCGAGGATGGAGACTGCTATCGAAATCGACATCGCCGTGAACTGCGTGTAGCCCATCACCTGGTTGACCGCGCCATAGGCTGCGGTGGCGTTCGAGCCGAAGCCGTTGACGAGGCCGAGCAGCACCAGCTCGGCGATCGCCATCACCACCATGCCGATCGCGCTCGGCAGTCCAATGCCGAGGATCTGTCCCAGCACCACACGATTGAGCCGCAGATGGCGCAGCAGTGCAGCGTCCGGTGCCAAGGCATGTTTTCTCCGCAGCAGATAGGCCGCCAGCGCGACCAGCGTCAGCGCGTTGGCGATCGCTGCCGCCCAGGCCGGGCTGGTGATGCCGGCCGCCGGCAATCCGAACGACCCGCGGATCAGCATCGGCGTCAGGATCAAGCCGATCGCGGTCGACAAGGCCAGCGCCAGCAAAGGCGTCAGCGCGTCACCGACGCCGCGGATCATCGCCGTCATCAGCAGGAAGACGAAGCCGAGCGGCATGGTGAGCAGCATGATGCGGGCATAGGCGCTAGCCTGGTCGAGAATGTCTGCGGGCGTTGCGAGCATCATCATCAATTGCCGGCTGAAGATGCCGCCGATCAGTGCAATTGCAATCGAGAGCAGCAGGCCGATTGCGAGCGTCGTGCCGACGATGAGCTTGATCCGGCCCTGCTCGCCCGCACCATAGGCCTGGCCGATCAGCACCGTGGCGCCGGTGCTCAGCCCCATGACGAAGGCGAAAAGGAAGAACATCACCGGAAAGAACACCGAGACCGATGCAAGCGCGTCGATCCCGATCATCTGGCCGAGATAGACGTTGCTGACGGTGCCGAACAGTGATTGCAGCGCGTTGCTCAGCATCAACGGTGCGAGGAAGCGCAGAAAACTTTTCCAGAGCGGCTTGGCTGCGGACATGGATTGGCCTTTCATCAGGGCCTGCGAAACCGTCGCCACGCGCAATGCGCGTGGCCTGGCCGTCGATGGGGTTGTGAGAAGGCGCGCACCTAAGCGCGGTCGCTGTAGGCGAGCTTGACAATGTGGTCGCGGATGTCGGCGGGCCAATCTGCGATCAGTCCGGTGAAACGCCGCCGATCATCCGCAAACAGCGCGCGCGATGCTTCCTCGAACTGCGGCAGATTGCCGGCCATGGTCGACATGAAGTGATAGGCCGCATCGCGCGCCTGCCGCTCGCGGTCCTTGTCGCCGCTGGCACGCCGCGCCTCTTCGACAAGTTTCCGTAGTGCGACCGAGGCGCCGCCTGCTTGCGCGCTGAGCCACTCCCAGTGCCGCGGCAGCAGCGTCACCTCGCGCGCGACCACGCCGAGCTTCGGCCGGCCGCGACCGCGCGGCTCGCTCGGCGATGGGGTCTCCTCAACCGGGGGCGGGACCAGCTTCGCCAGTCGCGCCAGCACCTCGCGGTCTCCGCCGCGCAGATCGAAGTCGATCGATCTGCCCGTGGCGTCCTCGAAGATGATGATGGGCTCGTCCGGCCGCTCCGTCATCCTCTTGATGACCAGCGCGACCTCTCCTGCCGGCCCGGAGACCAGACGGCGATGCCCTTGGAAAGCGGTGAAAGTCTTCTGCATTGGAATCATTGCCATATTGGTCGCGATGGCAGCTTTAATACCCGGGTAAATTGCTAAGGTCAATATACCCGGGTTAAAATACCCGACCGGATGGCTCGACATTGCGTTCCCGGGCTGGCACGAACGCGCGGCCGATCGAACCATGCCTAGCCCCGGGGACCACGCGATGCTGACCGTTCATCACCTCAACAATTCCCGCTCGCAGCGCGTGCTGTGGCTGCTCGAAGAGTTGGGCGTGCCTTACGAGATCGTGCGCTATCAGCGCCAGCCGGACATGCGCGCGCCGAAGGAGCTCCGCGCCATCCATCCACTCGGCAAGTCGCCCGTTATCACGGACAACGGCAACACCATCGCCGAATCCGGCGCGATCATCGAATATCTCATCGCCACCTATGGCAACGGCCGGCTGGTGCCGCCGCCGAACACGCCGGAGCGGCTGCGCTTCACCTACTGGCTGCACTATGCGGAAGGCTCGGCGATGCAGCCGCTGCTGCTCAAGCTGCTGTTCACGCTGATGCCGAAGCGCGCGCCGGCGTTGCTCCGCCCGCTGGTGCGCAAGGTCTCGAACCAGGCGCTGACTGCGCTGGTCAATCCGCAGCTCAAGCAGCACATGGATTACTGGGAAGGCGAGCTCGGCAAGACCGAGTGGTTCGCCGGCAACGAGTTCACCGCCGCCGACATCCAGATGAGCTTTCCGCTCGAAGCTGCCCAGGCGCGCGGCGCGCTCGAGCTCGGCCACCCCAAGGCGATGGCGTTCCTGGAGCGCATTCATGCACGGCCGGCTTACAGCCGCGCCCTCGAAAAGGGCGGGCCGTATCAGGTGGGGCGATAGTTAGCCTGCATCAGTCCGCGTGCAGCACGCGCCCGCGCGTCTCCGGCAGCGCGAAGGCGGCGATGAAGAACAGCGCGTAAGCCACCACTGCGAAGATCGCGATCGCATTCGCAAGCGACGTCGTCGCCGACAGCGCTCCGACCAGGAACGGAAACAACGCGCCAATGCCGCGGCCGAAATTGTAGCAGAACCCCTGGCCCGAGCCGCGCAGCCGCGTTGGATAAAGCTCGGTCAGGAATGCGCCGACGCCGGAGAAATAGCCCGAGGCGAAAAAGCCGAGCGGGAAGCCGAGCACCCACAGGATTTCGTTGGTGAGCGGCAGCTGCGTGTAAAGCAGCACAACCGCCATCGCGCCGATCGAGAAGGTCAGGAACAGATTGCGCCGTCCGATCCGGTCGGCGAGCCAGGCGCCGGTGAGATAGCCGATGAAGGAGCCGATGATCAGGGTCGAGAGATAGCCGGTCGAGCCGACGATCGACAGGTGCCGCTCCTTGGTCAAGAACTGCGGCACCCAGAAGGTGACGGCGTAATAGCCGCCCTGGCAGCCCGTCGCCATCAGCGACGCCAGGATCGTGGTCTTCAGGACCGGGCCCGAGAAAATTTCCCCGAGCGCCGGACGATTGCCGCTCGCGGCCTGCTTGGCGCGGGCCTCGGCCGCGATCTCCGGTTCGGTCACGGAGCGGCGGATGTAGAACACCAGCAGCGCCGGTAGCGCGCCGATCACGAACATCCAGCGCCACGCCGTCTCCGCCGGCAAGGCCGAGAACAGGATCGCCTGCGACAGCACCGCGAGGCCCCAGCCGACCGCCCAGCCTGACTGCACCGAGCCGACCGCTCGCCCGCGATATTGCGGCCGGATCGCTTCACCCATCAGCACGGCGCCCGCCGCCCACTCCCCGCCGAAGCCGAGGCCCAACACCGCGCGTGCGATCAGGAGCTGTTTGAAATTCTGCACGACCGCGCAGATCAGCGAGAAGAACGAGAACCAGATGATGGTGATCTGGAGCGTTCTGACCCGGCCGATATGGTCGGAGAGATAGCCGCCGAGCCAGCCGCCGATGGCGGAGGCCAGCAGCGTCACGGTGCCGGCGAGGCCAGCCGATCCCGCATCGACCTTCCACAGCGCGATGATGGTGCCGATCACCAGCGGGTAGATCATGAAGTCCATGCCGTCGAGCGCCCAGCCCGCGGCGCACGCCCAGAATGTCCGCCGCTCCGGCGCGTTCATGTCGCGATAGAAGGCAAGAAGGCTGGTGTCCTCGATCTCGGCGCGTTCGATGCGCTGGTTCGGATCAACGGTGGTCATGCGCGTTTCCCGACGGTGTTTTCTTTGGCTGTTTCTCTGGCCTCGCGATGGTAGCACGCGCGGCGGCGCGCGTAAGCCGGCCGCCGGCCTTCGCGCCATGCAAGGACAGAGTTACTGCCCCACTGCTTCCGCGCCCCGGGTGCGTGGATCGGGCGCGCCGAGCGGCCCGTTGGCGGTCACCGCGATCGAATTCGCCGATGTCTGCCCCATCGGCGCGACGATGTGATGATCCATCGCCTTCAGCTCGAGCAGCACATTATCGGGAAAGCCGCTCTCGACCCGGACCTCGTCGGGCAGCCATTGGTGATGCAGTCGCGGTGCGGCCACGGCGGCGGCGACCTCCATGTTGTAATCGAGGACGTTGACGATCACCTGGAGCACTGTCGAGATGATGCGGCTGCCGCCCGGCGAGCCCGTCACCAGCACCGGCTTGCCGTCCTTCAGGACGATGGTCGGCGACATCGAGGACAGCGGCCGCTTGCCCGGCCCGGGCAAATTGGGCTCGAACCCGACGAGGCCATAGGCATTGGAAGCGCCGACCGCTGCGGTGAAATCGTCGAGCTCGTTGTTGAGCAGCACGCCGGTGCCGTCGGCGACGAGGCCGACGCCGTAGCTGAAGTTCAGCGTATAGGTGTTGCTGACGGCGTTGCCGCCGCCGTCGACGACGGAAAAATGCGTGGTGTTGCTGCCCTCATGCGGTGAGGCCGCGGTGGAAACGAGCTGTTTCGACGGCGTGGCGCGATCCGCGGAGATGGTTGCCCGCAGCTTGGCGGCGTAATCTTTGCCGGTGAGCGTCCCGATCGGCGCGTTGACGAAGGCGGGATCGCCGAGATAGCGCGCCCGGTCCGCATAGGCGCGCTTCATGGCCTCGATCAACAGATGCAGCGAGGCCGGCGATCCCTGCTTCAGATCGGCGAGCTGAAAACCTTCGAGGATATTGAGCGTCTCCACCAGCACCACGCCGCCCGACGACGGCAGCGGCATCGACACGATGTCATAGCCGCGATAGGTGCCGCGCACCGGCGCGCGGATCACAGCCTGATACGATTTCAAATCGGCCGACGTCATGATGCCGCCCGCGTCAGTCACGGCCTTGGCAAGTTTTTCCGCGACCGGCCCCTCATAGAAACCGCGCGGGCCCAGTGCGGCGACAGCCGACAGCGTTTCGGCGAGATCGCTCTGCACCAGCTTGTCGCCTTCGCCAAGCGGCGTGCCATCAGGCCGCGAGAAGATCTGGGCCGAGGTGGGCCAGCGCACCAGCCGCTTGTGCCAGCCCGGCAGCGTGTCGGCAATGTCGTCGCCGACGAGGAAGCCGTCGCGGGCGAGCACGATCGCGGGCTCGAGCAGTTGCGCCAGCGTGAACCGGCCCGAGCCATATTTTTCCAGGGCCAGCGCAAGACCCGCGACGGTGCCAGGCACGCCGACGCCGAGCGTGGAATCCCGCGACTTCGCCGCATCGGGCTTGCCGTCGGCGCCGAGGAAAATCTGCGGCGTCGTCGCAGCCGGCGCGGTCTCGCGATAATCGATCGTGATGTCTTCGTTGCGCTCGGTGGAATGAATCACCATGAAGCCGCCGCCGCCGATATTGCCGGCGCGCGGATAGGTCACGGCCATCGCAAAGCCGGTCGCGACCGCGGCATCGACGGCATTGCCGCCGCGCCGCAAGATATCGGCGCCGACCTGCGCGGAGATTTTCTCCTGCGCTACTACCATGCCGTGTTCGGCGGGAACGGCGTGCACGGTGTCGAGCGCGGGCGGCACATAGGCCCGCCGCGCATCCTGCGCGGTCGCGGTCGGAAGTCCGAACGCCAGAGTGGCAAGGAAGGCGAAAAATGTCCGCCGTGTCGAAAAAGACGACATCATCAAACTTCCGCAATGGCCATGGGCAGTTCACATGCAGCGCTGCAATGCTATACGGTTTGCCCCGACAGAGGCAAAACTGTTCGTGATGAGGATTATGGAGTGACGACGATCGCCCGGGATGCGCGGATCGCCGGCGCGCAGCGGACCTATCCGCCGCGCAGCGCCGTCGTCAGCTGGATCTTCTTCGACTGGGCCGCGCAGCCTTATTTTACGCTGATCACGACCTTCGTGTTCGCGCCCTATTTCGCCACCGGCATTGCGCCGAATCCCGCCACCGGGCAATCGTTGTGGGGCTTTGCGATGGCTGCCGCGGGCCTCGCGATTGCCTTGATGTCGCCGGTGCTGGGGGCTATCGCCGATGCGTCGGGCCGCAGGAAGCCGTGGATCGCCGGATTCGGCGCAGTGCTGGTGCTGGCATCCTGCACGCTGTGGATCGGCAAGCCCGGCGATCCCTCGATCATTCCGCCGCTGCTCACCGCGGTCGCGCTCGCCAGCGTTGGCGCGGAATTCGCCACTCTCTTCAACAATGCGATGATGCCGACGCTGGTGCCGCCGGAGCGCATCGGGCGGCTCTCCGGCACCGGCTGGGCGACGGGTTATGTCGGCGGCATCGTCAGCCTGGTCATCGTGCTCGGCCTGCTCGCCGCGAATCCCGAGACCGGCCGCACGTTGCTCGGCTTCACGCCTCTGTTCGGGCTCGATCCGATCAGCCGTCAGGGCGATCGTGCCGCCGGACCGTTGACCGGACTTTGGTTCATCATTTTCGTGACGCCGATGTTCCTGTTCACGCCGGACTATCCGGCGAAGCGTCCGGTGCGTGAGGCGCTGCACGAAGGCCTGTCGGAGCTGAAGCAATCGATCAAGGGGCTGCCGCAGCAGAAATCGCTTGCGGCGTTTCTACTCGCCAACATGATCTACACCGACGGTCTGGTGTCGCTGTTTGCCTTCGGCGGCATCTATGCCGCGGGCACGTTCGGCTGGCACACGATCCAGATCGGCACCTTCGGCATCATGCTCGCGATCGCCGGCGCGTTTGGCGCGTGGTCCGGCGGCAAGCTGGACGATCGCTTCGGGCCGAAGCGCGTGATCGCCGGCAGCATGCTGATCCTGCTGCTGGCGCTGGCGGCGATCCTGCTGGTCGACAAGGATTCGATCCTCTTCATCAAGGTCGCGCCGCCCACGCCCGGCGGTGCATTGTTCGCGGCTGCGTCAGAGCGCGCGTATCTGGTGCTGGGCTGCCTGATCGGTGCGGCCGGTGGTCCGCTGCAAGCGGCCTCACGTACGCTTCTGATCCGTCTCGCACCGAAGGACCGCATCGCGCAGTATTTCGGTCTGTTCGCACTGACGGGGAAAGTGACGTCCTTCATCGGCCCGCTGCTGATCGGCGTGATCACCGCGGTGACGGCGAGCCAGAAGGCCGGCATGGCCGTGCTGGTGGTGTTCTTCGTCGCGGGTCTGGCGCTGTTGATGCGGGTGCGGGAAAATTAGCGTCGTCCCGGCCTAGTGCGCAATTGCGCACGGGGACCGGGACCCATACCGCGTGATTGCTCGTTGCCGCGACACGGCCAGTACCGCACACCAAACTACTTCCTGGGCTATGGGTCCCGACCTTCGCCGGGACGACCCGTCGAGAGTTTAGTACACGACAGATCTAGTGCCTGAAGTGCCGCGTGCCCGTGAACACCATGGCGATGCCATGCTCGTCGGCGGCCTTGATCACTTCGTCGTCGCGCATGGAGCCGCCGGGCTGCACCACGGCGGTGGCGCCGGCCTCGATGCAGGCGAGCATGCCGTCGGCGAACGGGAAGAACGCATCCGACGCCACCACCGAGCCCTTGGTGAGCGGTTCGGCGAGCTTCAGCTCGGCGGCCGCATCCTGAGCCTTGCGTGCCGCGATCCGTGCTGAATCGACCCGGCTCATCTGGCCGGCGCCGATGCCGACGGTCGCGAGATCCTTGGCGTAGATGATGGTGTTGGACTTGACGTGTTTTGCGACACGGAAAGCAAACTTCAGGTCGCGCATCTCGGCATCAGTGGGCGCGCGCTTCGTGACAACCTTGAAGGTCATGTCGTCGACGACGGCGTTGTCGCGGCTCTGCACGAGGAGACCGCCCGCCACCGTCTTGGCGGTGAGGCCCGGCGCGCGCGGGTCGGGCAGGCTGCCGGCGAGCAGAAGCCGAAGGTTCTTGCGCGCGCCGATGATGGCGATCGCTTCCTCGCTAGCGTCAGGCGCGATGATCACCTCGGTGAAGATTTTCGTGATCTCGCGCGCGGTGTCAGCATCGAGTGCGCGGTTCATCGCGATGATGCCGCCGAACGCCGAGGTGGAATCGCAGGCCAGCGCCTTGCGGTAGGCGCCGACGAGGTCGGAGCCCTCCGCGACGCCGCAGGGATTGGCATGCTTGACGATGACGCAGGCTGCGGTGCGCTTGGCGTCGAACTCGCCGATGCATTCATAGGCCGCATCCGTGTCGTTGATGTTGTTGTAGGAGAGCTCCTTGCCCTGGAGCTGCCGCGCGGTCGAGACGCCCGGCCGCTTGTCGGGCGTCGCATAGAACGCCGCGGTCTGGTGCGGATTCTCGCCATAGCGCAGTGACTGGATCAGCCGGCCGCCGAAGGCACGGAAATCGGGCGCGTCGATCTCGAGCTGGCGATTGAACCAGTTCGAGATCGCGGCGTCATAGGCGGCAGTGCGCGCGTAAGCCTTGGCGGCAAGGCGCCGGCGCAACTTCAGCGTGGTTGCACCGCTGTTGGCGGCGAGCTCATCGAGCACGGCCTGATAGTCCTGCGCCTCGACCACGACGGCGACGTCGTCATGATTCTTCGCGGCGGCGCGGATCATCGCGGGGCCGCCGATGTCGATGTTCTCGATGCAATCCTCGAAGCCCGCGCCTTTGTCGACGGTCGCCTCGAACGGATAGAGATTGACGACGAGGAGATCGATCGGCGCGATCCCATGCGCCGTCATCGCATCCGCATGGTCCTTGTTGTCGCGGATCGCGAGCAGACCGCCGTGCACCTTCGGATGCAGCGTCTTCACGCGGCCATCCATCATCTCGGGGAAGCCGGTCAGCTCGGACACGTCCTTCACCTCGAGGCCGGCCGCGGCGATCGCCTTCGCGGTGCCGCCGGTCGAGATCAGCTCGACATCGTGCGCGGCAAGCGCCTTTGCGAAGTCGATCAGGCCGGTCTTGTCGGAAACGGAGAGAAGTGCGCGGGTGACGCGGCGGGGATGGTCAGTCATGAGCAAGATCCTCTGTCTGAAGGAGTAATGCCCAGGCGCGCGGCAGCTGTGTCCCGCGCTTCCCGATGGTGCTCCATCCAAGGTCGCCAGTCGCGCGAGCGAGGGCTCGATAGCAGTTTTCGGTCGCTATCACAACGACCAGATGGTGCCGAATCGCATGCGTCTACAGCGGAAGTTCCGGCTCCCGCCGTGCATTTCTGCGGGCATTCGTGACCGCCGGCGAGGCGGTGGAGCGCACAAAACTCCAGCGGATCGAGGGCGCCTGCCGCGCGTCCTGGCGGATCACGATCTGCGCGGTGCGGCGCGGGCCGTCATTGCCGGCCAGGGATACGCTGTCCTCCAGCTCCACCTTGTCGTCGAGCGCCTCGAAGGTCCAGACGTCGCGATTCGGGAGCACCAGCATGACGCCGCGGGCGTCGGACAGCCGGCTCGCCTTCACCGCCGGGTGCAGATGGAATCGCAGCGCGAAATCGGCATCCGGACCCTTGAAGCGCCCGCCTTGCGGCGGCGACAACGTGTCCTCGCCGTCGATGCGCGCGCCGTCATTGGCGATCATCAGTACGCGGCGGTGGATCGCGCCGAATTTTGTCAGGTAACCGTCATGCGACGTCGTGAGCAGGGTGCCGTTCTGCACGATTTCGCGATAGCTCTCAACCTCGACGGGGCCGCTGGTGACCGGAGCGCCGTGCAAGAGCCGCTTCATAGCCGACATCTCCACGAACTGGCATGACGAGGTGTCGTGATAGGTCAGCGTCGAATGCGCCGCCGTGCCGCGTGCGAACGGCCGCCAATTGTCGCGGCCCGTGGCCGGCATGCCGCAATTGGTGACGATGCGGCTGATGCCGGAGGAGAGTTCGAACGACAGGCAGCCGGCATGGGCGTCGTGGCTGACGCTGGCCGCCGGCGGCGGGCCCGTGTCGATGATCAAAGTGGTCTGGCCGGCATCGAGGCGCTGGAAACCGGTATGCGGCATGTTCGACATCGGCGCGCCGTGGGTGTCGTCATAGGCAAGCAGCGTCGCAAGCAGGTCCGAGGGGGTCGCGCTCATGCCGTTGAACAGCGCGAAATTGCCGTCGCCGTGGCGGAAGAAGCGCAGCATCGGCATCATGCGGTCGATCGCGTTGAGCAGCGCGGGCGGCGGCGCGATGTTGCGCGCGGCAAAGGTCTGCCGCAGCGGCAACAGGTCGATCAAGAGCTCGATCAGCGCGCCCGGGTTGCGCGAGACATGGCCGCCGTCGGGCAGGATCTGCCGCTGCAATTCATCCGAGAGCTTTTTCGAGGTGCTGCGGATGTGACTTGCCTGGTTGGCAAGGCACAACGCCGCATAGCACAGCGCGATCAGCACCTGGAGCTTCGGCACTCCGTCGGGGATGTTGACCATGGTGTAGCGCAGCAAGCGGATTTCGCGCGCCAGCGCGCGCAGATACCGACGATAGAATTTGTTGTCGGTATCGTTCAGCACCAGCGGCGCCTGCGACAGCAGGGAGATCACGCGGCGCGCCAGCACGTCGGCGCGTCGCGCGACGGGACGGCGCTTGCTGGCGGGGTTGCCGATCCAGTCCTCGATCAGCGAGCGCGCATTCGCGCGCGTCAGCGCGGTGTCGGCGGCGCGCAAATGGCGCAGCCAGCCGAAGCCGAGCAGCGCAACTTCCCAATCTTCCGACGGCGGCTCGAGATCGAAGATCGAGCGGCCGTGGCAATTGACGATCTTGCCGGCGAAGACGAAGCGGCCGGCATAGATCTCGGCGGCGCGGGTCGCATCCGCGGTGCGTAGATCATGCGGCGCGATGATCAGCCGGTCGGCGCGGCCGGGCCAAACCCGCGACAGGGCGACGGAACCGCCGCTCGCGCGCGCGAGCATGTTCCGCGCGAAGCGGTTCATCACCAGCGTCGAGATACGTCTGCGTTGAGCGACCGACACGCCTTGCCTTGATGGGGGAGAGGATTCCGACGAATCCTTATTAATCCCAAAATCGGACGGCCGACACCACCTTGAACGACGCGAATCAGTGCCGTGTTTGCAAAATCCAGTGCAAAATCAGGATTTAACGAGCCGGGCCGCGAAAAATCCGTCGAGCCCGCCGAGCTTGGGATCGGCGTTCGGCAGATGGCTGGGCAGGGTGCGCAGATCGCCCTCGGCGGTAATGATCTCGCTGAGCCCAGACACCTCGGACGCATCGATCGGAACCCGGCGAAGACCGGGCTCCGCGGTCAGCAGCGCGGCGACCGCATGCTCGCCCTCTTCAGGTTCCAGCGAACAGGTGCAATAAACTAGCGTCCCACCGGGCTTGAGCAGCGAGACCGATTTTTGCAGCAGCCGCCGCTGGAGCGCGGTCATTGCGGCGATGTCGGATTCCTGCCGGAGCCAGGATACATCGGGGTGGCGGCGGATCGTCCCGGTCGATGTGCAAGGCGCATCAATGAGGATGCCGTCGAAGCCATCGGCAGGGCCGGCCCATTCCGCGGCGTCGGCGACGACGGTCTCGGCCTGCAGCGACAACCGCGTCAGATTCTCGCGCAGCCGTGCCACCCGGGCAGGCGAGCGGTCGATGGCGGTGACGTGCGCGCCGGCCTGCGCCAGTTGCGCGGTCTTGCCGCCGGGAGCGGCGCAGAGATCGGCGATGGATTTGCCCTTGATGTCGCCGAACAGCCGGGCTGGCAACGCAGCGGCGGCGTCCTGCACCCACCATTGTCCTTCGGCGAAGCCGGGAAGCATGGTCACCGCGCCGTGCAGCACCGTGCGCACCGATCCGGTCGGTAGCACTTCGCCATGGAGCCGGCTCGCCCATTGCGCGGCGTCCGACTTCACGGTCAGATCCAGCGACGGATCATGGCTGAGCGCGAGCGCCATGTCCCTTGCGACCGTCTCGCCATAATGCGCGCTCCAGCGCGCGACCATCCAGGGCGGCAGGTCCAGCGACTGCGCGGCAACCTCGTCCACCAGCGCCTTGCCCTCGCGGGCGCAGCGGCGCAGCACGGCGTTGACGAGGCCGGCATAGCGCGCGGCGCGCCGGTCGGATTGCACGAGGCGAACGGAGAGATCGACGGCCGCGTGATCGGGCACGTCCATCCAGAGGATCTGGGCGGCGCCGATCAACAGCGCGCTCTGCGCGCGCGGCGCGTCGGAGGGAATGCCCTTGTCGAGCAGGCGGGACAGCACATGGCCGAGCGTGCCGAGCCGGCGCAGCACGGTGGCGACCAGGCGGCGCATCAGCGCGCGGTCGCGGTCGGGGAGCGTCTTCAGTCCGGGATGGGCGCCGCTGCCGTCGAGCTGCTCGTCAAGTGTGCGGTGCTTTTGCAGCACGCCGTCGACGATGTCGGCGGCAATCCGCCGCGCCGCGAGACCGGGCACTTCGGATGGAGGAGCGAAACGTTGAGAAGGCATGCGGAAACAAGGTTCTGAGCAGCGGCAGTTCGCCGTAATGGGCGCATGCCTTGAGAAGGCGATCTCTGGCACGCGAATATGCCAAATGTAAGAATCGCTTCCGGGTTTTTCGGCCCTTTCGGAGCAATTTCAGGAATGCGTTATTGGGCGTCGCGCCGCGGGCCGTCCCGCGCTAGAAAGCCGCCTATGAGTGACCAGCCTCCCGTTCCCGACCGCAAGCAGCTTACGCCGGCCGCCCAGCGCGCGCTGGCCGAGGCCGAAGCGCGCCGTCAGGCTGCGGCAGCCCGAGCCAAGAACGACGGCGAGGCGGCGCCAAAGGAGTTGCAGGGCCCAAAAGGACCCGAACCGACCCGCTATGGCGATTGGGAGCGCAAGGGCATCGCTTCCGACTTCTGAAGCTTGTCTTTTGAGGCTCGCTTGCCGGACTGCCCGACTCAGCCCTAGCGTGCGCGGATGTCGCGTTTCGATCCAAGCCATCCATATCGGCCTTCATACAGCGGCTCGCCATTTGGTCGCCGGTTCTCAGGGCTGTTGCCGTGGATGTTCGTGGTTGGAATCGTGGTGGCCGTGGTGTTCACGTCCCGGCATGGGATGAACTGGCAGTTCCCTCACGTGACCGACGGTCAATCACGAGACGCCGAGATTGTGCTCCAGCAAGGCGGCCATCCCGATCGTCGCGAGCCGGTCGATGTCGTTCGCACCATTGACGGCGACACCTTTCTCGCACGCGTTCGTCAGCGCGACGGCCGCGATCTCATCGTGCGCGTTCGCCTGCGCGGCATCGACGCACCCGAGATGAAAGCATCCTGCCAGGAGGAACTGGACAAGGCCGAAGCCGCGGCCCGCGCATTGCGCGATCTGCTCGCACAGGGTGGCGTGACGATCACCAACCTCGGTGCCGACAAATATGGTCGCGTTCTCGCCGACGTCGCGACCAAACGCACGACCAATGTCTCGGCGGCGTTGCTCGCGGGCGGTTACGCGCGGAGCTACAATGGCGGCCATCGCGACGGCTGGTGCGCGCGGAGCTGGCGCTTCTGGTGACAAAAAAGCCGCGTCGAACGACGCGGCTATTGCCGTCTCGTCCTGATGCCGGCGATCAGCGCGTCACGACCACCGTCGTGCCGACCGAGACGCGGCTGTAGAGATCGGTGATGTCGTCGTTGAGCATGCGGATGCAGCCATAGGAGACGAAGCCGCCGATCGAGCCCGGCACGTTGGTGCCGTGGATCGCGTATTCACCGCCGGACAGCGTCATCGCCGCGACGCCCATCGGATTGCGGGGCGAGCCGCCCGGGATGACGTCCGGGATGCTGGGCTTGTCGCGCTTCACCTCGGCGGGCGGCGCCCAGGCCGGATTGCGGTACTTGCCGTCGATGCGGGTGGTGCCGGCCCACTGCTTGCCGGACTTGCCGACGCCGACCGGGTAGCGCACGGCGTGGCCGCTATCGAGGACGAGATAGAGCCGACGCTCGTTGGTTTTGACCACGATGGTGCCCGGCGAATAGTCAGCCAGGTTCGTCCCCACCATTTCCGGCCGCGCCTGCGCCGCCGTCAACGTCAAGACCCCAGTCACGACGGTGGCGGCCAGCGCCACAGCAATCCTCATCGACATCGATTTTCCCCTTGCCCCGAACGGACCGTCCAAGATTACGCAAAACCGGCAATCGCCGGCTCGCCAAGTCCTTGTTAGGGGACATTCTTAACCGCGCCTGTTAACCGGATGGTTTCCACGCACGGCCGCCAAGGGCCAGCCAGCAGGGGGAACAAAGGAAATGTTCGAAACAAAGTAAATGACCTGAAAACAACACTTGGCGGGAAAGATGCCCGGGCGCCGGGGCGCGGCCTGACAAGTGCGTGAGGATGTGAACGGCCGTTGTTCGGGGGAGCGCTAACGCGGGGATGCGATCTCGTGTCCCGGACGCGGCGCAGCGCGAAGCGGTGCGACGCAGAGCCGGGATCTAGAAGGCCACAGAGTCTGCCGTTGCATCGGCCCCGACTCTGCAGCGCACCGCGAAGTGCGCGCTACGCTGCGTCCGGGGCACAGGACGATGTGGCTCAGACCGCCTTTTTGTTCTGACGGTTCTTGACGAGGTCGTCGACCACGCCGGGATCGGCCAGGGTCGAGGTGTCGCCCAGGCTGCCCGGTTCGTCCTCGGCGATCTTGCGTAGGATGCGGCGCATGATCTTGCCGGATCGGGTCTTGGGCAGGCCGGGCGAGAACTGGATCTGGTCGGGCGCAGCGATCGGGCCGATCTCCTTGCGCACCCAGGTGACGAGCTCCTTGCGTAGATCCTCGGTTGGCTCGATGCCGGCCATCAGGGTCACATATGCGTAAATGCCCTGACCCTTGATGTCGTGCGGGTAACCGACCACGGCGGCTTCCGAGACCTTCTCATGCGCCACCAGCGCGCTTTCGACTTCGGCGGTACCCATGCGGTGGCCGGAGACGTTGATGACGTCGTCGACGCGGCCGGTGATCCAGTAATAACCGTCCGCATCGCGCCGGCAGCCGTCGCCGGTGAAGTACTTGCCCTTGTAGGTCGAGAAATAAGTCTGCTCGAAGCGGGCGTGGTCGCCATAGACCGTGCGCATCTGGCCCGGCCATGACCGCGTCAGGCACAGATTGCCTGATGTCTCGCCGTCCAGCACGTTGCCGTCGGCGTCGACGATCTCAGGCACCACGCCGAAGAACGGCTGCGTCGCCGAGCCCGGCTTGAGCTTCGTGGCGCCGGGCAGCGGCGTGATCAAAATGCCGCCGGTCTCGGTCTGCCACCACGTATCGACGATCGGGCAGCGGTCGTCGCCGACGACGCGGTGATACCACTCCCAGGCTTCCGGATTGATCGGCTCGCCTACCGAGCCGAGCAGGCGCAGGCTGGCGCGCGAGGTCTTCTTGACGGGCGCGTCGCCGCTCTGCATCAGCGCGCGGATCGCGGTCGGCGCGGTGTAGAAGATGTTGACCTTGTGCTTGTCGATGACGTTCCAAAATCGCGAATTATCCGGGTAATTCGGCACGCCTTCGAACATCAGCGTGGTCGCGCCGTTGGCGAGCGGTCCGTAGAGAATGTAGCTGTGGCCGGTGACCCAGCCGACGTCGGCGGTGCACCAGTAGATGTCGCCGTCGTGATAGTCGAAGACGTATTGATGCGTCATCGCGGCGAACACGAGATAGCCGGCGGAGGTGTGCAGCACGCCCTTGGGTTGGCCGGTCGAGCCCGAGGTGTAGAGGATGAACAGCGGATCCTCGGCGTGCATGTGCTCGACCGGGCACTCGGTCGTCACCATCTTGGCGGCGTCGTGGTACCAGAGGTCGCGCGAGGGATTCATTTCGACCGCGCCGCCGGTGCGCTTGACCACGACGACCCAGTCGACGCCGTCTGCCTTGGCGAGCGCCGCGTCGACATTGGCCTTCAGCGGCACCTTCTTGCCGCCGCGCAGGCCCTCATCGGCGGTGATGATCACCTTGGACTGGCAGTCGTTGATGCGCTGGGCGAGGCTGTCGGGCGAGAAGCCGGCGAACACCACGGAGTGAATCGCGCCGATCCGCGCGCAGGCCAGCATCGCGTAGGCCGCCTCCGGAATCATCGGCAGGTAGATGGTGACGCGGTCGCCCTTCTTGACGTTCCGGGTGCGCAGGATGTTGGCCATCCGGCAGACCTCGTCGTGCAGCTCCTTGTAGGTGATGTGCCGGGATTGGGAGGGATCGTCGCCTTCCCAGATGATCGCGGTCTGGTTGGCGCGATTGTGGAGATGCCGGTCGATGCAATTATGGGCGACGTTGAGAACGCCGTCCTCGAACCATTTGATGGAGATGTTGCCGGGCGCGAAGGAGACGTTCTCGATCCTGGTCGGCGCGTGCATCCAGTCGATGCGCTTGGCCTGCTCCGCCCAGAAACCGTTCGGGTCCGAGATCGAGCGGGCGTACATGTCCTTGTACTTGGCCTGGTCGACCCAGGCGCGCTTCGCCCATTCTGCGGGGACGTCGTAGATCTTCTCGGACATGTTTCCCTCCACATACGGCGAGCCGAGCACGGACCACTGGCGAGCCGACTTGATCGTTGAACCGATTATGCGTCGGGCTAACCGGACCCGACAAGGTGCACAAGCTGGACCTTCGGCGAGCAGCCTGCCATGCGGAGGATCAAGCCGTTTCGTGCGACTGTCGCAGTTTTGGAACAGGGCGACGGGCGGCTTTGGGGTCTTCACCCAGATGCTCGGAATGGGCCCGCGCAGAGCGCCATGCATTCAGCAGAGGTATTTAGAAACCGCCTCTCACTGATTCGGGACTCGCAATGCGGTTCGGAACACCCTAAATGGCCAACCCGGGTCCAACGAGACCCCTTGGAACAAAAATCAGAACAGCGGCATTGACCGACAACAGACAGGGCTAAGGCATAAGACTATGATGGATCAGCAGAATCTCGGGACGATACGGCCCGCTTCAGCCGATCCTGCAGCCATCGCGCTGGCCAAAGCCCTCGGACAATGGCCGAAACCGGCCGGTTCCGGCCGTCCCAGCCCGAAGAAAGTGTTCGACGCGGCGCCGTCGACGACGGTCGAGGCCCTCGCCAAGGAACTGGGCCTGCGGCTCGGCGACCAGAACGAGCTGACCATCCGCCGCGTCAGGCGCGGCAAGGGCTATTCGTTCGTGCGGCCTAACGGCGTCCACATCCGCGATGCCCGCACCATTCGGCGGCTGCATTCGATGGCGGTGCCGCCGGCCTATCGCGAGGTGCGCTACTCGGCCGATCCGAGCACGCATCTCCAGGCAGTGGGACGCGATGCCGCGGGCCGGCTGCAATATCGCTATCACGCCGATTGGGAGAAGGTCCGCGAGCAACGCAAGGCGCATCGCCTGGAAAAGCTCGTCGGCGCGCTGCCCAAGATCCGGCGCAAGGTCTCGGCGTTCCTGTCGGGCGACGAGCCGACCCGCGAGTTCGCGCTCTCCGCCGTCATCGAATTGATCGCGCGCACCGCGATCCGCCCCGGCAACGAATCCTATGCCCGTCTCAACGGCACCCGCGGCGCCACCACGCTGCTGAAGTCCAACGTCTCGCTGGAAGACGACAGCTTCGTGCTGACCTTCAAGGCGAAGGGCGGCAAGGCGGTGCGCAAGGAGTGCGACGCGGCCAAGCTCGTGCGCGCCATCGGGATCTTGCAGGGCGTTCCCGGCAAGCGCATGTTCCAGTATCGCGATCCCTATGGCATCGTGCGCGCGGTCAGCACCACGCAGGTGAACGCGTTTCTGCGCGAGATCGCCGGCATCAAGATCTCGCTGAAGGATTTCCGCACGCTGATGGCCTCTGCCGTCGTCGTGGAATCGCTGTCGCGGATCACGCCGGCGACCAGCCAGCGCGGCCGCAAGAAGCAGGTGCTGGAGGCGATCCGCGGCGCTGCCGACCAGCTCTCCAACACGCCGGCGATCTGCCGCAAGAGCTATGTTCACGATACCATCGTCACCGCGTTCGAGGACGGCATCCTGGAACGCTTCGCCGCGACCATGAAGGGCCAGCGCTCGCAGGCCAGGCGCGAGCAGCTTTTGCAGCAGGTGGTGGCGACCGCGGCGGTCTGACCTCGGCGTCGTTACGCCTTGTTGGAAACGCCGTTGTCGGGACCGGGATCGCCGCCCGCGGCTGCCGCCGTGAGCCGTCCCAGATAGTGCGCCCATCCCGTCGCGTGGGCGGCCGCCTGTTCCTCGGTCGGCAGCCCGCTATGGGTCATGCGCAGCAATGTGCCGCCGTCGCGTTCGATCAGGTCGATCTCGATCAGGCTTGAGCCGGGCGGCACTTCCTGGCCGCCCTCCCATCCAAACGTGTAGGCGAGCCGATGCACCGGCACGACTTCGCGGAATGCGCCGCGGGCAACGCCGCCGCGGGGGCCGATGCCTTTGAGCAGATACAGCCCGCCGGGATGTGGCTCCGTGGTCGCGTCGGAACCCATCCAGCTCAAAATCTTCTCGGGGTCGGTCAGGTAGGCGAAAACGGTGGCGCGTGGGGCCGCGATCTGGGTCTCGCGTCGCACTATGAACGGTTCGGTCATCGACGATCACCCCTGGGCTGACACTGGGACATGGCGGCGCTCGAGCGGCCCGTCAAGGATTGCCCGTGACAAAGACCGCCTGCCTTCGTCATGATCGGGCCATGCACCTCTCGCCGACACTCGCCTGGCTTGTCGATGCCGCCGCCGATAGCGCCGGCGCCGACCGCCTGCTCGCGGACCTTGGCGCACATCTGGTCGCCGATGGCGTGCCGCTTGCGGCGGGCAGCCTGACGCTGGAGGTGCCACATCCGCTGATCGCGAAACGGACCTGGTTGTGGCGCGCGGAGAACGGCCGGGTGATCGAAGCGCTCGGCTTCGCACCAGGCGGCCTCGCGCCCGACCCGCCCAACGATGCCGGCCGCCGCTGGCTGCGCGACATCGCGGAGGGTGAAGTGCACGAAGATTTGGTCGGACGGCCCGACGGGCCGTTGCTCGGCTGGATCGGGCCGCGTCCGTTCACCGCGGACGAGACCGAGCAATTGCGCCAGGCCGCGCGCTTTGCCGCTACACCCCTTGCCGTACTTGCCGCGCGTGCAACGTTGCGCGCGACGCTGGATGCCTATCTCGGCAAGCGCAGTGCGGAGCGGGTGCTGGCGGCACCCCTGCGGCGCGACCTCGGCGAGACCATACAGGCCGCGCTGCTCTATGCCGATTTGCGCAACTTCACGCTCCTATCGGAAACCAATCCGCCTGCCGAGGTCATCGCGGCGCTCGATGCCTGGTTCGATCGCATCGCCGGCGCGGTCCACGCCTTCGGCGGCGAGGTGCTGAAATTCATCGGCGACGGTGTGCTCGCGATCTTTCCGGTGGTCGGGCCGTCACCGCGCCAAGCGTCCGATGCAACTCTGCGTGCCGCGCGCGCAGCCGAAGCCGGGATGGTGTATCTCAACGCGGAGCGCCGTGCTCAAGGTCTGCCGCCGCTCGCGTTCGGCGCGGCGCTGCATCTCGGCGAGATGCTATGGGGTAATATCGGTGCCGCCAATCGGCTGGATTTCACCGCGATCGGTCCCGCCGTCAATCTCGCCAGCCGGCTCGAAGGATTGTGCAAGCCGTTCGGCAGAACCGTGCTGGTGTCGGGCGCGCTCGCCGCCGAGACCGACATGCCTCTGATCGCGCTCGGATCGCATTCGCTGCGGGGCATCGCCTCGCCATGCGAGGTGTTTGCGCTGCCGGAGACGCAAGCTCCGACATCGTAGCCCGGATGAGCGTAGCGACATGCGGGATCGCAGCAGTAGTCCGGGATATTGCTTCGCTCATCCGGGCTACAGCACCTAAGCCTACATCCCGCCCATCTTGCAGACGAGCTTCCATTCCTCGGCCGTCACCGGCTGCACCGAAAGGCGCGAATATTTCACCAGCGCCATGTCGGCGAGTTTCTTCTCGGCCTTGATCGCGGCCATCGTCACCGGAATCTTCAACGGCTTGTCGGCCTTGATGTCGACGCAGACGAATTTCTCGGTCTTGTCGGTCGGATCGGGGTAGGCTTCCTTGATAATCTCCGCGATGCCGACGATCTCCTTGCCCTCGTTGGAATGATAGAAGAACGCCTTGTCGCCCTTCTTCATGGCGACGAGGTTCTGGCGCGCGGTGTAATTGCGCACGCCGGTCCAGGCTTCGCCCTTGGCGCCTTTCGCCACCTGCTGGTCCCAGGACCACACCGATGGTTCGGATTTCACCAGCCAGTACGCCATGTTCATTCCTCCGCCTTGAAAGGTCGCGTCATGAGCCCCGAGATCGCGGCGTCGATCGTGCTTCTGCCGGTCAGGATCGATGCGACGGCTTCCGATACTGGCATTTCGATGTTTTGCGAAGCCGCGAGCTCGATCAGTACCGGCGCGGTGAATTCGCCTTCGGCAAGCTTGCCGGCGGGCGGCTGCTCGCTGCGGCCAAGCGACAGGCCGAGCGCAAAATTGCGCGATTGTGGGCTCGAGCAGGTCAGGATCAGATCGCCGAGGCCAGACAAGCCCGTGAGTGTTTCGCTGCGTGCGCCGAGCGCGCGGCCGAGGCGTGTCAGCTCGGCAAAGGCGCGGGTGGTAAGTGCGGCCTGGGCGGAAGCGCCGAGCTTGCGCCCGACCGCGATGCCGACCGCGATCGCCAGCACGTTCTTGGCGGCGCCGCCGATCTCGACGCCGCGGACATCGGTGGAGTGATAGGGCCGGAACGTCGGCGAGCCCAGCGCCTGCACCAGGTGGCTCGCCAAGGCGTCGTCCTTTGCGGCCAGCGTCACCGCCGTCGGCAGGCCACGCGCGACATCGTCGGCAAAGCTCGGGCCCGACAGGATCGCCGGCTGCGCGTGAGGCGCGGCCTCGGCGATCACGTCGGTCATGAATTTATGGGTGCCGTGCTCGATGCCCTTGGCGCAGGCAACGATCGGCACCGGCTTTTCCAGGTGCGAGGCGAGCATGTTGACAGCACCGCGCAGATGCTGCGCGGGCACTGCGATCAGCAGCATGTCCGCGCGTGCGGCGAGGGCCAGGTCGCTCGTGACGATGATCTCCGGCGCAAGCCGCACGCCCGGCAGCCGCGGATTGTCGCGGCTCGATGCGATTCGCGTCGCGTGCTCGGAATTGCGCGCACACAGCGTCACGTTCCGTCCGGCCCGCGCCGCCACCATCGCCAGCGCCGTGCCCCAGGCGCCCGCGCCGATCACCGCGACAGATCGGAACGCTGTCATTGCTAGAATCCCGCGCGTGTCTTGCCGTATCCGGCCGGTGCCGTCGCGTTCGCATCGAGCAGCCAGCGCGCGCGAGGCTGTGCTTCCATCGTGTCGGTCATGCCTAGCGCGAGACGTTCCGCGCCGGCCCAGGCGATCATTGCACCATTGTCGGTGCAGAGCGCCGGCGGCGGCATGATCAATTGTGTTCCGGCTTTCCTCGCAACGTCATGCAGCGCGCCGCGGATCGCCTGATTGGCGGCGACACCGCCGGCCGCCACCAGCGCACGCGGTGCACCGAACTGCTCGCGGAAGAGTTTCAGGCCGACGCTCAGCCGGTCGGCGGTGGAGTCGAGCACGGCGGCCTGGAAGCTCGCGCAGAGATCGTTGACGTCCTGCGGTGTGATCTCGGCCAACCGGCTTGCTTCGTTGCGCACCGCTGTCTTCAATCCCGAGAGTGAGAAGTTGGCGTCGGGGCGTCCCTGCAGCGGCCGCGGAAACGCAAATCGCGCGGCATCGCCGTTGGCTGCCGCGCGCTCGACCTGCGGGCCACCCGGATAGGGCAGCCCCAGCATCTTCGCCACCTTGTCGAAGGCTTCGCCGATCGCATCGTCGACGGTGGTGCCGAGCCGCACATACTGTCCGACGCCGGTGACGGCAACGATCTGGGTATGGCCGCCCGAGGCGAGAAACAGGCAATAGGGAAATTCGAGTGCGTCGGTCAGGCGCGGTGTCAGCGCATGCGCTTCCAGATGGTTCACCGCGACCAGCGGCGTGTCGTGCACCATCGCGATCGCCTTCGCGGTGGTGAGCCCGACGATGACGCCGCCGATCAGTCCCGGGCCCGCGGCGGCCGCGACACCGTCGAGCTGGGCGAAGTCGATGCCGGCCTCAGTCATGGCGCGGTCGATGATGCCGTCGAGCAGGTCGACATGGGCGCGGGCCGCGATCTCCGGTACCACGCCGCCGAAGCGGGCATGCTCCTCGACCTGCGACCACACGATATTGGACAGGATATTGCCGCTGCCGTCAGGCGCACGCTCGATCACCGCCGCGGCGGTTTCGTCGCAGGTGGTTTCGATGCCCAGTACCAGCATTGGCGAATTGTTATCCAATTTGCGCCCTTCCCGCCCCTTGCGCTCATCCGCAAAGCAGAGTTCTGGTACGTCCGGTAGCATTCCGGGGTCGGCCAACGCAATCGTCACGCGCTGCCGTTCCTCGTGAAAGCGCCACCGCCACGTGGTTCGGGAACACAAGCGATGTCCATTCTTGTCACACGGCCGCATCCCGACAATGAGGCGACGTCGCAAAATCTGCGTGCACGGGGGCATGTGGTGCTGCTCGCGCCGGTGCTCAAGTTCGAGCCGGTCGCCTTCCATGACGAGAGTGAAACGAGCTACAGCGCCGTCATTGTCACATCGGCCAATGCGATCCGTGGCGTCGCATCGCAATTACCGGACCTTGGTCTCCTGCAGCTGCCGCTGTTCGCGGTCGGCGAGCACACGGCTGCCGCCGGGCGCGATGCCGGTTTTGCCGAGGTGATCGTCGCCGGTGGCGATGCCGCTGCCCTGCGCGACAAGGTGATGCAGAGCGCGCGCGACAAGCGGCTGAAGAAAAAGAGCACGTTGCTCTATCTCGCGGGCGCGGATCTGTCGCGCGACCTCGGCGGGGAGCTGGGCGCCGAAGGCTTCATCGTCATCACGCAGACGACCTATCGCATGGCGCCAGTCAAGCTGTTGCCGCGCGATGTCTGTGAAGGCTTTGCCGCCCATGGGATCGAGGCGGTGCTGCACTACTCCCGGCGCAGCGCGCGGGCTTTCCTGGAGGCCGCGCGGGCGGAAGGTGTCGAAATCTCGGCTCTGGCGATCCCGCAGTGCTGCCTGTCCGAGACGGTCGCCGGCGTACTGCGCGAGGCCGGTGCCTCGCAGGTTCTGGTGGCGGCGACGCCGGACGAAAATGCCTTATTTGACACCTTGGAGCGTGCTTTGCGCACCCGTTTGGCGTAAGAGGTCGGGCCGAATCCGACGCAATCGGGTCCGTTCGTTTAGGGCAGGTAAGTGTGAGGAACCGTCACGATGGCCGACGACAAGCCTGAAGACGCAGGATTGGCTCCCGAGTCCGGCCGCGCCAAGCGCATCCCGCCCACCATCGACCTCGAGGCGACGGAAGTCTCGACTCAGCCGCAGCAGGTGACGGGCGAGCCTGAGGCTGGGGCAGCGACCGAACAGGCCGCGCATGAGCAAGCCAAATCTGAAGAGGGCAAGTCTCAAGAGGAAAAGTCTCAAGAGGAAAAGTCTCAAGAGGTAAGGTCCGAAGAAGCTATTGCCGCGCCGCAGCCCGAACCTGCCGAAGAAGAGTCTTCCGTTGCGTCCGCGTCGGTATCGCCGTCGATTTCACCCTGGGTTATCGCTCCGTTCTCCGGCGCCGTCGCAGCCGCAATCGTGATCGCGGTCGGCTGGATGCTGGGCTGGCCTGCCGTGCAGGCGCCGCCGGCTGCTCCGCAAGTGACGGGCGCAACCGTCGAGGCGCTGAGCGGGCGCGTGGCCGCGGTCGAAGCCAAGACGGGCAAGCCGGCCGCCGATCCAGCCATGGTGGCGCGGATCGATGCGCTGGAGAAATCCGCAACGAGCCTGCGCAGCGAGATCGCCAATCTGCGCGCACAATCCGACAAGACTGCCAGCGCCCTGAACGACGCGACATCGGCGCCGCGCGCTGCCGCGCCCGATCTTGCCGCTCTCAACGACCGCCTCGCTCAGCTCGAACGTGCCAGCAAGACCGAACGTGCGGAACTCGCACAGCAAAGCGAGAAGATCGCCGACGCGAAAACGATGGACGACAAGCCGCTGCGCCATGTGGTGGCGGCGGCCCTGCTCGACGTCGCCGTTCGCCACGGCGATGCCTACGAGTCGCAGCTCGCCGCCGCGCGGTCGCTGGCAGCAAAGCCGGAGATGCTGAAGCCGCTCGACACCTTTGCGTCGTCAGGCATTCCGACGCCGGTCGCCTTGAGTCGCGAGCTCCTCAACATCGTGCCAAAATTGTCGCCGCCGGCGGAAGCTCCGGCCAGCGGCACCGGAATCGTCGAGCGCCTTCAGGCGGGGGCGTCGAAACTCGTCCGCATCGAGCGTACCGACGGGGTCGGCAACGATCGCGGCGCGATCGTCGCGCGGGTGACGGCGGCTGCGTTGCGCAACGATTTCGTCGAGGCGCGGCGCGAGTTGAAAACGCTGCCCGAGGCCGATCGTGCACCGGCGCAAGCTTGGCTCGACAAGACCGATGCCCGTGACGCCGCGCTCGCCGCGTCACGCAAATTCGCCGACGCCGCCATGGCGGATCTCGTCAAGCCTGGTCAATAAAGGTTCGCGCAACAATCAGCGCGTATAGGGATCGTCATGCTTCGCATCGTCCTCTTCCTCGTTCTGATCGCACTGGCGGCGGCCGGCGCGGCCTGGGTTGCCGATCAGCCCGGCGACCTCGTCCTGACTGCGGGCGCTTTCCGCGCCACAACGACGCTTCCCCGCTTCGTGTTCTTGCTTGGTCTCTTTGCCGCGGCAGTCGTGCTGGTCTGGAGCCTGCTGACGATGGCCTGGCGCGCTCCGGGGCGTCTGCGCCGCCGTCGTCACGAAAAGCGCCATGCTCGCGGCCGCCACGCCATCACCCACGGCCTGCTTGCGATCGGCCATGGCGACACCGCGCTTGCCCGTCGCCACGCCGATACCGCGCGGCGGCTGGCCGCAAACGATCCGCTCGCGCTTCTCTTGCATGCGCAATCGGCGCAGCTCGAGGGCAATCGCGACGAGGCCCAGCGCGTCTTCCGTGCCATGGCCGAGCGCGAGGACACGCGCCTGCTCGGCCTGCGCGGCCTGTTCATCGAGGCGCAGCGCGCCGACGATGCGGTCGGCGCCGTGATGATCGCCGAGGGAGCGATCAAGCTGTCGCCGTCCTCGACCTGGGCCTCGCATGCGGTGCTCGGCTTCCGCTGCGCGCGCGGCGACTGGAGCGGCGCGCTCGCGATCCTCGATTCGAATCTGTCCGCGGGCCTGATCGACAAGCAGGCCTATCGCCGCCAGCGCGGCGTGCTGCTCGCCGCTCGCGCGCTGGAATTGGAAACAATGGACCGCGACGTCGCGCGCGAGAGCGTGATGCAGGCGGTCAAGCTCGCGCCGACCCTGGTTCCGGCCGCAGTGCTCGCTGCAAAATTCGAGAGCGAGGCGCATCAGGTGCGCCGCGCCATGAAGCTGGTGGAAACCGCCTGGCTCGCCAATCCGCATCCTGATCTTGCGGATGCCTATGCGCATGTGAAGCTCGGCGATTCCGCGCGGCAGCGCCTGCAGCGGGTCGAGACGCTTGCGGCCAAGATTTCTGCCGACAAGGCTGGCTATATCGAGGGCCAGCTGGCGATCGCGCGCGCCGCGATCGATGCGTCCGAGTTTGCCCGTGCGCGCGCGGTGCTGGCGCCTTACGTCAACGATCCCACCCAGCGCGTGGCGTTGCTGATGGCCGAGATCGAGCGGACCGAGCATGGTGACGGCGGCCGGGCCCGCGCCTGGACCTTGCGCGCGGTGCGCGCCCGCCATGATCCGGCCTGGACTGCGGACGGTTATGTCAGCGACCGCTGGCGTCCGGTTTCCCCGGTCACCGGCCGTCTTGACGCCTTCCAGTGGCAAACGCCAGTCGCGAGTCTTCCTTCCGACAAAGGCGCCATGATCGAATCCTCGGCCTTCGAGGAAGCGATGCTGGCGGCTCCGCCGCCGAAGCGGGTGACGGCGGCCCCGAGCGAGAGCCCGGTGGAACCGGCTGTCATGGCGCCGGATCCGGTGCCCGCTCCGCAGGACAATTCGCCGCCCCTTGAAGCCCAGGAAATCTTAAAGGAAGCCGTCGAGGAGACCGCCAAAGAAACCGTCAAGGAAGAGCCGGTCGTCACGCCCGCCGAGCCGCTCAAACCGGCCCCTGAGATCGCCGAATCATCGTCCGCGGCGGCAACGCCGGTGTTCCGGACCCGCGCCGACCTCGGCAAACCTGCACAAGCACCTATTCCCGCCGTCATCCCGATCGTCCGCGCCCCGGATGATCCCGGTATCGACGACGAGGGCCCGAGCGATGAATTTACGGAACAAATCGGCACGCCCAGGGACCACGCAAAGGCCCAGGCCGGCGGCTGGCGCGGATTCTGGTCTCGCTGGGGCGGGTGAGCGGCATATGGGAGCCGGCTCCACCTTGCCAATTCGGGCCATGCCCGATATCAGGAGCGCGCGTAACGGGACCGGCCTCGCGCGGGCCCCGGCACGGTTCGCCGCAATAGCTCAGTTGGTAGAGCACGTCATTCGTAATGACGGGGTCGGGGGTTCGAATCCCTCTTGCGGCACCAGCGCCTTGATTGTCCGGCCCGAAGACATGGGTAACGGAACGTACCTAAGACATGGGTGACAGCCTCGTTGTCGAGACGTTGCAGGGTTTTCTGCTCCAGGTCGAAATATCCCAGATCATAGTGCATGAAGCTGACGAGCCAAATGCTTCGCGGCCCGCGTGTCGCGCGCTTTGGTCATTTGCCTTGGATTGACAGCGCGTCCGGACGGCCGAAACTACAGGCAACGGGGCGGCGCGAGGCAGCATGCACGATATCCTGGTGGTTGGGCTCGTCGCGCTGACGTCCGGCGCCATTGGTCTTCCGTTCTCCCTGCTTCTGCCGTCGGACCAGTTTGCTGTGCGCTGGGCGCTCGCGCCGCCGCTTGGCTTCGGCCTTCTCGCCGCAGGTACCGCGGTCCTGTATCTCTCCGGCGTCGCTCCGTGGGTGACGTTGCCTGCGATGGCAATCGCCGGTCTTGTCATTGCCGCTGCAATACGCTTCCCGGCGCTGCGTCGGCGGCCTGAGCCATCGCCCGGACGATGGCTCGCGATGGCGATAGCGATCACGGCTATTGCGATGGTGTGTCTTGCTCCCGGCTGGACCGGAGGCGCGCGCTTCCGCGTTTTCCAGGCCAACGTCTACGATCATATGTTGTACGTGGGATCGTCGGTCTCGTATCGCGTGCTCGACTACGCAACCCTGGCCATCCAGGGCGCGGACGAGCCGAACTCCAATCCAATTTCAGTGATGGCACTGAAGTTCGTCGACTATCGCGGCGCCGTGTCGATGATCCATGCGGCAATCGCCGCTATCAGTCGCGGCGATGTCGTCGATTACGCCTATCCGTATATGGTCGGCATGCAGCTCAACATGCTGTTTGCCGCGCTGTTCGTCTTTGTCAACGCGCTCTCGATGCGGCGCTGGCTGGCGTTTGCGTGCGCCGCCGCGCTCACGATCGGCTTCTTCGAACAGTACGTCTTCGATACCAACGCCTGGTCTCAACTTGCGACGCAGCCGATCTTCCTGCTTCTGCTCGCATTCGTGGCGTTCGCCTTCGATCGCAATCGCTTTGGGCAAATGCCCGGCTCGATCATGCGGTTGGGAGCGGTCTTTGCGGCGTTGATGACAGGCGCGTTCTTTCTCTATCCGGAATCGCTGACGATCTACGGTCTCGCCGCGGCGGTTGCGGCCGCGATGGGCTGCTGGCATCGCGCCTCGCGCAAGGCCTTGCCCGTGCTGCGTCAGGCCTGGCGGCAGGTGTGGGAATATCGCTGCTCGCGTGCATCCCGCTCTGGTCCGGCACGGTTGCCTATGTCGTCCGCCAGCTGAGTCATGCAGCGATCAACCCGCCCGACTGGTGGAAATACTATCAGCGCTACCTGTTCGGCAGTGACGCGACTTTCTCGATGTCATCGGCAGCCCCGACAGTCGTATCGGAGAACTGGCGAACGCCTGGTTCTCATTGCCCGTCGAATCCGCGCTTGCGGGTCTCGGCCTCTATGCGGTGCTGCCGTCGGCGGGTTGGCCCGCCGCGGTGGCGGTTGCGTGGAAATTGCTGCTCTATGGCTTTCTGTTCGTGCTGTTGAGGGGCATCGCAAGAACCGCGTGGACGATCTGGCGCGCCGAGCCGGACGGAAGCGTCGCGCGGCTCCTGGCAGGCAGCCTTGCCGGATGCCTCATGCCGATTGCCATTCTCGCGGCCGGTCATGGTTGGGCCGCGGGCAAGGGCCTGGCCATGGCGACGCCGATGCTCTTCACGCTTGTCATTGCTCCCTTGGCGCGCTTGGTTCCCTTGGCTGCGAATCGGTGGAATCCGGGCGCCGTCGCCGCCGTTGTCGTCGTCGTTGCTGTTCACCTCGGCCTTGGCATGTTGCGGCCGCTGCTGGTGATGCAAGCGGTGGGCGCGAGTCTTCCGGGGCTTCCGACCGCCGCCGCGCAGGTCAACGCGCAAAAGGCGACGTCTCTCGACTGGGACTACAATCGCTTGTCGGCGGACATCAGGAGCTGCAACGCACTCGTCATCGATGTTGCGAATCCGATGATGCACAATTTGTTGCGCCGGCTCGCAGCGGAGCTTCGGGTGCCCTGGGCGGCGCCGCGAATCATGTCCGGGCCCGCCACGGCGGGGCGGCCGTATTTTCCCGAAGGTTTTGAAAAGTTCGACTGTCTGGTGGCGTCCGGGCGGCTCACTGCCAATCCGGGGCAGCGGCTGATATCCGTGGCCGCAGACCGGTCTTCGCGCGAATTCATGGATGGGCAGCGCAATGAGCTTGAGGTCGGCACGGAAGCCCCGCCGGGGATCGCAACGCACGGTCTTTTCGGCAGGGAAATCACCCCTGGGGGTGCGCTGCAATGGGCATCACCGAGCGCGCGTCTCGAGATTCCGAACAAGCCTGTGATGCCGGCGCGCGCATTGAAGCTCGAATTGTGGCCGATGCCGATCTCCGGAAACGAGTTCCTGGTCAAGATCAATGGGCGTGAGATCTACAAAGGCGTCGTGCCTGCGGGCCCGTTGTCATTTCCGCTGGATCAGTTTGCAGGCGACGAAACGCTCGTGGTCGAGCTGGACACCAATGCCGTCACGCATTTTCCGGGCGATCCCCGCGACCTCGGTTTTGCGATCCGGGAGCTGAGTGTTCGCCGCTAGCCAATCAACAGATGCGAGGGATGCCGCCGGCGTGATTCGCGTCACATTACCCCGAGCGCGGCTCCCCCAGTGTCCAGCTCACGCCAAACACGGGGAGATTTCATATGCGCAAGATCATTCTGGTGACCGCCATGGTGCTGGTCTCTGCCTCTGCCCAGGCCGGAGGCCCGCGCAGCCTGTCGCTGTCCGCGGTGAGCGAGCCGGCTTCGGTTCAGCAAACGGCGCCGGCGCTTGCCGCCGCGCCGACGCAGGTGAGCGAAGCAGCGCCTGCCGCCGAAGCTCCGAAATATCTCGATCGCCCGCCGGCGGTGTCGCTCAATGCGCCCGCGGCGGTTGCCACACCCACGACCACGACGGCCTCAGCGCCCGCGACGACGACGCAACCCGCCGCGAAGACAACGGCCAAGGCAGACAAGCCGAAGCACAAGCGCAGCTGGACCGAAGGCCGCATCATCAGCGAGCTGCATCGCCATGGCATCTACTGGTAAGATGCCCGCTCTCAAAAGGATATGGCCGGGACAAGCCCGGCCATCACGCGAGAGTTTTGAATCTGATCGGGCGCGTTACTGCGAAACCGTCTGCACCACGCTCCCGATCGGACGCGCGCTCGAGGTCGGCACCTTTAGGTCCTTCAGCAGCGCCTCGTCATATTCCGGCAGCGACTGGAGGGTCGTCTTGGCCTTCATCTGCACGATCTTGTAGCCGCCCGCCTTCAGCCGCGCGAGCAGCGCGGGCATGGCTTCGCCGGTGTGCTTCTGGAAGTCGTGCATCAGGATGATGCCCTTGCCGAGCTTGTCGAGCCTGGTCATCACGGTCTCGATGATCTTCTCCGGCGTGGCGCCCTTCCTGAAATCGAAGGAGTCGATATCGGTCGAGAACATCGCGACGTTTCGGGTGCCGAAATAGCTCACGATCGCCGGATTGTGCTGGAGCTGCGGGAAGCGGAAGAACGGCGCCGGGTTGGTGCCGAGCGCGTATTTCACCGCGCTAATGCCCTTTTCGACCTCGTCCTTGGCCATCTGCTCGGTCATCTTCTTGCCGTTCAGATTGACGTGCGACCAGGTGTGCGTGCCGACCGTATGGCCCTGGGCCAGCACCTGGCGCAGGATCTCCGGGTGGTAGGTCGCATGCTTGCCGACCGAGAAGAACAGGCCCTTGGCGCATTCGTCCGCGAGCGCCTTCAGTACGGCGGGCGTGTTGACCGGCCAGGGGCCGTCGTCGAACGTCAGCACGACCTCCTTGTCGGTGAGGAAGTCGAACTGCTTGAAATGATCGAAGCCGAAGCCCGGACCGCCGGTGGTGTCGATCTCGACCACGCGGGAGACGCCGAGCGCGTTGGGATTGGCGCAGGTCGATTTCTGCTGAACCGGCATCGGCGCGGGTGCGGGCGCCGGGGCGGCTGCCGCCGGCTTGGCCGCAATCGCGGCCGTGATCGCGACGTCGTCCTTGGCGGCGAGCTTCGCCTGTGCCGGCAATGGATCGGCGGCACGGGCGGCAATCGTCTTGGGAGCGGCCTGGTCGGCGCGCGAGGAATAATAAAACCAACCGCCGGCGGCAATCACGACCGCCGCAACTACACTGGCCAGCATCAGGCCCAACGCATTACGCATCGCCATTCTTTCCAATTACGCAACCAAACCGGCGGAATTTCCCGCTCGACGAGCCATTAATGCGAAGGAACAGTTAACGTGACACCAACACGACAGCGGATATGGAGGAATTTCAGCGAGGTGCGCCAGCGTGACCGAGGTCACAGAGGGTGAGCCTCCCGTGACCGTCATCACAGTCGGAACTGTTTTGCTGGAGCATGGTCAATCCCATCAACAACGGCGGGCCCGCTTCCGCGGTGCCAATGGGAGCTTCAAATGACCAACTCGCTGAACATCAAGTCCTTAAGTAGCAAGATCCGCGACGTCAGCCTGGCTCTGGGCTTTGCCGCCATCCTCTCGATCGCCTCGACCGGCTCGAGCTTCGCCTTCTCGTCCGAAGCGCAGCAGCAGTGCACCGGCGACGCTTTCCGCCTGTGCTCGTCGGAAATCCCGAACATCCCGAAGATCACGGCGTGCATGATGAAGCATCGTTCGGATCTGAGCGCCGGTTGCCGTGCGGTGATGGACAAGGATCTCGCCAAGGGCGGCGCGTCACGCAAGGTCGCTGACGCCCAGGACAGTCAATAAGAGTCGATCAGTAACAGCAACGATAGCGTCGTTGCGTCGGTTAGCTCCCCTCGCGATGTGCCCCGGCGTGATGCCGGAGCGCCGCGGCGGCGCAAGCCCGTCTGCCAATAAAGCCGTTGCGGCTTCGGGATCGTCGCTCTAGCTTCGCCCGCACATCTTCCGGGTAAGAGGCATTACGCGATGACCAGATTTCTTTGCATCATTCCATTGATCCTGTTTGCATCGGCTGCGTCAGCGCAGCAGCCCGGTCACGACGCCTGCGCGCGCGACGTCACGCGCTTCTGCCGTCCGGTGATGAACAATGGCGATGGCGCCGTGCTCGCCTGCCTCAAGCAGAACCGTACGCGGCTCACCAAGGGCTGCGACAAGGTGCTGACGGATCACGGGCAGTAAGACGTCGCTACGGACTCGCAAAACCTAAGTGCTGCTTCCCGCCGCAGTGGCGACCACGGGCAGCACCTCACTTGCTGCCTGGTCCGGCGTCTCCTCTTTCCAGCGCACTGAGCCGAACGGACGCTCGAGCATGCGGCGGATCCGCACCGGATCCGGGCCGATGTGGAAATCGATCGCCTCCTGATGCAGCGCGCGTTCGGACTGGGTCGAGCGGTTGCGCTGGCGCAGATAGTCGAGCCAGGTCGGGCAATGATAGCGCTCGGTCCACAATTCGGGATCGGCGATGTCGCGCGCGATCGACCAGCCATAGGCGCCGTTGCGCTGGCGAGAGAGCTGCACGTTCTGCATCACGTTGTGAAAGGCGCGGGCGTTCTCTTGGGCGACGCGGTATTCGATCTCGACCACCAGCGGCCCGCTGCGCGCCGTGAGCGACAGTTTGACTTCCGGATCGGCCAGCAGATCGGCGTCTTCGTTGCGGGCGCCGACGCGCGGCATCGTGAGCCAGATCCCGAGCACCGGCGAGATCAGCATCAGGCCGGCGGCCGTCAGCAGCGCTACCTCGACGCCGGCATAGTCGGTGAGATGGCCCCAACCCCAGGCGCCGATCGCGATGCCGCCGGAAATCGAAGCCTGAAACGCCGCGAGCGAGCGGCCGGCGACCCAGCGCGGCGCCGAGAGCTGCACGCCGATATTGAACAGCGCGATGGCGGCCATCCAGACCGCGCCGGCGAGCACCAGCGCAGCCGCGGTCAGCACCGGCTCGGTGCTCACGGCGAGAGCGGCCATCGCAAACGCCATCGAGATGGTGCAGGCGCGGATCGCGGCTTCGCCGCTCATGCGCTTGCGCAATTCGTGGATGTTGAGCGCGCCGATCACAGCGCCCATTCCGAAGGCGCCGAGCATGATGCCGTAGGTTTGCGCGCCGCCATGCAGCAGATCACGTGCGACCAGCGGCATCAACGCCATGATGGCACCGCCAATCAGGCCCATCACCAGCGTGCGCAACAGCACGATCTTGATCGGCGGCGAATTGGTGATGTAGCGGAAGCCCGATACCATGGCGCGGTTGAGCTTCTCCCGCGGCAGGCGCGAGGGTTCGGTGTTGCGCCGCCAGAGCAGCAGCACCACCAACAGCGGCAAATAGAGGATCGCGTTACACGCGAACGCCGCGACAGCACCGAGTGCGGCGACGATGACACCGCCGACCGCAGGGCCGAAGCTGCGGGCGATGTTGTAGCTGATGCCGTTCAGCGCGACGGCTGACGGCAGTGCATCGGGCGGCACCTGCTCGCTGACCGAGGACTGCCAGGCCGGACCGAACAGTGCGTTGCCGCTGCCGACGACGAAGCAGAAGGCGAGCAGCGTTTCCGGGGAAATGAAGTTGAGCCAGGCCAGGACCGTGAGTGCGGTCGCGCCAGTCAGCGCGATCATGAGCGCGATCAGGGTGACGATACGGCGGTCATACATGTCGGCGATGGCGCCCGCCGGCATCGAGATCAGCATGATCGGCAGCATCAGGGCGGTCTGTACCAGCGCCACCTTGTCCGCCGAGGCCGCCATCTGCGTCATCGCCCAGGCGGCGCCCACGCCCTGGATCAGCAGGCCGAGATTGGAGAGCAGGCTGGCGAGCCAGATGCGCCGGAACACGGTGTACCGTAGCGGAGCCATGATGCCGTCGGCGTCAATTTTCTGACGGTTCGTCTGCTCGGTCATATCCCCTTCCAAATGGGCTGGCAGAAGTGGCGTCGGCGTGGTCTTTGGGCGATTTCGGCAAGTTCAGTGATGCCCGCGAAAGTCCTTCGCTGTCCAGTGGTTAGGCCGGTATAAGCGGTGCACAGAGATGCTTTTGCCGGGGAGGAACAGATGAAGCTGTCACGACGGATGATCTTGCAAGGTGCCGGCAGCTTGCCCTTCGCAATTGCGAGCTTGCGCACGGGCGCATTGGCTCAATCCGCACCCACTGCGCCGAGCGAGGTGCCGCCAATCCTGTTCGTCCACGGCAATGGCGACTACGACGCGCTCTGGATGACGACCTTGTGGCGGATGGAATCCAACGGCATTGCGCGCGATCGCATGCATGCGATCAATTTCAACGATCCCAATGCGCGAAGTGACGACAAGGTCGAGCAGGCGGGCCGCTCCTCGACCGAGGACCAGCGCCGCGAGCTCGCCGCCGCCATAGCCGAATTGAAGCGCAGCACCGGCGCCGCCCGCGTGGCGCTGGTCGGCAGCTCGCGCGGCGGCTATGCCATCCGCAACGTCATCAAGAACGGCGGCGCCGGCGATGTCAGCCACGCCGTGCTGTGCGGCACGCCCAATCACGGCGTGTTCGCGACTGACGACCAGCCCAACAGCGAGTTCAACGGCCGCGGCGCGTTCCTGCTCGGCCTGAACGAGGGCGAGAGTGAGGTGACGCCGGGTGTTGCCTTCCTGACCTTGCGCAGCGACGGCATGGACAAATACGCGCAGGCCGATGGCCGCTTCATCGGCAAGCCCGGCACGCCGACCGGCGTCAGCGTCGAAGGTCCGGAGTTGAAGGGGGCCACCAACCTCGTGCTGGGCGCACTCGATCATCGCGAGGTGGCGTTTCACCCCCGAGCCTTCCGCGAGATCTATAAGTTCATTGCCGGCCGCGAGCCCGCGCGAATCTCGATTGTGCCGGAGCAGAGCGTCAGGCTGAGCGGCCTCGTGACGGGCACACCGGGCGGTGCGCCGACCAATCGGCCGGTGGCCGGTACAACCGTCGATATCTTTCGGGTTGATCCTGAAACCGGTGAGCGCAAGGGCAGCGCCGTGCACAGCGCGAAGACCGGCGCCGACGGCCGCTGGGGACCGGCGCAGGTCGAACCTTCCTGGTCGCTCGAATTCGCCCTCGCAGCGCCGGATGCGCCGACGACGCACATCTACCGCTCGCCCTTCCCGCGCTCGTCCGACGTCGTTCACCTGCGCGCCGCGCGCCCGCTCGGTCCCGCGGACAAGGACGCCGGGGCCGTCGTGATCATGTCGCGTCCGCGCGGCTATTTCGGCCTGCCGCGGGACGTGGTGCTGCTCGACGGCAAGGAGCCGGCGGACGTCAAATCGGGTGTGCCCACGGATTCGACAGCAACACTGCGCCTTCCGGCCGGCGAGGTCGGGCGTAACATCGTGGCCGAATTCAACGAAGAACGAATTGTGGCACGCGCCTGGCCTGCCTCCGAGAACAGGATTGCGATTGCCGAGCTGACTTACTAGCTAACTGCCTGCGCCACCCCTCCGGGAGAGAGCCATGAACATCGCCAGCGTGCGTCGGCCCATCGTCCCTCCGACGCCGCCGCGAGCGCCCGACGACATGTCGTTCCTCGGCCGGCTTGCCGTGATCAAGCGGAATATGATCGCGACCTGGGGGCAGCGCGCCTATGAGGAAGACGTCATTGAGGGCCGCTTCTTCTTCCGCAACAGCTTCATCCTGAACCGGCCGGATGCGATCCGGCATGTCCTGCTCAGCAATTACGAGAATTATTCGCGTACTCCGGCGGGCATCCGCATGCTTCGTCCCGTGCTCGGCGACGGTCTTCTGATTGCGGAGGGCCATTCGTGGACGTTTCAGCGCCGCACCCTCGCGCCGGCGTTCACGCCGCGTGCGACAGCAAATCTCGTTCCGCACATGACGGCGGTGCTCGACGAGACCATCGCAAAGCTCGACGGGCGAACGAGCGAGCCGGTCGATCTGCGCGAGATCATGCAGCGCATGACGCTGGAGATCGCCGGCCGCACCATGTTCTCGTTCGGCATGGACCGGCATGGTCCGACCTTGCGCAACTTCGTCATGGAGTATGGAGCCCGACTCGGACGGCCGTACTTGCTCGACATGGTGCTGCCGCTGTCCTGGCCGAGTCCGATGGATTTTGCCCGCGCCCGTTTCCGCAAGCGCTGGACCGAATTCGTCGCGATGCTGATCGCCGAGCGGCGTGAGATGGGCAAGAAAGACGGCGCGCCGCCGCGCGATCTTTTCGATCTCATGGACGAGGCGCGTGACCCTGAAACCGGCAAGGGCTTTTCGGACGAACAGCTGGTCGACGAAGTCGCGACTATGATCCTCGCGGGTCACGAGACCACGGCGACCGCGCTGTTCTGGGCGCTCTATCTGCTCGCGCTCGATCCCGATACGCAGGAGGAGATCGCCTCCGAGACCCGCGGCGAGCACCTCGACAGCATGGCCGACATCGATCGGCAGAAGTTCACCCGCGCCGTGATCGAGGAGACCATGCGGCTTTATCCGCCGGCCTTCCTGATCGCCCGGGCCGCGCGCGAGAAGGACAACGCGGCCGGCGTCGCCATCGGCAAGGGCGACATCATCATGATCGCACCGTGGCTGCTGCACCGGCACGAGAAGCTGTGGGATCAGCCGAACGCGTTCATTCCAAAACGCTTCATGTCCACGGAAGCGCCCGATCGATTCGCGTATCTGCCCTTTGGCGCTGGTCCGCGCGTCTGCGTCGGCGCCCCCTTCGCGCAAGCCGAATCCGTGCTGGCGCTGGCCCGGCTGATCGGTGCGTTCCGTGTCGAGCTTGCCGATACCGGCCCTGTCATTCCGCTCGGTGTCGTCACGACCCAGCCGGACCGTTCGCCGCTGTTCCGCATCACGCGTCGGTGACAGGCGTTCGCCTGGCCGACGGCGTGATCCACTCCAGATAGAGTTGCGCCATGAGCGATATCCAGGCCCAGTTTTCCGTTCTGAAGCAGACCGCCGATTCGAAAGTGGTCGATGCGATCGCGCGCCTCATCGAGGACGGCGAAGATCACGAGCTCAACCGCGTCAATGTCCTCGATTTCGCGAAGCAGCACGGTTTCGATGAAGAGCACGCGATCTCGGCATTCCTGCATTCGGCGCGGCTCGGCCTGTTCGATCTGGGCTGGAATGTGCTGTGCCCGGGCTGCGGCGGCGTGTTGGGTGCGCACTCGACCCTGAAGGCGCTCAAGCCAGACGATTATCATTGTGCGCTGTGCGCCTGCGGCTACAAGGCCTCCGTCGATGATCAGGTCGAAGTCTCCTTCACCGTCAATTCACGTGTCCGGCGCATTGCGGCGCATGATCCCGATACGCTTCCGGTGTGGGAGTACTTCAAGCAGGTGTTCTGGAGTTCCGGCGTCGACTTCAACAAGGAATCGTTTGCGACGCTCGCCAACGAGGTGACGCTGGACACGATGGAGCTCCCGGCCGGCGAGAAGGCGACCATGTCGCTGCAACTGCCGAACGATTTCATCATCATCTTCGAACCGGTGACGCACGCGGCGCATTTCATCGACGTGCAGGGCGAGCCCACCAAGGACCGTCAGCAGCTCGCCATCATGTACAACAGGGTGCAGGCGCCGACGGGAACCACGACCATGCGGCCGGGCCCGCTGCGGCTGTCGCTGGAGAACCAGGCCGGCGTACGCGTGCTGCCGTCGGTGTTCATCGCGGCCGAGGCGCTCCATCACCTCATCGGCAAGCGCAAGCCGTTCCTGACCGCCAAGCGGATGCTGTCGAACCAGACGTTTCGTGATGTGTTCAAGGCGGACAATCTCAGTCTCGACCAGCGGCTCCAGATCACCTCGCTGACCTTCCTGTTCACCGATCTGAAGGGATCGACCGCGCTCTATGAGCGCGTCGGCGATCTTGCCGCCTTCGACCTCGTGCGCGCGCATTTCCATGCGCTGCTCGAGATCATCTCCTCCGAGAAAGGCGCGGTGGTGAAGACCATCGGCGACGCCGTGATGGCGACCTTCGTCCGTCCCGAGCATGCGATCGCAGCGGGTTTGCGGATGCGCGCGGCGATGGACGAGCTCAACAAAAAGCGCGGTACTGCCGATCTCATCGTCAAGATCGGCATCCACGAAGGTCCGTGCCTCGCGGTGATGCTGAACGAGCGGCAGGATTATTTCGGCCAGACCGTCAACATCGCCGCCCGCGTGCAGAGCCTCTCGACCGCGCAGGAGATTCACATCACCGGCCCGGTGCTGGATGCGCCGGCGGTTGCCGAAGTCCTCAAGCAGCGCGAAATCAGGCCGATCCAGAAGCAGGCCGCACTGCGCGGCATCGCCGACAAGATGGTGGTGTACGAGATACCGTGACTGGTGTCGTCCCGGCGAAGGCCGGGACCATACCGCGTGATTTCCGAAACAGGCTGGATGGTCGTTGCCAAAGCCTTCGCCAAACCGCAGCCTGTGGTTATGGGTCCCGGCCTTCGCCGGGACCACATGTGCGCACTTGCCTTGCCCTACTCCAAAATCACAGACTCAGATTGCCGAAACGTAATGCGACGCGCGGAACTGACGCACGTTGCGCCGGTTGAATTTCCTACTCATATAATGCTGGTAGCGGTCGCGCTCCGCGGCTTCATCGATTTCGGTAGGACCTTATGCTCGACGGCCTGCGCCAATTCATCGCCGACATTGTTGCTCCCCATGCCCAGGACCGCGCTTTCGGTGACGGTGATTACCGGCTGGCGGCGACCGCGCTGCTGGTTCACGTGATCTCGCTGGACGGCCAGCCGACGGCTGCCGAGCAGCGCAAATTGCACAGCCTGATCGAAAGCCACTTTGGGCTCGATCGCGGCACCGCGGATCGTCTGATCGCGGATGCGACGGAGGTCGAGGGCGAGGCGGTCGACCTCTATCACTTCACCAGCATCATGATGCGCTCGCTCGACGAAGAGGGCCGCAAGCGGGTCGTCCAGATGATGTGGGAGCTGGTCTATGCCGATGGCCAGGTTACCGAGTTCGAGGATAATGTGGTCTGGCGTGCCTCCGACCTGCTCGGGATTTCGCAACGCGACCGGATCGACCTGAAGCACGCGGTCGCAGATCGTGCCGGTGGTCAGGTCAAGAACAGCGCGGTCGGTGGGTGATCATTGCCAATACCGCCAATTGGCGGTTGTGCGAACCACATGACGAAACTTTAATGTAGCCTCGGGGCTGCCCGGGTTCCGGTTTTCCCCTGTAAAAACGGGGTTTTCCTGCTTCCCCCGTTTCCCGCTCAGGTGGCTATGCGGTGGACGCCGCTTGCCTGTCGCGCACGGCCTATGCTCTCGTTCCAGCATTGCGGCGCCAAAAAAACTTCAATTCAAGAGATCTTGATCGTGACTGAGCGGGTAACGTTGATCACCGGTGCCTCGGCGGGCATCGGCACGGAGCTAGCGCGTGTGTTCGCCGCGAACGGACACCGTCTTGCGCTGACGGCGCGACGCGCGGACCGGCTCGAGGCGCTCGCAAACGAGCTCGCTGCCAAGGGTGGCAAAAAGCCGATCGTGATCGCCTGCGATCTTGAGGATGCGGATGCCGGCGAGAAGATCGCCGCCGCACTCGCTGCCGAAGGCGTCGAGCTCGATCATCTCGTCAACAATGCCGGCTTCGGCGTGTTCGGCGACGCAATTGAGCGCGACCGCGTCGAGCAGGTCGGCATAGTGGATGTCAATGTCCGGGCTCTGACGGATCTGTCGCTGCGCTTTGCCGATCAGCTGATCAGGAACAAGGGTGGCCTTCTCAACGTCGGATCGGTCGCCGGCTATCTGCCCGGCCCCGGCATGGCGGTCTATTACGCGTCCAAGGCCTATGTCATTTCCTTCACCGAGGCCTTGCGGGCGGAGCTTGCACCGCACGGCGTTCGCGTCACCGTACTTTGCCCGGGCCCGGTGCCCACCGAATTCCAGGCGCGCGCCGGCGTTGGGTCCGGACATGATACGGCCCTTCTCAATGTTCCTGCCGCTGAGGTCGCACGACAGGCCTATCGCGGCCTGATGGCCAACAAGCGGGCCGTGCTCCCCGGTCTGGGCATCAAGATTGTGCCATTCGCGCTGCGCTTCTTCCCGCGCGGCTTCATCCTGTCCGCCACCAGCCGGTTTCAGAGACAAAGACGCTAGAGGGAGCTCTCGGTCGGTCGTGGCCCGGAGCTTGCTTTCTATCGGGAGTGTGTGTGTGCGCAAACTCACACGAAATTAACGATCGCTTAGTTATGCTGGCGGTCAGAACCGATAGCAGTCGCAGAGACCATGTCGTTCCGGACGGACAGATTTGGTGGCGCAGATGTGGTGCCCTTCCCCAGAAGGACGCCTGATGTCGCCGCCTTCGAAACCCGGTTGCCGGTTCTGATCATCCTGCATCAGGAATCCTCGACGCCCGGCCGCGTCGGCAATGCGCTGCGCGCCCTTGGCCACCGCCTCGACATCCGCCGTCCCCGCCTCGGCGATCCGCTGCCTGAGACCCTCGACCAGCATGCCGGCGCTGTGGTCTTCGGCGGTCCCATGAGCGCCAATGATCCCGACGACTACATCCGCCGCGAGATCGACTGGATCGAAATTCCGCTCCGCGAACAGCGGCCGTTCCTCGGCATCTGCCTCGGCGCGCAGATGCTCGCGAAGCAGTTAGGGGCCCGCGTCGCGCCGCATGCCGATGCGCTGACCCAGATCGGCTACTACCCGATCCGCCCGACACCCGCGGGACACGGGCTCTGCCCGAATTGGCCGGCACGGGTCTATCACTGGCATCGCGAAGGCTTCGAGCTGCCGGTTGGCGCTGAACTGCTTGCCGAAGGCGATGATTTTCCGGTGCAGGCGTTCCGCACCGGCAACGCTTTCGGCGTGCAGTTTCATCCTGACGTGACCTACGCCATGATGCATTGCTGGACCACGCGCGGCTATGACGGTCTCAGCGCGCCCGGCGCGCGGCAGCGGCATCATCATTTCGCGGACCGTGCCGTCTACGATGCCGCGGAACGCGCCTGGCTTGATCAATTCATCGACGGCTGGCTGGCGCGTCGGCCGTTGCTGGCGCAAGCCGCCGAGTGATCGCGCCCTCCCAGGCCGTTGGCACAAGCCCTTGTCTCATCCCTTGATATGCTAGGCTCATGTCAACGAGCGCGCGCGAAACTGCGCCGGCAGACAAAGGGAGAGCACCATGGCTTACGAACACATTCTCTATGAGGTCAGCGACAAGGTCGCGACCATCACGCTCAACCGTCCCGATCGCATGAATGCGTGGACGCCGATCATGGAGCGCGACGTGCGCCATGCGATGGAAGCATCGAGCGCCGATGACAATGTCCGCGTCATCGTGATCACCGGCGCGGGCCGCGCCTTCTGCGCCGGTGCCGACATGGACGCATTGAAGGGGCTCGACCCCGATGATGTCAGGCGTGCGTCGAACCTGCCGCCCTTCGACATGAACCGGCGGCCGGACTGGCAGACGCGCTATGGCTTCTACCCGTCGATCGGAAAGCCTGTCATCGCCATGCTCAATGGAGCGACCGCCGGCATCGGCCTCGTCCACGCGCTCTATTGCGACCTGCGCTTTGCCGCCGACAACACCGTGTTCACCACCGCCTTCGCCCGGCGTGGTCTGATCGCCGAGCACGGCATCAGCTGGATGCTGCCGCGAATCGTCGGCCACGCCAACGCGATGGATCTGTTGCTCTCGGCGCGCCGCGTTTCGAGTGACGAGGCGCTGCGGATGGGGCTGGTGAATCGGCTCTGCTCGCCCGAGAAGCTGCGCGAGGAGACCTATGCCTATGCGCGCGACCTCGCCGATTTCGTCTCGCCGAGCGCGATGGCCGTGATCAAGCGGCAGCTCTACGAGGTGCCGTTCCAGACGCTGGCGGAGGCGACGATCGAAGCCAATCGGGACATGATGGTGGCGCTGAACGGCAGCGATTTCCGGGAGGGAGTCGCGAGCTTCATGGAGAAGCGGCCGCCAAGGTTTACGGGGAAGTAGGGAAGCTTAAGGGGCAGTCCGTCTTCGCCCTGCGGGCTACGCCGGACACTACGCTTCGCCCCTCGAGCTCCGCGCGGCTGCGCCACGCGTAGCCCGAAGGGCGAAGCGTGGTGGAGCCAGGCGGGATCGAACCGCCGACCTCGTCATTGCGAACGACGCGCTCTCCCAGCTGAGCTATGGCCCCTTTTGTAGGCCGCTCTGGTCAATGCGGCCGACAACCGGGCGCCATTTAAGTCCCCGCCAAGGTCAAGTCAAGGACGGGTGTAACCCGGTTTTAGCCATCCCGGCACCGACTTCCCTTGTTTGGACCGGGGGGAACCGATATCTAGCAGCAGGCGTCAATCCCGACCGCAGCCAGAATTTTCAAAAGTCAGAGTCTTCAAAAGCCATGCGTGCCGTTCTCGACATCGTCATCATCGTGCTCGACCTCTACGTCTGGCTGCTGATCGCGTCCGCGATCCTGTCCTGGCTGATCGCCTTCAACGTCGTGAACACCCGCAACCAGTTCGTTTCGGCGGTGGCGGAGTTCCTGTACCGAATCACCGAGCCGGTCCTGGCTCCGATTCGCAATTTCCTGCCCAGCCTCGGCGGCCTCGACATCTCGCCGATCATCCTGATCCTGCTCATCATGTTCATCGAGCGGGTGATCCTGTATTACATCTACCCGAACGTGATCTAAGCAAGCTGGAGCGCCCTGGGTTGCCAAAGAACCTTGTCATCAAGGAACCTTGGCGTTACGGGGCCGCAGGTATCAGCATCGCGCTGCGGGTGACGCCGCGCGGCGTCCGCGACGACATCGACGGGATCGAGCAGCTCTCCGATGGCCGCAGCGTGCTCAAGGTGCGGGTGCGCGCTATCGCAGATGGCGGCGAGGCCAACAAGGCCGTTCTGGTGCTGCTGGCGAAATCGTTGGGCGTGCCCAAGGCCAGCGTCAAACTCCTGTCGGGAGCGACCTCGCGGCTGAAGCAGATCGCGGTCGACGGCGATCCGGCGCGGCTCGGCGAAGCCCTGCGCCAGCTCGCATCAGCCAAATCGACAGACTGAGGGAACTGACATGACCGCCAAGATCATCGACGGAAAAGTCATCGCCGCAGAACTTCGCGCCCGCGTCGCCGACGAGGTCGCACGCGTCAAGCGCGAGCACAATCTGGTTCCGGGCCTTGCGGTGGTCCTGGTCGGAAGCGACCCGGCGAGCGAGGTCTATGTCCGGTCGAAACACACCCAGACCCAGGCCGCTGGCATGGCCTCGTTCGAGCACAAGCTGCCGGCCGACGTCTCGCAAGCAGATCTCCTGGCGCTGGTCGCAAAACTCAACCGCGATCCCGCCGTGCACGGTATTCTGGTGCAACTACCGCTGCCCAAGGGCCTCAATACCGAGGCGGTCGTCAATGCCATCGACCCCGCCAAGGATGTCGACGGGCTGCATCCGAACAATGCCGGCCGCCTCGCCGGCGGTTTCGAGGCGCTGTCGCCCTGCACGCCGCTCGGCTGCATCATTTTGACCAAGAGCGTGCATGCTTCGCTTGAAGGCATGAACGCCATCGTCATCGGCCGCTCCAACCTCGTCGGCCGACCGCTGGTGCAGCTGTTGCTGAACGAGAACGCCACGGTGACCATCGCGCATTCGCGCTCGCGTGACCTGCCCGGGCTCGTGAGGCGCGCAGACCTCGTCTATGCCGCCGTCGGAAAGTGCGAGATGGTGCGCGGCGACTGGCTGAAGCCGGGGGCGACCGTGATCGACGTCGGCATCAACCGGATTCCGAGGGACGACGGCAAGACGCGTCTCGTCGGCGATGTTGCCTATCAGGAAGCGCTCGCCGTGGCTGGCGCCATCACGCCGGTACCGGGCGGCGTCGGTCAGATGACAGTCGCCTGCCTGCTCGTGAACACGTTGCGCGCGGCCTGCGCGATTGCAGGGCTGCCGAAGCCGGCGGTGTAGTTCACCTCGCCCCGCAAGCGGAGCGAGGGAGCAGAGCTCAGGCCTTCTTCTTTTTCTCGCGATCGATGCCTTCGAGGATCAGCTTGTGCGCATCTTCGGGGCCGCCCCAGCGCAGGATCTTCACCCACTTGCCGGGTTCGAGATCCTTGTAGTGCTCGAAGAAGTGCTGGATCTGCTGGAGCGTGATGTCCGGCAGGTCGGAATACGACTTCACCTTGTCATAGCGCTGCGTCAGCTTCGACGACGGCACCGCAAGAATCTTCTCGTCGCCGCCGGCTTCGTCTTCCATGAACAGCACGCCGACCGGGCGCACGCTCATGACCGCGCCGGGAATGATGGCGCGGGTGTTGATGATGAGGACGTCGCAGGGATCGCCGTCGTCGGACAGCGTGTGCGGAATGAAGCCGTAGTTCCCGGGGTAACGCATCGGCGTGTAGAGGAAGCGGTCAACCACCAGCGTGCCGGCTTCCTTGTCCATCTCGTACTTGATCGGTTCGCCGCCCACGGGGACTTCGATGATGACGTTGACGTCGTGAGGGACGTTTTTCCCGATCGAGACCGCATCGATACGCATTCAAGGCTCCGTTGTTGCCGAGGTTAAATCGCACCCGGCAGCGATTTTGGCGCTGTCATACGCGGGCTTGGCCCGCTGATCCATCGCGTTTTTGTGAAATAATGAATCCGGCGATCACCGGCTCAAGGCAGCGGTATCGACGGAAGGAAAACGCTGCCGGCGGGACTTCAGCAGCTCAATTGGTCCAAGCGAAGGCAACCTTGTCGAGCGACTTCGGCCCGAAACGCTCCGAGGACCGCGCCACCATGCGGCCGCCCAAGGCGCGGTAGAACTCGGTGGCCGGATCGTTGTCCGAGAGCGCCCACACCACCATGCTCTTCAGGCCGCTCTGCATCAGGTCGCGGCGGGCCGCGGTGAACAGGCGGCGACCAAAGCCCAGGCCCTGGAATTCGGGACGCAGATAGAGCTCGTAGACCTCACCGTCGAAATGCAGGCTGCGGGCGCGGTTGCGGCCGTAATTGGCGTAGCCTGCGATCTTGTCGCCGAACACCAGCACGCTGACGCGGCTGCCCTTGCGGATCGCGCTGTCCCACCATTGCGGACCGCGGCGGTTGATCAACTTCTCCAGTTCGGCGCCGGGAATGATGCCCTGATAGGCGGAGCGCCAGGCTTCGTCATGGGTGGACGCCACCGCAGTTGCATCTGCGGCTTTGGCCGGCCGGACCTCGATCAGGGTTGTGCTCATGGACGTGATCAAACCAAGTCGCCGCGCCGGCGGCAAGACCTATCGTTAATTATCGGTTAACGTGTGGACTTTCTGCATCAGTATTTGAACCATGTTGTACCGAAAAAAGACAAGACGCCGATTCGAATGGCACCGGGGTGCTCTGCGACGGTGCAAAACTGCTTTGCGGCAACGAATGAACGGCAATGGCAACGCAGAAAGTCTGCCGATATTGATTCGTTCCTACTAGTCTAACTGTCGCTGTTCTCGCCTCCGGCAATTCATGCGGATCCCCAACATTCTCGTGCTCCTGGCTGTGTTGGCCTTGCTGACCGCGCCGCCCGTGTGCGCTCAGGTCACGTTTGGTTCGTCCGGAGCGGAGGGCGATCCGTTTCGCCGTCAGCAATGGCGCGTGCCGTCGCCGGATACCGACATCTCCGCTCATGCCCAGCTGTTTCGCCCGCCGGGTGCCGGCCCGTTCCGGCTTGTGGTGATCGCGCATGCTTCGACGCAAAATGGCTTGCGGCGCGCGCAAACGCCACAGCCGGAATATCGCGCACTCACGGCATTCCTCATCGCGCGCGGCTTCGCCGTGCTGGTGCCCGAACGGCTCGGCCATGGTGCGACCGGTGGCCGCTATGTCGAGGACCAGGGTGGCTGCGACGAGGCGGACTACGTGCGCTCGGGCCGCGCAACGGCCGACGAAATCGCGCTCGCGCTGGACTATGTGCGAAAGCAGGATTTTATCCGCAAGGACGCCGCGATCGTGATCGGCCATTCCGCCGGCGGTTGGGGCGCGCTGGCGCTCGCGAATGCCGATCCGAAGGCGATCTCCGCCATCATCGCCATTGCGCCGGGCCGCGGCGGCCATGCCAATGACGAGCCGAACCGGATCTGCGCGCCGCATACGCTTCTCGCCGCGGCGGCTGAATTCGGCAAGGCCGCGCGCATCCCCATCACATGGCTCGTTGCCGCCAATGACAGCTACTTTGCACCGGCATTTTCGCTTGCGTTGGTCGATGCGTTTCGCGGCGGCGGTGGCAAGGTCGACTTCCGCACGACGCCGGCCGTCGGTAGCGAGGGCCACTGGATGATCGAAACCGAGGCAGGCGTCAAAGCCGCGAGTGCCGAGCTTGCGCGTGGGTTGAGCCTGCCCAAGCCCGTGGTGACCAAGAAGCCATGACGCTGTATTTCCTCATCAAATATCTGCACGTGCTCGGAGCTATCGTCATCCTCGGCACCGGAACCGGCATTGCCTTCTTCATGCTGATGGCACATCGCACGAACGACGTGGCGTTCATCGCGCGCACCGCTTCGGCAGTCGTGATCGCCGACGCGATCTTCACGTTGTCCGCCGTGATCCTCCAGCCGGTCACGGGCGGCCTGCTGATGATGCTCTCGGCAACGTCGGTCGCCGAGCGCTGGCTGCTCGCCTCCCTTGCGCTCTATGCAATTGCTGGCTTGTTCTGGATCCCCGTGATCTTCATGCAGATCGAGATGCGCGATCTCGCGCGGAAGGCCGCCGAGCAGCGTGGCGCGCTTCCGGAGCGCTATTTCGTCCTGTTTCGCCGCTGGTTCGCGTTCGGTTTCCCCGGCTTCGGGGCCACGATGCTGATCCTCTGGCTGATGATCGCAAAACCGTTTTGGGGAAGGTCATGAGCCAGCGAACCATTCTCGTGCTCGGCGCCTCCGGCCTGATCGGCCGCTACGTCACCGACGATCTTCGCGCGCATGGATTTCGCGTGATCGGGGTGGCGCGCAGCCTGTCGGTGGCGCAGAAGATGAGCGCGCTGGACATCGAGCTGCCGATCCTCTCCCTCGATGCGGCGGCTCTGACGCGCCTCCTTGGTGAGCACGCGGTCGATGTCGTCGTGAACTGCCTCGGCGTGCTCCAGGACGGCCCCGGCAGCGATACCAACGCGGTGCATCGCGATCTCGTCATACGATTGCTTCAGGCGATTGGCGGCAGCGGCCGTGCGATCCGGTTTGTGCACATCTCGATTCCCGGGACCGCCGGCGAGGATCGAACCGCGTTCGCAACGACGAAGCGTGAGGCCGAACGTTTGATCGTGGCTTCCGGCACTCCCCACGCCATCCTGCGGCCCGGTTTCGTGGTCGCGCCGTCGGCCTATGGCGGCAGCGCGATGCTCCGCACGCTTGCGGCCTCCCCGCTCGACCTGCCGGAGAAGGAGATGGCGACGCCGTTCCAGCCCGTTGCTGTCGAGGATATTTCCGCCACCATTGCCTGGCTTGCCGCGCGCGATATCGACGACGCATCGGTGAAGGCCGTGAACTGGGACCTGATGCAGGTCGAACCGATCACAATGGCTGGCGTCATCAAGCAGTTCCGTATCGCGTTCGGTACGGCCGGCTGGTCGCGCGTCGCGATGCCGTCCTTCGTGCTCGATCTCGGCGCGAAAGGCGGCGATGTCGCCAACTATCTCGGCTGGATACCGCCGATGCGCTCCACGGCCATCGCCGAGCTGCGCCGCGGCGTCACCGGCGATCCCTCGGCGTGGATCGCCGCCACGGGCATCGTGCCGAAATCACTGGCTCAGACGGTCGGGCGCCACCCCGCCACGATCCAGGACAAATGGTTCGCGCGGCTGTTTTTGGTGAAGACGCTGATCTTCGCGAGCCTTGTCGCGTTCTGGTGCGTCTCCGGTTTCATCGCGCTGTTCGTGTCCTATCGCGCCGCTGCTGGCGTCCTGAGTGCGCACAACTTTCCCTCGGCGCTCGTCGATCCCATCACCATCGCCACCAGCCTGATGGATATGAGCATCGGCGTGTTGATCGCGTTCCGTCGCACCGCTGCGCTCGGGCTCGTTGCAGGCATCCTGGCTTCGCTGGGCTATATGTTGGGTGCCGCGATCCTGACGCCGGACCTTTGGATCGAGCCGCTCGGCGCACTGGTGAAGACGGGGCCGGCGATCGTGCTGATGCTTGTTGCGCTTTTGATGTTGGACAATCGCTGATGCCAAAATGGCCTGACGACGACGTGATCCTGTTCGACGGCGTCTGCATTTTTTGCTCGCGCTGGGTCCGCTTCGTCGCCGCGCGCGACACGGGGAAGAGGTTTCGCTTCACGCCGATCCAGTCCGACTATGGCGCCCGGCTCGCGCGCACGTTCGGCATCGATCCCGCTGATCCCGACACCAATGCCGTCATTCACGGCGGCGAGGTGTTCATGAAGTCGGACGCTGCGCTGACGGTGCTGTCGCAGCTTCCCGGCTGGGGCTGGGTGCGTGCGTTGTTTGCCGTCCCGAAAGCGTTGTGCGACCCGGTGTATAGCCTCATTGCGCGCAACCGTTACCGCATATTTGGCAAGTACGATGCGTGCTTCGTGCCTGACGCCGATTTGCGAGCACGGGTGATCGAGTAATTCGTCATTGCGAGCGCAGCGAAGCGATCCGTGTCGCTGCGGAAGGATTCTGGATTGCTTCGCTGCGCTCGCAATGACGAGCGTGCGGTTACGGTTTGCCCAGAACGCCCAGCACTTCCCTCGCCGCCCGCTCCCCTGAGTCCCGCGCCCCATGCGCCGTCGAGAAAAAGTTCGGCGACGTCGCTTCTCCCGCAAAGAACAGCCGCCCATCGGTCGGTGCCGCCAGCACGGCGCGGTCACCGGCGTGGCCGGGCAGGGCGTGCGAGTAGGAGCCTCTCGCGAAGGGGTCGTGGGCCCAGCGCGACTCGTAGAGCGGCTTCAGCTTTCGCCTGATGTCGTTGCCGAGGAAGCCTGCGATCTCCTCGATGCTTTGGGCGGCAATGGCGCCGTCGCCCGCGTCTTCCAGTTCGCGTGCAAAGCTGCCGCCGAAAAAGCCTTCGATGCAGGGCTGGCCGAACGGGCGGATATGATAGGTGCCCATGTCAGTGCGCATCGTGGCGCCGCGCAAATTACCTTCCTTCGGGAAGGCTTCGGCATCGTCGAGCGCCAGCGTCACCTTGTCATCGACACCGAGCGGCAGGCCGGCCGCGGCGTCGACCTTGGCGGGGAGAGGTGGCGAGAAGCGGATCGCCTCATTGGCGATCAGATTGGTCGGCACGGTGACGATCACCTTGTCCGCGGTCAGCGTGCCCTGCGATGTCTCGATGCGGATGCGCTGGCCGGAATGATCGATCAGCGTGACGTTGCAGTTCAGCGCCACCAGGCAGGGCGCGCCATAGGCCGCGATCAGCGCGCCGTAGCCGCGGCGGACGCGCCAGTTGAGGTCGCTGTCCTCGTAGGCGTCCCAGTCCAGCGTCGACATGTCCTTCAGTTCGCAGCCGTTAATGTAGGTCGAGATCGCGTCGATCATGGGATTCCAGCGATTGCCGGGCTCCAGGCTGAAGCTCGCGGGGACATCCTGGCCCTTCTGGGCGGTCTCCCACAGCCGCTGATAGAAGGCGTCCATGGCGTGCATGAAATCATCGCGCTCGGCTTTCGGAAACGCGTCGCCATAGGCGCGCTCGCGCCAGGGCGGGAGGTCCTTGTTGACCTCGAAATCGAGCTGCTTTGCAATCGCGACGAAGGAGTTGTTGTCCGCCGAATGCAGCCAACCGCAGCCGACGTCGAAGGTGACTTCGGGCGAGGCCTGCACCGTCCAGGCCCGGCCACCGAGCCGGTTACGCGCCTCGAGCACGATCACGGAGAGGCCGGAGCCTGCCAGCGCATGCGCCGCGCCGAGGCCGGCGGCGCCCGCACCGATGATCGCGACGTCGACGGAGGGGAGGGACATAGCGGTCAATTTCATCGTCATGCCCGGGCTTGTCCCGGGCATCCACGTCATTGACACCAGTATCGAAGACGTGGATGGCCGGGACAAGCCCGGCCATGACGCATTCGTCGTGTGTCCGAGTGGCCTTAAGCCACCGCTTCCTTGGATTTTTCCGCGCGCTTGCGCTCGTTCGGGTCGAGGTGCCGCTTGCGCAGGCGGATCGACTTCGGCGTGATCTCCACCAGCTCGTCGTCCTCGATATAGGCCAGCGCCTTTTCCAGCGTCATGCGGATCGGCGGGGTCAGGCGCACCGCTTCGTCCTTCGACGTGGTTCGGATGTTGGTGAGCTGCTTGCCCTTGAGCACGTTGATCTCGAGGTCGTTGTCGCGGGTATGCTCGCCGACGATCATGCCCTTGTAGACCTTCCAGCCCGGCTCGATCATCATCGGGCCGCGATCTTCCAGCTTGAACATGGCGTAAGCCACCGCTTCGCCCTGGTCGTTGGAGATCAGCACGCCGTTGCGGCGGCCCTGGATCTCGCCCTTGTACGGCGCGTAGCCGTGGAACAGACGGTTCATGATCGCGGTGCCGCGGGTATCGGTGAGCAGCTCGCCCTGGTAGCCGATCAGGCCGCGGGTCGGCGCGTAGAACACCAGCCGCAGACGGTTGCCGCCGGACGGCTTCATCTCGATCAGCTCGGACTTGCGCTCGCTCATCTTCTGCACGACGACACCGGAATGCTCCTCGTCGACGTCGATGACGACTTCCTCGATCGGCTCGAGGGTGGCGCCGGTGGCCTCGTCCTTCTGAAATACGACACGCGGACGCGACACCGAAAGCTCGAAGCCCTCGCGGCGCATGGTCTCGATCAGGATCGCGAGCTGCAATTCGCCACGGCCTGAAACTTCCATCGCGTCCTTGTCGGAGGCTTCGACGACCCGCAGCGCAACGTTGCCCTCGGACTCGCGCAGCAGGCGGTCGCGGATCATGCGGCTGGTGACCTTGTCGCCTTCGGTGCCGGCGAGCGGCGAGTTGTTGACGATGAAGGACATCGACACGGTCGGGGGGTCGATCGGCTGCGCCACCAGCGGGGTGTCGACCGACGGATCGCAGAAGGTGTCGGCGACGGTGCCCTTGGTCAGGCCGGCGATGGCGACGATGTCGCCTGCCTCGGCTTCGTCGAGAGGAGTGCGCTCGATGCCGCGGAAGGCGAGGATCTTGGTGATGCGGCCCTGCTCGATCATCTTGCCGTCGGCGCCCAGCACCTTCACGGCCTGGTTCGGCTTGATCGAGCCCGAGGAAATACGGCCGGTGATGATGCGGCCGAGATAGGGGTTGGCTTCCAGAATGGTGCCGATCATGCGGAACGGGCCTTCCTCGACGGTCGGCGGCGCGACATGGCGCACGATTAGGTCGAACAGCGGCTGCATGCCGGCTTCCTGCGACCCGTCCGGGCTCTCGGCCATCCAGCCTTGCTTGGCCGACCCGTAGAGGATCGGGAAGTCGAGCTGCTCCTCGCTGGCGTCGAGCGCCGCGAACAGGTCGAACACCTCGTTGATGACTTCGGTTGCCCGCGCGTCGGGACGGTCAACCTTGTTGATCACGACGATCGGCTTCAAACCGACCTTGAGCGCCTTGGAGACTACGAATTTGGTCTGCGGCAGCGGCCCCTCGGCGGCGTCGACCAGCACCAGCGCGCCGTCCACCATGTTGAGGATGCGCTCGACCTCGCCGCCGAAATCGGCGTGGCCTGGGGTGTCGACGATGTTGATGCGGGTGTCCTTCCACTGCACCGAGGCCGCCTTGGCCAGAATGGTGATGCCGCGCTCGCGCTCCAGATCGTTGGAGTCCATGGCGCGCTCAGTCACCTTCTGGTTCTCGCGATAGGTGCCGGATTGCTGGAGGAGGCGGTCGACCAGGGTCGTCTTGCCGTGGTCGACGTGGGCGATGATGGCGATGTTGCGAAGATTCATGAGTGGGCTTCTTTGCGGTCGGACAATGGGTTAAGCGCGATCTCGCCGGTCAGACCGGGACCTCTTCTCGAAACAACGCTTGAAGACTGGAAACGGGGCGCTTTCCGCCCAAAAGGGAAAGCCCGGCATATCGACCGGGCACCCTACGCGTTGCGGCGCAATATAGGCAAAAACCGCCAAAAAACAATGTGTTCTTTGGCCGTTGGTTGATTGAATTTTGTCCGGGAATTCCCGGGGGTTAGGCGAAAAGCCGGGCTCAGCCGCGCCGGCCCTTGATCGCGGCCCAGATCAGGGCGACCCCGCCCAGCCCCACGACCAGGCCTACGAACACCAGCGGTGCCACGTCGGAACCCATCCGGCCGCCCTCGATCACCGACATTCCGCCGAACAGCAATGCGCAGGCACCGGGTAGCAGCATGAGGATCCCGAAGATCGCCATGATCGCGGTCAGGCAGCCGCCGCGCTTGTTCGGCGGGGCAGGAGGCGGTCCCGGAGGGGCTGGCGGCGGCGTGTCGCTGATGCTCATGCCTGCAGGACTCCTGCGGTTGACTGCGCCGCCAGTTCGGCGCGGATGCCGTCGATCTTTCCGTTTCGGTAGAACAGATTGTAGGTGTCGAACGGGATGATCGCGCCGTTCTCGGTGACGAAATGGATGCAGCTGCGCTTGACGTTGCCGACGCAGAAATTGAAGCGGTCGAGAAACTGCACGATGGTGACGCGGAATACGTTCTCGTACGTGATTCCCTGCGGCACCTCGAAGCTCGGCAGGCAGCACAGCAATTCGCAGACGCGCTCGCTGGTGTTCAGCGGTCCCGAGGACAGCGAGAACAGATCGATGAATTTCTCCCTCAGTGCCGGATGCTTCTCCGGGCTTATCGTATTGGGCAACAATGCGACGAGTTGCTCCTGCGGGATCAGCGAGGTCAGCGGCAGCACTTTCTCGCCGTTGCGCAGGCCGTAACCGATCGAGATGCTTTCGGGATTGCAGGGCAGCGGGATCATGTCCTTGTCGCCGAACACGCCGGTTTCGACCACGCGCTTGCGTATCTCGGACAGCATGATGCGATCGGTGTTCTTGTCGAAATTTTCGTTGCGGCCGGCGTCCTGCACCGGCTGCAGCGTGACGCCGCGAACGCACTTCCAGGTCAGCGCGTGGCGGACGATGTCGCCGATCTCGGCATCGTTGACACCGCGCTTGATGGTCGCCACCAGCGTGGTCGATACGCCGTAATGCTCGAGATTCTCCAGCGCCTGCTGACGGATCTTGCGCAAATCCGCGCCGCGCAGATTGATCAAAGCGTCGCGTTCGAGCGAGTCGAACTGGAGATAGACCTCGAGCCCGCGCTTGTTCTCGGCGAGCCGCGCCACGAAATCTTTTTCGCGGGCGATACGCAGGCCGTTGGTGTTGATCATGACATGGCGGATCGGGCGGGCGCGCACCGCATCGAGGATCGCGAAGAAGTCGGGATGCAGCGTCGGCTCGCCGCCGGAGATCTGCACCAAATCAGGCTCGCCCTCGCTCGCGACCAGCGCGTCCAGCATTCGCTCGACCTTGGCCAGCGGCGTGAAGCTGGTCCGCGCCGGCGAGGAATCGGCAAAGCACACCGGGCAGGTCAGATTGCAATGCTCGGTGATCTCGATCAGCGCGAGGCAGGAATGCTGCTCGTGGTCGGGGCACAGGCCGCAATCATAGGGGCAGCCGAATTCGGTATGCCGTTGAAAGGCCAGCGGCCGGTCGCCCGGCTTGATGAAATCCTTGCACAGGCGCCAATAGGCGGCGTCCGTCGACACAAGCGTGGACTGGACGCCATGCTCCTTGCAGCGCTTCTGGTACCAAACCTCGTTGTCGAGGATCTGGATCTTGGCCGGCACCAGCTTCAGGCAGGTCTCGCAGAGAGATTGGGTCTGGCCCCAGAAGATATAGAGGCGCGACTTACGCAACGGCGCGTTCATGCATGGGTCTCGCTTTGGGCGCCCTCGCCAGCATGACGACGGCGTAGAGCAGAATGGACAGGGACAGCAGGTGAAACAGCGTGAAGGGGCCGAGCAGCGTGCCGTAGGGCTTGAGGAATTCCCACAGGAAGCGCTGTGCGCCATAATAGACGAGGACGAGGTAGAAACCATTGGTGATCACAAACGCGCTCCGGTTCAAGACGGCCACCACGTAGAGCAGCGCGAACGCCCCCATCGCGGCGCTTTCGTAGAGCTGCACGGGATGGCGCGGGATGCCGTCGCCGAAATCATGACCCCAGGGCCATGCCGTCGGCGTGCCGTAGGTGAAATCGTCGAGGCCCGCGAAATAGCAGCCGAGCCGGCCGATCGCGATGCCGAGCGCCAGCGGCAGCGCAAAACGGGCGCCGGTTCGGACCGTGATCCCTGCGGACCTTTTGTAGAGCTCGATCGCCGCGATGCCGCCGACCAGCGCTCCTTCCACGGAGCGCGCGATGCCGCTCTGGCCGGACAGCCACAGATTCGCGGAGCCGAACAGATAGGCGCCAAGGCCCGCACCGAACACCAAAGCGGCGAGGTAGGACCGCTCGAAGGATTGCGCCGGAAACCGCAAGCCCTGTCGCGACAGCCAGTAGAGCGCCACGGCCGCAGCCAGCCACGCCGCGATGTCGAAGAGAGTGTGAAGGAAAGCCCCGCTCATGCGGGGACATTAGCCCAGGTTCCCCCGCGGCGGGATAGTGCGGCCGCTTCTTATCCCCCAAGAGGAGCGAGTCAGGCGGCTAGCCGGCCTGCCTCTCCTCGGTCGGATAGACGCCGCGCAGCACCTCCTCGAAGTGCATCTTCACGGCCTCGTTGCACAGGCAGGAGCGCAGGCGCAGGCCCTCGCGGTTGCGGACCAGGATCGATCCGCGTCGCGTGTCGAGCACGCCCTCCGCCTTGAACGACTGGAGCACGCGGCTGGCATAGCTGCGGCCGACGCCGAGCAGTGTCGCGAGCTGCTCGTGCGTCAGAGGCACGCTGGTCTCGTCGCCGGTCCGCTCCATCGCCGCCAGCATCCATTTGGCGGTGCGCTGCTCGATCGAGTGAATGGCGTTGCAGGCGGTGGACTGGAAGATCTGAGCCAGCATGCAGTCGGCGTAGCGAGCGAAGACATGGCGCAACGAGGGCGAGCGCTGCTTGGCAGCCTCCAGCTTGCTGACATGAATTCGCGCAAACGGCCCGCCGAATTTCACGCAGATCCGGGTATAGGCCGGCAGATAACCCTCGCTGACGATGCCGCCCACCGCGCCTTCGCGGCCGACCAGGATGGTCTCGACGTCACGGCCGTCCTCATTGGGAACGAGGAAAGTCGCGAGCGACGGTCCGCAGGGGAAATGGACGACCTGGACGTCGTCGCCGGGATTGTAGAGCAGCTCGCTCGCCCCGGCCGTGTCGACGGTAATGTGCGGTGCGAGCAGCGCGAAGTCGGCCGGGCTCAAGCGCCGCAGCAGATTGTTGGTCGGCCGGCTATCGATCTCGGTGGCGTTGCTGGTCCGCGCGTCCATCCTAAACTCCCATCCGCCTCCACATTAGCGAGTTCCAACGAGGTCCTGTGTGCACAAGTAGACAGACCTAACAACTGTGATGTGGTGGTTTCGTTCCGGGAACCTCCGCGCCGGGTACAGGCATCGTGACGCGGTATCCAGTCAGAGAAACCTCATGCTCCAAGTTACGATGATGGCACCCGCCGTTTCCGATGATTCGAACTGTCCCGCCGATGTCCTCATCGTCGAGGACGATCCGATCATCGCGATCGACTTCGAGGATCGCCTGCTCGGATTTGGCGTGAAGAGCGTGCGCACGGTAGGTTCAGTCGCGCAGGCGCTGGCCGCAATCGCGGCGCACGCCCCCGAATTCGCCTTGCTCGACGTCGGTTTGAGTCGCGAGAACAGCTTTGCGGTCGCCGAACGGCTCGCGGCGCTGAAAATTCCCTTTGTGTTCGTCACCGGCTACGGCGCTGACGCGCGCATCCCGCCGGAATTCGCCGGCCAGCCGCGATTGCAGAAGCCGTGTTCGAGCGACGCGCTGGAGGCGGCGCTCCAGGTACGCGCGCCGGACTAGCGATACGGCGTCAGGCCGGCTTCGGATCGAGTGTGGTCGACCACAGCGCGACGTCGGCGCGGTCGCGCAAGGTCACCGTCATCTGGCCGGAAGCGCCGTCGATCTTGACGTGACCGAAGAACTGCATGCCGGCGGATGGCGGCAGGTTCTGGTTGTCTTTCCCGGGCGCCTTGACGAAACGCACCTCCGGCCCAAACGTATTGTCGAGCGCGTTCGGACCGAATGTGCCCGCGTGAAGCGGCCCCGACACGAACTCCCAGAACGGCTCGAAATCCTGGAATTGCGCCTTGTTCGGATCGTAATAATGCGCGGCGGCGTAATGCACGTCCGCGGTCAGCCATACGGTATTGCTGATCGGCGCCATCTTGATGAAACGCAGAATGTCGGCGATCTCGAACTCGCGGCCGCGCACCGGGCCGTCGCCCTGCGCAATGGCTTCCGATCCCCCCTTCGGCGTGTCTGACACGACGAGGCTGAGCGGCATGTCGGAGGCGATCACTTTCCAGGTCGCGCGAGAATTCAACAGGCCGCGCTTGAGCCAGGCGATCTGGTCCGGGCCGAGGAAATAGCTGGCCGGGTCGTAAACGGTTTCGAGGTTGGGGCCGTTCGGGCCGCGATAGCTGCGCTCGTCGAGCACGAACACGTCGAGATGGAGACCATAGGAGATCTGGCGATAGACGCGGCCGGGCTCGACGATGCTCTCGCGCATCGGATACATCTCGTGGAAGGCACGGCCTGCGCGGGCCGCAAGCAGCGCGATGTCACGCTCCTTGTAGGTCGCCGGCAGCTCCTTCGACAGCGACCAGTTGTTGGTCACCTCATGGTCGTCCCACTGCACGAAGATCGGCACTTCGGCATTGAAGGCGCGAAGATTGTCGTCAGTGAAATTGTATTTGTGCGCGGCGCGGTACTCGTCCAGCGTCTCGGCGACCTTGGCCTTCTCAGGGATCGTGACGTTCTTCCAGATCTTGCCGTCGGCGAGCTTCACCTCGGACTGGATAGGGCCGTCGGCATAGATGGTGTCACCGGAGTGCAGGAAGAAATCCGGACGGTGCTTGCGCATCGCCGAGAAGGTGAACATGCCGCCGTCATCAGGGTTGATGCCCCAGCCTTGTCCTGCGACGTCGCCGCCCCAGACGAAGCTGACGTCGCGACGGTCGGCGGGTGCGGTGCGAAAGCGGCCGGTCACCGGCTCGCCCTCCACCGCGGTGTGCGAAAGATCGCGGAAGCGGACGCGATAAAAAATGTCCTGTCCGCCCGGCAGGTTTTCGATCAGCATCTTCGCGGTGAAGTCGCTCTCGGGCAGCGCCGCGATCGGCGGCAGCGCGCGGGCATCCCTGAACGACTCCGTCGTCGCCACCTCGACCAGCATCTGTGCGGGCCGGTCGGTGCGCGCCCAGACCACGCCGCTGTCGACGGTGACGTCGCCCGACTGCACGCCATGGGTCACCGCCGGCCGGTCGGCCGCGCGGGAGAGATGGGGCATTGCGACCGCGGCGAGCGCGCCGGCACTGGTCGTCAGGAAACGGCGGCGGGAGAATTTGATGTTCATGAAGACGGTCTCGATATCGCGTGAGGCGATCGCCAGGGCGGTCGCCATGGTGAAGCAGACGCTATATTGAGACAATGTGACGCGGCGATAACGCGCGAGCGCTTACGCGTTGCCAGCGGCCCGGAATTGGGCACCGGCGCGCTGCAGGTTCTGCGGCAGGCTGAACAGCACCGCCTTGCGGTCGGCAACCGCCGCATGGAACTGGTCGAGCGCGATGTTGAAGGCGGTGAGCGCACCTTCCTCGATCGCGCCGTGGTCGTAGCAGCGCAGCGTGTCGCGCAGGATCTCGTCGGCCTCGGTCTGCATCTGATCGAGATCTTCGGTCGTTTCGCTCTTTCGAGCGGCGGTGATCATGTCGAGCAGCCGCTCGCGCAGATGGCTGTTGTTGTCGCGCTCGTCCTTCTTCAAATAGCCCGCAAACCAGGCGCCGATCGAGCCCATGGCCGAGAGCGCCATCAGGGTCCACCAGATGTAATCGCTGTATCTGTCGAGGAAGGTCTTTTCTTCGCCGTCGACGAAAGCGGCGGCGCCGGGATGCACGGGAATCACCGCATCCTTGTCGGTGTCGGGCGTTTCGATCTTCGCCGCCAGCGGGAATTCCGTCACCAATTGCTGGCGTACGGAGAAAAGCTGGCGCGTGAACGCCGCGATGGTGGTTTCGGACACTGCTTTGCGCGCCACGATGTGGTGCGAGAAGCTGATGGTCTTGACCTCGTCATCGGGACGATCGGGCGAGCCGCCGTAAGTGCCCGCGGGAATCTCGGCCGCTTCATAGACCGGATGGTTCTGGGCGATCGCATCCGCGGAATCGATCGCGAGAAAGGTCGGCGTGCCGAAATCCTTGGTGGAAGCGGCGATCGCCTCCGCCGTGATCTTGCTGTTGACGGGACCGGCCGCGAGATAGGCATCAGCCCTCTGCGCCTTGATCGCTTCGACGGCTTCGGTTGCCGGGTATTGCACGATCTCGACCTTGGCGGGATCGACACCGTATTGCTGCAGGATCACCTTGAGCAAATTGACGTTGGCCTGGGTGCGGCCGACCACGCCGACCCGATGTCCGGCGAGCTGCGCGATCTTGGTGATCTTCGCGCCCTTCTTCTTGCCCTTGCCGGACACGGACCATAGCGCCACGACGTTCTTGCGCAGGGTCGCAACCGCTTGCGCGTTCTTCGGTACGTCGACGTCGCCGCGCACAATGGCAAGATCGGCCTTGCCTTCCGCGAGCAGATTGGCGCTGGCGGTGGCGCCGTCGGTCTGGATCGGGCGCAACCGCACAGAACTCTTATGCTGCGCGAAGGCCTGGGTCAGTGCCTGCACGACCTTGACGTCATCGCTGTTGGCGGGGCCGACCGCGATCTTCAGCGTCACCGGCCGCATGGCAAAGTAATAGCCGCCGGCGAGCGCGCCAACGATCGCGAGCACCAGCGCGAGAGTCACGAGCGCCGTCTTCCGCGCCGATGATCGCGGCGAGGGCGGGGTGGGCGCTTCGGCCAGGTCCAATCCCCCGGTCATCGATCTCCCGAACATTCGCTTGAGGCTCAGTTTCATCTTGGCCGGCGGTTTACGCCTGCAAGTGTAGCAAATTTCTTGTCCGGCAGGGTTACATCTCCGTCATGGTTAGCGGATGGGGTCCAATCCCGTATGAACCCGGGGCGTCAGTGCGGTGTTAGGGTAAAGTTCCCCTGAAAGGACGGAGGCGAGGATGACAGAACGGCTTTCGGCGGAGGCACGCAGGCAGGCGCTGGGCGAACTACCTGGCTGGACCGAGGCTCAAGGACGCGAGGCGATCGGGAAAACCTTTGTCTTCAAGGATTTCAACGAGGCGTTCGGCTTCATGACCCGCGCGGCACTGGTCGCCGAGAAGATGGACCACCACCCCGAATGGCGCAATGTCTACAAGACGGTGGAGGTGGTGCTGTCGACCCATGACGCCGGCGGCGTCACCGCGCTCGACATCGAGCTCGCCAAGGCGATGAACGCCATCGCCAAGCTGACACCAGGCTGACGTCTTGCAGGGGAAGGCCGCGTCCCCATCTTGTGATCAGCACGGGATGCGGCGATCTGCCACCCAGGCTGGAACGGGGAGTTTGTCGAACATGGCTGCCGAACACAGCGTCGGTTTCGAGCCCGCCGACCGGCTCGCGGAAGATCGTGAGAGCGTGCGCCGCCGCTTCTGGCGCAAGCTGAAGCGTGTCGCCGCGCATCTGCCGTTCGCGGAGGATCTGCTCGCCGCCTATTACTGCGCCTTCGACCGACAGACGCCGCGCCATGTCCAGGCCTCGCTGCTCGGGGCGATCGCCTATTTCATCCTGCCGTTTGATTTCGTTCCCGACGTGATGCCGATCCTCGGCTTCACCGATGACGCCGCCGTACTCGCCACCGCGATCCGCATGGTTGCCAGCCACATCACGAACGAGCATCGCGAAGCCGCCCGCGCCGCGCTGAAGCGCGGGGTGGATGAGGTGGAGCCGGAAGCCGCGCAATAGCTGTCGCCGCATACTCCGCTGTCATTCCTCGCGAAGGTGCGGAATCCAGCACGCCGGCCTTCCGATTGAACCATAACCGTCTCGGAATGCTGGATCGCCGCCTTCGCGGGCGATGACAGCTGTATGTGTGGATGACTGCTCGCTACTTCTTCTCGGCCTGCGCCTGCGCCTGGGCCTGGGCCTTTTCGGCGTCCCACGCCTGGAATTGCTTGAACAGCGTTTCCTTGTCCGCGTCGGACACTTTTGCGGCCGAGGGGCTCTGTCGCAGGAACGCCTCGAAGCGTTGCCGCGTCACCGGTTCGACGCCGTGGCGGTCGAGCCATTGCTGCGCCACCGGCAATCTGTTCCAGCCCGCCAGGGGCGCCGCGAGCGAGACCTCCTTCCACTTGGGATGGAAGGGCGGGTTCTGCAGCGTCGGGAATTTCGTGAAGAACGCGTCCACGTACAGTGCAAGCTTGCGGTAGCGCTCGGTGTTGGGCGCCCAGTTGTAGGCCGCGAGCACCGCCGGCACCGCGATGGTGTCCACGCTCTCGCCCTCCTTGACCAGGTTCGGATAGTCCTTGGCGGTCAGCGTCGCCGGCAGATAGTCGCTCTGGAGGGGCTTTGCATAATCCACGGTCGCAAGGTGGAAGCGGCCGTCATTGCCGAAGGTCGAAACGGACTTGTACGGTTTGCCGCCGACCACGATGACGGCGTCGATCTCGCCGGCCTTCAGTTTCTCCATCGCGATGCGCTGCTCGACATAAACGAATTTCGCCTTGATCCCGAGCCGCTCGAACACGGTGAGCGCGGTGACGAAGGTGCCGCCGTTGGGCAGATCGACGCTTACAGTTTTGCCTTCCAGATCCTTGAGTGTCGCGACCGATTTTGGCGCGATCACCTGCATCTCTTCGTTGTAGAGCTTCGTCACATAGGTGAATTGCTTCTTGATGTCCTTGGCAAAACCTTTGCGCTCGAGATAGTCGAGCGTATCCGCGCGGACGATTCCGAGATCGACGCCTTGCAGGAACAGGATGTCGGCAACGCTCTGCACCGAACCTCGGCCGACGATTGGCAACACACGAATCCTGTTGCCGTCGTCGAGCACGGAGGCGAGGTCGGCGCCGAATTGCACATAGGTGCCGCCGATCGTGCCGGTGATCAACGTCACGGTGTTGGCGTTCAGCGACTGCTTGGTCGAGGTCGAACCGAACTGGAAGATGGCTTTCAGGCTGTCAGAGACCTTGGCCGGATCATATTCGGTCTGCTCCGCGCGTGCCGCGAAAGCATAGATCATCATGATGGCGGCAAGCGCCATTCTCAAAGCGTTACGCATGATATCCCCTAAAGAGTTCTAGTTCTGAAGCTGGGCGAGGCGTTGCCGCGCCTCCGCCGATCCAAGGCCTGCGGCCTTTTGGTACCAGTCGCGCGCGGCGGTCGCGTCGGCAGCAACGCGCCGCGCGTCGCTCGTGCCCAGCACCGCCGGGTCATAGGTTTGCGCGAGCAGAAATGCAGCCGTTGCATCCTGTGCATTGGCGGCCCGTTCGAGCAGCAGGCGCGCCGCGGCAATGTCGCCGACCGCCAACAGACCGTTCGCGCGCGCCATCAGCCCAGCCAGTGTGTCGGCATCGAGCGTCTTAGCGGGCGGTGGGGGCGCAGGCGGCGCCGCGACTGGCCCGGGCGCCTGGGCTTGCAGCGCGGTTTGATAGGCAGTCGCAATCGCTTCGCGGCTCGGAGCTGAGGCTGCGGGGAGATCCTGCGCGTCAGCGCTCGCCAGCCTTGTGTTGCTCAAGCGCGCCGGGTCCTTGTACGCGGTCTGAGGCCTGTCCGGCACGTTGGCCGACGCCATGGCCTGGTCCAGCTCGGCACCCGTCGGGCCGGCAGCGTCGGCGGCGAAGAGATTGCGGAGACTGGGCTGATACAGCGCGGCCGCAACGGCCAGCGTGGATGCGATGAGAACCGCCGCGAGAACACGCGGGACAATTCTGAGCCGGGGACCCAACGCCCGCGCCGTATATTCGCCTGACTCCGGCACACCGAGCGGATCGGACAGGAACAGTGGAATTGGATCTTCCGGTGACAGATCGAGCCGCGCGGCGCGCGCACGGATATAGGACGCGACGGCCGGATGTGATGCAGCTTGATCGGAATCGAACGATCTCGATTCCCTGGACGGGCGGTACGCCGTCGTCTCCATGGTGATGCTCCCCACTACTAACGCAACGCTGGGGCATCCCGGCTTCAGTCTTTTTGTTGTTGTCCAGAAATGCCCCGCAAACTGGAGCCGGTAAATCGCCGTCTGAATCAGCCCAAAAAACGTCGGCGGCTTGCGCGAATCGGGAGATATTTGGGTTTGATTGAGGCGAGGCGGAGGAATGCCCCGCAATTTTGTCGACAATGGTTGACGGGGATTGACCCGGCGGCGGCGCGGACACTGCCTGTCCCGCGCTCGCGGTCATTCCCCGCGAAGGCGGGAAACCAGTACGCCGCGGCTTCTCGATTCAATGACTGACGTCTCGGAGTACTGGTCGCCCGGTCAAGCCGGGCGATGACAGTTGAGCTCGTGGCGAGCGGCCGTACCGACACACGTCGCGCCGCATAGCCTCACGGATGCAGGATCACTTTGCCCATCGCCTGGCGTCCGGCGAGCACCTTGAGCGCATCCGCCGTCTGCGCCAGCGGGAAGACGCGATCGACATGCGAGGAGATCTTTCCTTCCGCTGTCCACTTCACGAGCTTCTCGAGATTGGCGCGGTTCTTTTCCGGGTTGAGTCGGGTCCATGCGCCCCAGAACACGCCGCGGATGTCGCAGCCTTTCAGCAGCGCGAGGTTCAGCGGCATCTTCGGAATGTCGCCGGCGGCGAAGCCGATCACGAGGAAGCGGCCTTCCCAGGCAATCGAGCGCAGGGCCTGCTCGGCATAGGTGCCACCAACCGGATCGAAGATGATGTCGACGCCCTTGCCGCCCGTAAGCTTTCGCAGGCCTTCCTTCAAATCTTCCTTGCCGTAATTGAGCGCGAGTTCTGCGCCGTGCGCCTTCGCGAATTCGAGCTTCTCGTCCGACGAGGCGCAGGCGATCACCTTCAGGCCCATCAGCTTGCCGAGCTCGCACGCGGCAAGTCCGGTGCCGCCGGCGGCGCCGAGCACCGCGAGCGTCTCGCCCGGCTTCGGGCTCGCGCGATCTTCCAGCGCATGCAGCGCGGTGCCGTAGATGATGATGATGCCGGCCGCGCGGTCATAATCGAGATTGTCGGGGATCTTCACGATCGATGCCGCCGGCAGCGCGATCTTTTCGCGCGCGCCGTTGTGGCCGCAGGAGGCGACGACGCGATCGCCGATCTTCAGATCAGTCACGCCGGGACCGATGCTCTCGATCACCCCAGCCACTTCGGCGGCCGGCGAGAACGGGAATGGCGGCTTGATCTGGTACTTGCCTTGAATCATCAGGATGTCGAAGAAGTTCAGCGCCGCAGCCTTGATCGCGATCAGGGCTTCGCCGGGACCGGCCACCGGATCCGGCACGTCGGCCAGAACGAGATCGTCGGGCTGGCAATATTGCGAGCAGAGGATGGCTTTCATGGCGGCACCTTCTTGAGAAGTGAAGTACTGGGCGTTTCGAGTGGATTTATAGTTTGCCCGTTTCTGCCGGATTTAGGTGCGGGCGACAATCCGGTTTCTTTGTCAGTTGGAACGCAGGAGCCTATCCTCCCGTCATTGGGAGCGTAGCGAAGCCTATTTCCGCGGTACGGTTTCCCGCTGCGCGCGCAACGACGAAACAAGAAGGATTCAAACCATGTTTGAAACAGGCCTGCTCAAGGACAAGCGCATCCTCGTCACCGGCGGCGGTTCGGGCCTCGGTGCTGCAATGGCGCACCGTTTCCTCGCGCTCGGCGCCGAGCTCGTGATCTGCGGCCGCAAGCTCGATCGGCTCGAGGCGGCGGCGAGCAAGATGCGCGAAGAGACCGGCGGCAAGGTCACCACGATCGCCTGCGATATCCGAGACGGCACCGCCGTCGAGAGCATGATGGACGCGATCTGGCGCGGGGCGCCGCTCGATATTCTCGTCAACAATGCGGCTGCGACTTTCATCGCGCAGAGTGAGCATCTCTCATTCCGCGCCGCGGATGCGATTCTCGCGCCGACCCTGCATGGTGCGATGTATTGCACGCTTGCCGCCGGCAAGCGCTGGATCGACGGCAAGCATGGCGGCGTCGTGCTCTCGATCCTCTCGACCTCGACCATCACCGGTCGCGCCTTCACCGTGCCGTCGGCGATGGCGAAGTCGGCCGTGTTGGCGATGACCAAAAGTCTCGCCGTGGAATGGGGCCCGAAGGGAATCCGCACCGTCGCGATCGCGCCGGGACCGTTCCCGACCGCCGGCGCCTCGGGCCAGCTCCGCCCCGAGGGTCGCGACGAAGGGTGGGCCGCGCGCAACCCGATGGGACGAGCCGGCGAGCACCCCGAGCTTGCCGACCTCGCCAGCTTCCTGGTCTCCGACCGTGCCGGCTACATCAACGGCGAGATGGTGGTGATCGACGGTGGCGCGCATTTGCGCAGCTCCGGCGTCGAGGATTTGTTGCGCTGGACCGATGCGCAATGGGCGGAGCAACGCGCGGCGCGATCCAGGGCCTAGTCGCCGCGACCTTCGCTAACTGCCTTCCCAAATTGGACTTTCCCGGCTATCCCTGCCCCGGGGACAATGCGCGACCGGGCCATCTTCCAGTCACAATATTGAGGGAACCACTCCAGCATGTGGCGGGTGCTGATTTTAGCTTTGATGACGGGCGTGGCGGCCTGTGGAATCATCGATTCCGCGCGGGCGCAGACGGCGCAGCCTGCGCCCAAGACTGCACCGAAAGAGGCCGCGCCGAAACCGGCCGCGCCGGCGGCCAATACGACCGGAAAGACGGCTGCAAAGCCCGAGAGCAAGCCGGCGGCCCCGCACGCGGCGGTTGCCGGCGGCGCGGAGCCAACCCTGATCGGTCAGTTCGGCACCTGGGGCGCCTATTCGGCCGCGCCCAACGGCAAAAAGGTCTGCTTCGCGCTGGCCAAGCCGTCGTCGTCGAAGACCAACCCGCCGAATCGGCCGCGCGATCCTGCCTATGCCTTCGTCTCCACCCGCCCGGCGGAGAAGGTCAACAACGAAGTCTCGGTCATGATCGGCTATGCGCTGAAGCCGGGCTCTGAATCCTCGGTCGAGGTGGGCGGCGCCGCTTTCGCCATGTACTCGCAGGGCGACGGTCTCTGGATCAAGAACGCGGCCGAGGAAGAGCGGATGGTCGAGGCCATGCGCAAATCCGCCGATCTCGTGGTCAAGGGCATGTCGTCCAAGGGGACCGAGACCACCGACACCTTTTCGCTGAAGGGCCTTGCCCAGGCGCTCGACAAGATCGCGCAGGATTGCAGGCGTTAAGCCTGCGGTCGATAAGGTCGCAATCGGCCGTTCCGGTTGCTATATAGGGCGCGTTCCAGATTTTCTCCCGTCATTCCGGGGCGATGCGTAGCATCGAACTCGGAATCTCGAGGTTCCGGGTTTAGTCCTTTGGACCATCCCAGAACGACCACCTTAAATCAGGCCATTCCATGCAACCGACGACCGAGCCGCACAACGCAACACTGGTGGAGAAGACTCCGCTCGAGACCTATGTGCCGCCGGCGAGGCCCTCGCTGATCGGCCTGTCGCGCACCGAGCTTGCCGATCGCCTCGGCGAGATCGGCGTTGCACCGGCGCAGCGCAAGATGCGCGTGCAGCAGCTGTGGCACTGGATGTATTTCCGTGGCGCCCAGAATTTCGAAGAGATGACGTCGGTCTCGAAGGGCATTCGTGCCGAGCTCGCGCAACATTTCACCGTCGACCGGCCCGAAGTCGTGGCCGAGCAGATCTCCAACGACGGCACCCGCAAATGGCTGCTGCGGCTGCCGAGCGGCGACAATGTCGAGCGGGCGCATGAAGTCGAGTGCGTCTACATCCCCGAAACCGATCGCGGCACGTTGTGTGTGTCCTCCCAGGTCGGCTGCACGCTGAACTGCTCGTTCTGCCACACCGGCACGCAGCGCCTGGTGCGCAATCTCACCGCCGGGGAGATCGTCGGACAGGTGATGGTGGCGCGCGATCGTCTGAATGATTGGGCCGATCGCGAAGACGGTACGCGCCGCGTCACCAACATCGTGATGATGGGCATGGGCGAGCCGCTCTACAATTTCGACGCGGTGCGCGACGCGCTGCTGATCGTCGGCGACAACGAAGGCATCGGCATCTCCCGCCGCCGCATCACGCTGTCGACCTCGGGTGTGGTCCCGAATATCGTGCGCGCGGGCGAGGAGATTGGAGTGATGCTCGCGATCTCGCTGCATGCGGTGCGCGACGAGCTGCGTAACGAGCTGGTGCCGCTCAACCGCAAATATCCGATCAAGGAATTGCTGCAGGCCTGCCGCGACTATCCCGGCGCCTCGAACGCGCGCCGCATCACCTTCGAATATGTGATGCTCAAGGGCGTCAACGATTCGCTCGACGATGCCAAGCTGCTGGTGAAGATGCTCAAGGGCATTCACGCCAAGATCAATCTGATCCCGTTCAACCCCTGGCCCGGCACCGCGTATGAGTGCTCGGACTGGGACCAGATCGAAAAATTCTCCGAATACGTCTTCAACGCCGGCTATTCCTCGCCGGTGCGCACTCCGCGCGGCCGCGACATCCTCGCCGCCTGCGGCCAGCTCAAGTCGGAGACGGAAAAGCTCTCGGCCCGTGAACGCCAGACGCTGCGGGCCATGGCGATGACGGATTGATATTGATGATGGCGACGCTCTCAACGCCCGTCATGGCCGGGCTTGACCCGGCCATCCACGTCGAGCCACGAGAGAGCAAGTCGTGGATGCCCGGGTCAAGCCCGGGCATGACGATTGTGGATGTGGCGACGCCGTCAGTCACCAATTCGTTCCCATCATGTCCCTGATCGGCCGCCTCGTCGTCATCTTCATCGGCTTCCTCGCCGCCTGTTTCGTCGGCGGCATGATCGTTGTCGTCGCGCTGTTGTTTCCGGAGTTCGCCGATCTCGGCGCCGGTCCCGTCGATCAGGGCACGATCGATATCCTGCTCGGGTTCGGCTTCATCTTCGTCTCGGGCTTTGCGCTGGTGCCGGCGGCGGTGATCGTGGCGATCACCGAGGCGCTCTACATCCGCAGCGCGCTCGCCTATGCCGTGGGCGGAGGCGTCGTGGGGCTCGCCTGCTATCTCGGCCTGGTCCCGTTTCATTCCGACACGCTGCAATTCGAAGGCATTGTGCGGCGGCATCTGGAGATCATGACCGGCGCGGGCATCGTCGCCGGCGTCGTCTACTGGCTGATCGCCGGCCGCAATGCCGGCGCTTGGCGCAATCCGCCGCCTGCGCGCCAACCGCCTCCGCCGCTGCCGTCGAATTCGCGGCCGGATGCGCGGTGACTTTCTGACTTGTCACGGGGTTTTCATCCCTTTCCCACTGGGCTAAACCGCGCGCCATGAACCGGACTGGACTCTTCATCGCCCTGGCGCTGTGGCTCGTGATCGGCGTCGTTTTCGGCCTCTATCCCGAGCTTGATCTCAAGCTCGCCGCGCTGTTCTTCGACCCTGAGACGAAAACGTTTCCGCTCAAGCTGAACGGTTGGGCCGGCTTCGCGCGCGACGCCGCGATGTGGGTCGCCTGGGCGTTCGTGCTGCCTGCGCTGATCGCGCTCGTGGTCAAGATGGCCCGGCCCGACCGCCCGCTGATGGTATCCGGTCGCGCGATCGTCTTCCTGCTGGTCACGATCATCATGTCGGCCGGCATCCTCACCAATCTCGCCTTCAAGTCCTATTGGGGCCGGCCGCGCCCGGTGGTGGTGACGCAGTTCGCCGGCGACCAGCAATTCGTGCCGTGGTGGGATCCGCGCGGGGGCTGCGCGCGCAACTGCTCGTTCTTCTCGGGCGAGGGCGCGACCGCGTTCTGGACGCTGGCGCCGGCCGCACTGGCACCGCCGGCGTGGCGACCGCTCGCTTATGCCGGAGCCGTGGTGTTCGGCCTCGTGACCAGCGGGCTGCGGATGGCCTTTGGCGGCCATTTCTTCACCGACGTGTCGATCGCCGGCCTCGTCACCTTCGTCGTGATCTGGTTTGCCTACGCGCTGATTTACCGCTGGCCGCGGACCCGGTTTTCCGACGAGGCGGTCGATGCCGCCCTGACTCGGCTGAACATGCCCGCTTACCGGCTCCGCCAGCGCCTGTTCGGACGCAAGACGGGTGCCGAGCCGTCAGTTTGAGCCATTAAAGGGGTGCCGAGCCCCGCGAAATTTGATATTCGCGCGGTCAACCCGTGAAACGACATCAGCCCTTCGAGACCGATTGGAAGCCCCATGACCACGATCCTGAAAAGCCTGCCCAAGGGGGAGAAAGTCGGCATCGCTTTTTCGGGCGGCCTCGATACCAGCGCGGCGCTGCTCTGGATGAAGCAGAAGGGCGCGCGCTGCTACGCCTATACCGCCAATCTCGGCCAGCCGGATGAGGCCGATTACAACGAGATCCCGCGCAAGGCGATGGAGTTCGGCGCGGAGAAAGCGCTGCTGGTCGATTGCCGCACGCAGCTCGTCCACGAAGGCATCGCCGCGATCCAGTCCGGCGCCTTTCATATCTCGACCGGCGGCATCACCTATTTCAACACCACGCCGCTCGGGCGCGCCGTCACCGGCACGATGCTGGTCGCGGCGATGAAGGAGGACGGCGTCAACATCTGGGGCGACGGCTCGACCTTCAAGGGCAACGACATCGAGCGCTTCTATCGCTACGGCCTCCTGACCAATCCGGGCCTGCGCATCTACAAGCCCTGGCTCGACCAGCAGTTCATTGACGAGCTCGGCGGCCGCGCCGAGATGTCGGCGTTCATGACGGCGCAGGGCTTTGCCTACAAGATGAGCGCCGAGAAGGCGTATTCGACCGACAGCAATCTGCTCGGCGCGACGCACGAGGCCAAGGATCTTGAAAGTCTCGACAGCGGCATCAAGATCGTCAACCCGATCATGGGCGTGCCGTTCTGGCGTGACGACTGCAACGTCAAGGCCGAGAAGGTTGTGGTGCGTTTCGAGGAAGGCCAGCCGGTCGCGCTGAACGGCCAGACCTTCTCTGATCCCGTCGCGCTGTTCCTCGAAGCTAACGCCATCGGCGGCCGCCACGGCCTCGGCATGAGCGACCAGATCGAGAACCGCATCATCGAGGCCAAGAGCCGCGGCATCTATGAAGCGCCCGGTATGGCGCTGCTGCACATCGCCTATGAGCGCCTCGTCACCGGCATCCACAACGAAGACACCATCGAGCAGTACCGCATCAGCGGCATGCGCCTCGGACGCCTGCTCTACCAGGGCCGCTGGTTCGATTCGCAGGCCCTGATGTTGCGCGAGACCGCGCAGCGCTGGGTCGCGCGCGCCGTCACCGGCGAGGTCTCGCTCGAGCTGCGCCGTGGCAACGACTACTCGATCCTCAACACCGAAAGCCCGAACCTCACCTATGCGCCGGAGCGGCTCAGCATGGAGAAGGTCGAGGACGCGGCGTTCACGCCGGCCGATCGCATCGGTCAGCTCACCATGCGCAACCTCGACATCAACGATACCCGCGCCAAGCTGAAGCTCTACAGCGACACGGGCCTGCTCTCGGGCAGCGAAGGCTCGCAGATCTTCCGGCTGGAGAGCGACAAGAGCTGACACGCTCCATCCGGGCTACGAAACAAAACAAAAAATGGCCGGGATTGCTCCCGGCCATTTTGCATTTGTGTGTCGCCTCAGCGCGGCGGCGCGGTGCCGGGCGGGGGCGGCGGCAGCGAGGCCTGGCCGCCGTTGAGCAACGGCGTGATGTTGCGGACGGTGACGCGCCGGTTGATCGCGCTCGGTCCTTGCGTCTGCTCCTTCAGGTACTGTTCGCCATAGCCTTGCGACGTCAGGTTTTCAGACGGCACACCGAATTGCTGGGTCAGCAATTCGGCCGCGGACTGCGCACGACGGTCCGACAATGACAAATTGTCGACGTCGTTGCCGACGGCGTCGGTGTGACCTTCGATCAGGAACACCACGCGCGGGTTGGCCTGGATCGCACGGTTGAGACCGTCGGCGATCGACTGCAGCTTCGCCGCCTGGTCCGGTGGGATGGTCCACGATCCGGTCTCGAAGTTGATCGTGTTGAGGTCGATGCTCGGCATTTGCATGCGAACATTCGGGCTGTAGCGGATCTCGTCGAGCGTGTAGCGACGGTTGATCCGCTGCACCGGCGGCGCCACCATCGTCTCGTAGATCACGTCCGGCGAGGCCTCCTGGGCGTCGACGATATAGCGATCGTAGGGCATGTTGACGACGGGCGGCGGCGCGTCGACATAGAAACCGCCGACCGACTGCGGATCGCGGTAGCTGTTGTCGATGATGACGAGCTCGCGCCCGGCCGGGTCCCTGCGGATTCGCCGCAGCAGCCGACCGTCCTGACCTACAACGGTAATGATCTCGCTGCCGTCGGGACGGATCACCACGGTGCGGGTATCGGCGCCGACAGTTTCGGTGCGGATGTCGCGGGCGCCATAGCGGAAGCGATAGAGATCGTTGCCGCGGACGTAGGTCTGCCCACCCGGATCGCGGATGATGATGCGGTCCGGCTCGGTGTAGACGGTGCGGCCGCCTTCGACCGACTCGCGGCGCTGGTTGCGGTAGTCGGCGATGGTCGCGCCGATCACGGCACCGGCGACGACACCTGCACCGATCGCGAGCGGCGTCAGGTCACGCTGCGGCGGACGCGGCGGTGGCGGCAGGGGCGTGGTCGTCGTGGGCGCGGCGCGGAACGCCGGCGCAACCGTGGGCGCCGCGTATTGCGCCCTGTTGGGCGGCGGGGTCGCAGCCGCCGAGCCCGGCACGGTGCTCGGTGCGGCGGCGCCGGCGGGGGGAGCCGGCGGCCGGGGCGGGGCGCCTGCCTGCGGCTGGGTCGGCGGAGCTCCGGCAGCGGGTGCACCAGCAGGAGGCGCACCACCCTGGCGTCCAGGGGGCGGTGTCACGGCGCCACCGGGGGCCGGCGTCGTTGTCGGAGCCGGAGTTGCACCAGGCGCAGGAGGCGAACCTGGACGGCCGGGCGGCGGCGTCGGAGTGCCACCGGGGGTCGGCGTGGCCGTCGGCGCGGGCGTGGCGCCTGGAGCAGGTGACCCTGCAGCCGGGGGCGCACTAGGACGTCCGCCGGGAGGCGGCGTACCGGGGCGGCCAGTCGGCGGCGTGCCCGGCGTGCTGCCTGGAGCCGGCGTCGCGGTCGGCGCAGGAGTCGCCGTCGGTGACGGTGTGGCTGCAGGTGCAGCCGGAGCACCCGGTCGCGCGGTCGGAGCGGCCGGCGCAGGCGACGGTGTTGCCGTGGGCGCCGGCGCTGGGCGTCCCTGCGGAGTTGCTGCCGCAGGCGGCGTCGGTGCGTGCTGCGGAGCCGCGGCGGACGGCGGTGCTGGCGGCGGGGGAGCCGGGCGCGCGGAAGGCGGTGCCGGAGGCGGCGGTGTCGGCGCGTGCTGTTGCGGAGCCGCAGCCGGGGGC
>NZ_JBHTFN010000006.1:0-55097 GCF_042666195.1 Bradyrhizobium sp. GCM10028915
TTCACCGCTTAGTCGCTTCGCGCCTTCGGACACACCCGCTGAACGCGAGGGACTTAAGCGAACCACCTAAGACGGGACGACCTCGGGATGCCCCCCTCCGTCGCACTCACGATATGAGGCAAAGACCTCCGATCAATCAATGACAGAGTGCCTCGGATGAGGTCGGAATGGCGCGTTTTTGGACGAATGTTGCACAAATATCACTTTTTGCTGAACGAACGCCGGTGCTTAGGTGATTGATTTTGCACCAAAAATCTGTCTAGTTCTCGAAAAATCGCTTTGGAACCATTTCCTGCGGATCCGGTCGCCCACAGCCTTGGTTCTTCGCCGCGAGGGATCACGTGGCAGAATCACTCATCCCAAGGCGTCGTCCACGCGTCGTAGCTGAGCGAACGAGAGCTTCGGCTCGATGCCGCGAGCAGATGCAGTGCGCAGCTTATGGATTAGCGCTCTTGAGGGATCGCGCGGACGAAGCGCCTTACAGTGCTTTTCGTATCCCGCGGACTGCTCGCCGTTATTCGATCTAGGGTCAGCTGCCGGGTTTTTCCCTTGGAGTGGCTAGGTATCCAGAGGAACGGACAGACCAAACTCGGACCTGCCTAAGACTACTGGCCAGGAGCTTTGTTCAGAGCTCGTTCCATCCCCTTCCCCTCTCTGGCTGACGACTGAGACGAGCAGACATCCTGTCGGAAGGCGCGTGTGTAGATATTAGCACCCATGAGTCTGCGGAGCAGGGTCGCTTCTCGGTTGCGTGTGATGAAATCGCCAGCCTACATCGTGCGCCATAGGACGAAACGGCGAAAACAAGTCATCGCTCAGAACTCGATCGTAGGCTCACGATGAATGTCGATCCTGCTTAGGCCCGTTGGATCGTTGAGCAAGTCGTGCGATGCCCGGATCAACGTCGCAACCAGACCTCCGCTCGAAAGGCCGAATACGCATGCTGTGGACACAACCCGTTCGCTGCCACAGGACGCCCGCAGGTGATTAGCTTAATCAAAAAACGACGGGTGCCTCGCTATCAGGGGCACCCGTACAAGTTAGTTAACGAAGCTCAATTTACTTGGCGATCGCTGCTTGGGCTGCGGCGATCTTCGCTTTCACAGCCTCAAGATTAAAACTCGCGCCCTTCTGCATCGGCGGAAACTCGATCGCAGTCATCGCCAGCTTTTCAACCTGTTGTTGGACAAATACGAAGCGCCAGAATTCGTATTTGAACCAATCGAAATATTGCTGCGCGCCTTCCTTGGTTCCATTGTTCGGCCAGCCCGTGCGCTCAAAGGGATCGAGGCGAAGGTTGGTTATGTAGGGTACATCCGGCTTGCTTTTGTCACCCAGCCAACCGCCAGGCTGGTCGATGAAGCGAAACTTGTAGTCATCGATGCGCACCGCGCCGAGCTCGCTTTCGCCGAAGTACCAGATCTCGTGCCTTTTCGACGGCCCCAGGCCGGTGATCATATCCATCTGGTTGTAACCATCGAGATGGCACTTGAACGTGGTATCGCCGATCTGTTTGCCCTTCTTCAATTCTTCAGCAATGTTGGGATTGCCCGCGGCAGCAAGAAGTGTCGGGAACCAGTCGAGGCCGGAGATCATGCCATTTTCCACCTTGCCCGCCGGCACTTTGCCGGGCCAGCGGATCATTGCTGGCGCGCGGAAGCCGCCTTCCATCACGGTGCCTTTGCTCTGCGCGAACGGCGTCTGTCCGCCGTCAGGCCAGGTGAACACTTCGGTGCCGTTGTCAGTCGTGAAGATGACGATGGTGTTGTCGTCGACCCCCATGTCCTTGAGCTTCTTCATGACGATACCGACGTCATCGTCGAGTTGCGCCATGCCGGCTTCATGGATCGTCCAGCCGTTCTTGGAGTTGCGCAACGCCTGATATTTCGGCGACAGATGGGTGACGATGTGCATGCGGGTGGGGTTGAGCCACAGGAAGAACGGCTTGTTCTCGGCCTTCGCCTTATCGATGAATGCCAGCGAGAAGTCGCGAATCTCGTCGTCCACCGTTTCCATTCGCTTCGGATACAGCGTTCCGGCGTCCTCGATCTTCTGCTTGCCTACCCTGCCCCAGCGTGGATCTACCGTCGCGTCGTCAACGCTGGTGGCATATGAATGAATCATGTTCCGCGGACCGACGGTGTTCAGCAGATCCTGCGGATAGGCGGGATGAGCTGGATCTTCCATCGCGTCCAGATGATAGAGGTAGCCAAAGAATTCGTCGAAGCCGTGAACGGTCGGCAAGAACTCGTTCTTATCACCGAGATGATTCTTGCCGAATTGGCCGGTCGCGTAGCCCATTCCTTTTAGCGCCTGAGCGATCGTTACCGCCTGAGCCGGCAGGCCAGTGGGAGCGCCGGCTTGGCCAACTGTAGTCATACCGGTGCGGATCGGCAGCTCGCCAGTGATGAAGTTGGCGCGGCCGGCCGTACAACTCGCCTCGGCGTAATAGTCGGTGAACAGCATGCCTTCGGCGGCGATCTTGTCCAAATTTGGTGTTCGGCCGGCCATCATGCCGCGGTGATAAGCTCCAAGATTCCAGATGCCGATGTCGTCGCCCATGATGACGACGATGTTGGGCTTTTGTCCGGCAGACGCAGCTGCGGGCGCTGTGGTTGCCTGCTGCGCCTGGGTAGGGTTCGTCAACCCGACGGCTGCGAGTGCGGAGGCCGCGACCAGAGAGCTGCCGCTCAACAGCAATTCGCGGCGTTTCAATCCTGTGCTGCTCGGCCCGCTAGAGAGCTCTGACTTCTCGGACGCCTTTTTATCGCTCATGACAGTCCTTTTTCCTGTTCGCCGTGGCTAACGGGCTTTAACTCAAGCCAACGAATATCACGCAGGGCACATCAGATCTTGTGATCCGACACGCTGATGCCGACGCCGCACTTTGACTGTATTTCCAGCGATCGACTATGCACAAACGGCAGCCGCTTCGAACGCACGCATATGCGTTTTGGACTCAACCTCGACAGTCGCGGCATGTCAGCTAAGAGCCAAGCACGAATGCGACACCGCACTGTTGGCGGCCGAGGGATCAACCTGAGCGCCGCCACACGCTAAAAACGTTAGCCTCCCTCTATAAGGGAGGCAGCTCACTGGAAAATACCTGGACAGAGAAACGTTTTGCTCGTCGAGAACGCTAAGATGAACCGACACGAGCGTTGCAATAGCGCTTACGTCGAGAAGCATCTGAGACATGGGCAGATGGCAAGCTAGGCAATGGCCTTTTTCATCAGGATTTCGTCCTGGAGATGCACCGAAATCCAACATGGCTCGCCGAAGTATCGATTGGTTCGGCATGACGGGCTGCCGGGCGATATCGTCGGCAGTAGTTCGGCGCGCACAGATGCGAGCCTCCCTTGAGCACTCTCCGGGAAATGCTGATGTTTGGGGTACGTGGGTCGTAGCTTTCGCCTTCGGCGCCGCCGCGGGGATTCTGCGGAATGCAACAAGCCTTCGGCGCATCGGCGTCGTGCTTCGGCGAATACCAGTCGGCCGTCCACTCCCAGACATTACCGATCATGTCATAGAGGCCGTAGCCGTTCGGCGGAAACGCGGTCACCGGCGAGGCCCGTTCAAAGCCATCGGCCGCAAGGTTCTCATGCGGGAAGTTACCTTGCCAGGTGTTTGCCATGTGTTTGCCAGCAGGGGTCAGTTCGTCTCCCCACGCGAACTCCGCCTCGCCCAATCCGCCTCGCGCGGCGAATTCCCACTCGGCTTCGGTTGGCAGATCCTTCCCGGCCCATTTTGCGTAGGCTTCTACGTCGCGCCATGCCACGTGGACGACGGGATGATCGTCGAGGCCACGGATATTGCTGTGGCGTCCGTAGGGCCGCCGCCAGTTGGCGCCGAAAGCGAATGTCCACCACTCTCCCCAGTAACGCAGATCCACGGCCTCTTTGGGCGGAGTGAAGACAAGGGAGCCGGCTTTGAGCATCTGCGGCAATGCGTTTGGATAATCCTTCGCCTCGGGAGTTATCTCGGCGAAGGTTACGTAGCCGGTCGCGTTGATAAAGTCGCGGAACTGGCGATTGGTTACGGGGGTACGGTCCATCCAAAAACCGTCCACGGTGACGCGGTGGGCGGGAGCTTCTTCCGGATAATGCTTGTCCGAGCCCATCCGAAACGTACCGCCTGGTACGTGCACCATGTCCGGATGCGGCGAACCTTCAACCGGGCGCCTTAGATCAGATTGGGGGGCGAAATTCATGTGACTTCCGTCTCGCCGGTCACTTCGGCAGCAGAGTGCCAAGCCTGCGCCGTCCGCACTATGCAGATTCGGCAGAATCCCTAATTCCCGGAAGAGAAGAGAAAGCCTTAGCTACGGACTCGAAAAGCCAAGATTACCAATCCCGCCCCCTGAATGAGGAGCAGCGCACCAAAAATCACCGGCACCGCCAATGCGGCTGCGATTGGAGACCCTAATAGCAGAAGACCAACCAGGCCGTTGATCGCTCCGAGGATTAGAGGCCCGATGCCGCCCCCCTTGAAGCCGGCAATGAGCTGCAACGCGCCCAAGACAAGTCCTTGAACGCCAAGAATGAGGACAAGCACCGTCGGCACAGTCAAGGCAGCAAAGAGCGGATGCCGTAGAACGAAGAGGCCTGCGATGACGCCGACCACACCGCTCAGCAATGACCATATCCATGGCGTTGAGCGATCGACGAAGACTTGGACGAATGCAAGCAAGCCGGTTATGAGCCAGTAAAACCCCAGAAACGTTGTGAGCGCGAGGATGGTCGCACCGGGCTGGGTAACAAGCATAAGGCCCAGGATGATGCCGGCAAAACCTTGCAGGAGGAAAACCCACCAGATACTGGACTGCTGGGGCAGGACGGCGATGTTGGTCATAACCTAACCTCCCGAGGTTTTGTTGAACCGATCGCACTTGTTGAACCGATCGCAGTCAGTGCAGTCATACTGAGTAGCGGCGGCCGGAGCTTGCCTGCCAAGTTCATGGTGTATTCCTGCGGATTCTGTCGTGCGGTCGGGATGCTCCATCGAGGAGCTACATTTTCGTCGAGCGCGGCTCGATGCCAGCTTGCAGTATCCAAAGTGACCGGCTTTGGGCCGGCCACCGTCGTGGATATTGGCAGGCGGCCGTTACTCGCTCTGATGACCGGATTTCTTCATCTCTGCGAGGATACCGTCGAGGTTGTAGGACTCCGGTGCCTGCATCGGAGGGAAGTCCTTGTACGAAAAGAGCTCCTTTTCCCAGAGCAGCTGGCCGAGCGGCAGGATATTCCAGTCATAGAGATAAGCCGTGCTCGGAGAGCCGATCGAACCGGCGTAGCCCAGTAGCGATTTTGCGTCGGAACCGACGGTCTGCTCGAATGGGTCACGCTTGATGTTCGCGACCTGCGTCCAATGGAAGCTCTGCGCCCCGAATAACCCACCGGTCCCTGTATCGGGGACCATCGTATAGTACATCTTCCAATTCTTGTAGCGTACCGCCGATGGCTGCGCGCCAGTGTAGTAGAAGAAGACGTCACGCGCCGACTTCTCCGTACCTTCGAGATAGCCGCGCTGATCAACACCGTCGAGCGTCGTCTTGACGATGCCTGGGTAGCTTCCCGTCTCGATCTGCTTCTTCAAAGCGTCACCCTTGGGGCCGCCCGCGATGTTGACCAGCGTGGGCAACCAATCAAGTGCCGACACCATTTCGTTCTTGACCGTGCCAGGCTTGATGTGGCCCGGCCAGCGAACGACCAGCGGAGCGCGCATGCCGCCTTCCCAGGTGGTCAGCTTGCCGCCCTTAAAGGGAGTGGTGCCGCCGTCCGGAAAGGTAATGTTCTCGGCGCCGTTGTCCGTGGTGAAGACGATGATGGTGTTGTCAAGCTGCCCCATGTCCTCGAGTTTCTTCAGAACATAGCCAATGTTGTCGTCCATCTGCTTCATGCCGGCCTCGTTGAGGCCCCAGTCCTTGCCACCTGGCTCGCCGATCATCGCCTCGTATTTCGGCGGTAGCACGGTCGTGATGTGCATGCGCGCCGGGTTGTACCAGACGAAGAACGGCTTGCTGGTCTTCTTGGGATCGTTGCGATCAAGATAATCGATGACCTTGGCCGAGATTTCTTCGTCCACGCCTCGTGATCGGTCGAGCGTCAAGGGACCCTCGTCCTTGCAGGTCTGGTTCGCCTGCGAGCCATCCGACGATTTGCACGCCAGCACCGGCCGCGGCGGCGTCAAGCACGTGGCCGTTCGAGGGTCCAGGGCGCCGGGGAGTTCGCTGAGCCCAGGGATCGGGCTGCTTTTGCAGGGCGGCGCGATGCCTTGCACAGTCGGGCTCTTGTTGATGTCCGGGAAACTCACCCCTTGCATCGCGTCGAGGTGATAGAGGTAGCCCCAGAATTCCTGGAAGCCGTGCGCGGTTGGCAGCGCCTCAGCATTGTCACCGAGATGGTTCTTGCCGAATTCGCCGGTGTTGTAGCCGAGGTCGAGCAAGAACTTCGCAACGGCGGGGGTGCCGGGCCGCAGCCAGGACGGGCTGCCGGGTAGCTGCGGTGGAATCATGCCGGTGCGAAGAGGATGCATGCCGGTGAAGAATGCGTTGCGGCCAGCGGTGCAGCTCTGCTCAGCATAGTACGTCAAGAAGAGCGCACCTTCATTTCCGATGCGGTCTATGTTCGGAGTCTCTCCCACCATCAAGCCGCGATGGTAGATGCTGGGCTGCATGATGCCGATGTCGTCGCCCATGATGAAAACGATGTTGGGCTTTCCGGCTGGCGCCTGTGCGAAGGCAGGCAGGGGGACTGCCGGCAAACTGACTGTCGCCAAGGCGGTTGCTGATACCAGCATACGTTTCAAGTTTCTAGTGATCTTCATAGCTCCGGCTCCTAGCTTTCACGATACGTGAACGACCGACTTGTCGAAGTCTGGGGCGGTTGCAGAAGCGAAGAGGAGCTGCTCAACTTGCACAACTCCGCTCTTCGTCAAGGTTAGCCTGACCGAAGTTTCTCCCATCGCGCTATGCGAATTCGGCACAGCACTTATAATTACTCCTCCTTGTTGGAAACGCGGCGCAACGTCGATGACGGCGTTTCTCCGAAGACGTCGCGGTAAGCTACCGCGAAGCGCCCGAGTTCGGTGAAGTGATGAATTCTAGCAATTTCTGAAACACTGGCAGATGCCGGATCGGCGTCACGCAATGCGGATCGCGCTCTATTCAACCGTCGCAGCAGGTAGTAGCGGCTTGGACTAACACCCAGAAATTCTGCGCAACAAAGCCGCAACGTACGCTCCGGCACCCCGATTGTGGTGCAGAGCTCCGACAGGTTCAAATGAGACTCTCTTTGTCGAGTCAAGCATTCCTCGAAACTGACCATGATCTCCGCGTGGCGCCGCCTTGAGTTGGACGGCCTGTCGGCATTCCGGGTCGACAAGCATATGACGAGCGCGTCGAGCAACTCGCGCTCGATCGAAGCGGCACCGGCTGTGAAGAAGAATTTTCCTGTCGCTTCAGCGAGGTCGCAGAGTTTCGAAATCAAGCTCAACAACACTGTGGAGGCTTCGTCAGCAGGCATCACGATGCAGTTGTCAGATGGCGCTCTGAGACTTTCCCCGGTCAAAGCTTTGCTGTATGCGGCAAGCTCTACTGACGGCAGAGATATCACTCCCCAGTCCGCTTCTCCGATTGTTCGCTGGTGCGTCCTCTGCCCGAGGGAATGGAAAACCAGATCGCCAAAATCCAAGCCCACCCCACAGCAGAACATACTCAGCGTCCTGTTAGTAGAGAACGAGATGTGCACATGAGCTGGCGGCAAGGCGAGGAAAGCGATGCGTGGAAGGTTCTCCTTTGCCCTCAGCACGTGCAGGCGACCAATATTCAGGTGGGTCAGTTGCCCCTTGAACTCTCCATCCGCTGTAACAAAGAACTCGACCTTTCCAATTCCAATCGCCGCACTGTAGGTGTCGGGACTAACGAAGATCGTTGTTCCGTTCTGGATCATCCGGATCGTCTCGTTCGAAGATGGCCGCGGCGTCGCAGGCCCCGTCGGGCTGCAGCTTGGTCGATTGACCACGATCCGCCTATGCAGCTTCGGAAGCCGATTGTACTCCTTCGCGACTTTTGACGCCCTGGCGACCTGCGCTACGCAGCTCCGCTTTGCTCCGAGTGTTGCGCCGCTGCATCAACCAGCCACAGTTTGTTGTTTTGGCCGATTTTGCATAGCTTAGGGCCAAACCGCAGATAGCATAGGATAAGGATGTATCGAGGAGCGGCAGATGCGGCGTGATTCGATCAGGGACTTTCAGCTCGGTGCCGGTGCGATCTGTGCGATGCTGATCCTCACCACCCAACAGTCCCGCGCCGATGAAAGCGGCATTTCGTTCTGGCTGCCAGGCCAGGTCAGCAGTCTGCCGGCGGTCCCGCAGGGCGCGCCGGGCTGGTCAATGGGAACCGTCTATTACCACACGAGTGTTGCAGCCTCCGGCTCTGTCGCCGCGGCAAGAGAGATTCAAGTTGGCAGATTCGCACCAACCGTCAATGTCAGCCTCAACGCGAGCCTGAATGCGCAGGCCGATCTCTTGCTTCTGAACCCAACCTATACTTTCGGCACGCCAGTCCTTGGTGGTCAGTTGGCGATGGGAGTAACCGGCATATTCGGCCGGTCAGCCGCGACCATTGATGGAACACTGACAGCTAACGTGGGAGGATTCGCGGCAACCCGGATGGGGAGTATCGGAGATTCGATTACGTCTGTCGGCGACCTCTATCCCATGATCACGCTCAAATGGAATTCAGGCGTCAACAATTACATGACGTATATAACGGGCGACATTCCGGTCGGCGCTTACGATCCAAGTCGCATCGCTAACCTTGGCATCGGCCACGGCGCGATCGATGCCGGCGGGGGCTACACTTACCTGAACCCGGCTTCCGGCGTGACGATTTCCGGCGTTGCGGGGTTAACCTACAATTTCAAGAACCCTGACACTCAGGTTCAAAGCGGGATCGATTTCCATTTTGACTGGAGCACAGCGCAATTTCTCACAAAACAGGCGTTTGTGGGTTTCGTTGGCTATGCCTATCAGCAAGTCTCAGATGATACTGGTGGAAATCCACTGCTTGGTGGCTTCAGATCTCGCGTTCTCGGCGTGGGCCCCCAGTTCGGATACATCTTTCCCGTGGGCGATATGCAGGGGTACTTAAACATCAAGGCGTATGGGGAATTCAATGCGGCCAACCGGCCATCTGGTTGGAATACTTGGCTGACGTTTGCAATTTCCCCAACTGCGGCAACAGATGCGAAAGCGACCCGGCATATCGTTACGAAGTAGTGCCGCAAAGCCGCCGTCGCCTCCCAGCGCCCCTTCTACCTTCCTAATTTCTCTGCCGACCAATTCTGACGCGGAATATGGGGATTAAGGCTCTCGCAAGACCACGTGCTCCACCTCGTGAATCTAAAAAGTTGCGGTTAAGAGCATTGTCATTTGAATCCGGTCGAGAGCCTCTCTTGCTTGAGCATGACGTCAATGGCCTCAATGATGCGTATTTGAGGATTTGCTTTGCAGTAGACGATCACCTCATGCTCGAACTCTTTTGATTTCGCTATATTGAAGTAATGCTTCTTGCCGAGGCCGTTGTACCAGCCGCTATACCAAGTGGTGAGCCGATCGTCCCCTGCCAGGTGCCCGCAAGCGCGGCGCAGGTCAATGTTTGGACGTCGATGTATCCGTTTGCGTCCGCGTATGCGGTAAGTTCCGTTTGTGCCTGGGCATGCGAGTTTTCAGCCAAAAGCATTGTTGTCGCGACAAGGAGCATCTTGCGCATTTTGGCCAAGTGTTAAGGCAGTCCGGTTGTCGGCATCGAGATCACAATAAAATGGCCTGTCTGCAACTCGCTTGGCTTCATGGCATCGACCTTCGCGGTCCAAGATCGCGTGCGACAGGACTGACTTGATTCACCCTCTCGGATGAGGAAGTTCATCAATAAATTCTGTTCCCTCAGAATTGGCCGGGTTGAGCAGGAGGGCTGGGCCAGTCTACGCGGAAGTTATTTGGGTTGCGTCGATCAAAGAGATCCTGTCGAGCGACCATGCTGGATCTCAGGCGCGGAGCGGACTGAGTATCGCGGATTGTCACGATGCGTTCGCGCCCGTCTTTGGCGATGGCCACGGACGGAAGCGCATGTTCAAGGATTAGAATGATAGCCAGCGAGCGGGCGGTGATCATGAGCAATCCTACAATCCTGCAGTCGGCCATGGAGTGGTTGCTGTCCTCGCCTCCAAAGCGATCGTGCCCAGAGGTGGTTTATCGCAGTGGCTTGCCGCAGTCTGAAGTTCAACACTCAGGCGCGCTATGCAATTCCGGAGAAAATTCAATTCGTTCGATTTTGCGACAGTTCCATGTGAACGGGCCGGTAAGGGGGAGACATATTTCGGAAAGGTTGGACAATGTCGAGCTTCCTCCTTCATTGCTCGTAAACCCGTATATTCCGAAGATTCGCCGAAATTGCATAGACGGTTAGCATCCAAGTCCATCAAGCTTTGACTAGACGGCCGCTGTCATCAATCGGTTTGGAGGTGAGCTATGAGGCGCAAACTTTGGCGCGCCGCTGCCGGCGCGATATTGGGCGTGGCACTGACTGTCAGCTGCCTGCCGCGCGCGTCTGCCCAAGATGATCCATTGCCGTCCTGGAACGATACTTCGACCAAACAAGCTATCGTCGATTTCGTGCGTCGGGTTACGACATCCGGAAGTTCCCAGTATGTGCCGCCCGCCGCACGTGTGGCGACCTTCGACAACGATGGCACGCTTTGGGTCGAGCAACCAATGTATGTTCAATTGGTATTCGCCCTCGAACGTGTGAAGGCTTTGGCGCCATTGCATCCGGAATGGCGATATACCGAGCCTTTCCAGTCGGTTCTTGAGGGGGACCTGAAAGCACTGGCGGGGTTCAGCCAGCGGAGCCTGCTCGATCTGATCATGCAGACCCATGCCGGGATGACCACTGACGAGTTCTCGAAAATAGTATTGGATTGGCTCGCCTCCGCTCGCGATCCGCGCTTCCAGCGGCCCTATACTGACCTGGTCTACCAGCCAATGCTTGAGTTGCTCTCTTATCTGCGGGCGAACGGCTTCAAGACCTTTATCGTCTCGGGCGGTGGAGTCGAGTTCATGCGTCCGTGGACAGATAAGGTTTACGGGGTTCCTCCCGACCAGGTCGTAGGCTCATCTATCAAGACCAGATTCGAGATGCGCGACGGAATTCCTACGCTATTTCGTTTGCCGGAGTTGAACTTCATCGACGATAAGGCGGGCAAGCCCGTCGGCATAAACGAAGCCGTAGGCCGCCGCCCGATTGCTGCATTCGGAAACTCAGACGGAGATCTCGAAATGCTTCAATGGACTACCATCAGCGACGGCTTGCGTTTTGGGGCCATCGTTCATCACACCGATGCAGTACGCGAGTACGCCTACGATCGGCAGTCGCATTTCGGGCATCTCGACGTTGCTTTGGAGGCGGCCGCTGCAAATAGGTGGACGGTGATCGATATGAAAAAAGACTGGAAAGTGATCTTTCCCTTCGATGCGCGCTGAAAACGCTACTGGTCTATTCTATCTGCACTGGATACTGTGCATTTCATTCGCCATCCCAGGCGCAGAACGTCAAAATGGGCGATGGTCTCAGCCGTTGGGTGTAATTCGCCGGCCCGTAATGCGTCCGGCATGGCGGGCAAGCTCGTCCGGTCGGGCGATTCGAAGGACCTTTCCAATCGCCGGAATTACATAGTCAACCGCTTAATGCTCTTCCATGGTCGCCCCGAGCGTCGGGACGCCTTGCCCAAATTCTGGAAGCGAGAACGTCCGAGAACGTTCACGAATAAGGGGGCGATATGACGAGCAAGACCAAGACTGCCGCGCTCGCAGGATTTTTGGGCGTTTCCATCGGGTTCACAGGGATCGCAGGCGCTTTTGGGCAGGCTGCTCCAACATCGTCCTCAATCAAAACCATCGGCCCCCCTAGCGCGCCTGCCAAGCCCGAAATCGTCCCGTCCCTCTTCGTGATGAACTCCCGCGGTGCGTCACTACAGGGAGATAACTTGGTTCTGACTGGCGTTACGCCGAGCTCGATTGTCTTCGCCGATCGCCCAATACGAGCCGCCGGTCACCAGGCCACCGCCGAAGTGATTGCAGAATGGGGCGCTGGAGAGGACAGCTTCGCCAAGAACCCGCCCAATGCGACAGTGTCGGTTTTAGCGAAGGACGGCTCAGTGAAGGATGCCGTCGTGGTGCTGAAGAACCCGAAGCTCGAGGGTGACAAGCTGACTTTCACCGTGCAGACGCTGGAAGGTGATCTCGCCGGCGCCGACGGAGCGGCAGCGATCTTCATCGATATTATCGGGCGACCGCTGACGCCGCTATCGTTTGCCGGAGTTGCTCGCCATTCAGCATTCCGCGGCGCAATGTACGCGGGCGCCGCAGGGGCTGCCGCATATGGGGCGGCCCCTTATGCCGCGGCCTACTATCGTTCGTATCCGCCCCCTCCGGCCTGCGGCTACTACCCGTACCCGCCTTGTTATTGAAGACGCACCACCGAGAACAGACCCTCTTGCCTTCGGAGCTTGGCGTCCTGGTCGCAGACGATCAACGCTGTTTACCATTGGGCTTCCCCGAATGCTCCTCCAGAATTCCGTCCGTAGACCTGGCGGCTTCAACTCATAAGGACCAGTTCATGCGGCGTTTGGCACGCATCGCTCTCCTCGCCACCATGACCGGCGCCGTTAGCGCATCGGCATCTGCTGCCGACCTCCCGGGCCGAGTGGAGCCACTCGCGCCGGTCGCCTATGCGCCTGCGTTTTCATGGACAGGCTTCTACAGTTGGTGGAGAGCTCGGATGGATACAAACGAACCCCCAATACACGACCGGCGCACTATTGCTCGGGGCTCCATTCCTGCTCACATCCGGCTCGCGTAAGGATGGCCTGACATATGGAATTCTCACTGGCTATAACTACCAAGTGGGTCAGTTTGTGTTGGGCGTGGAAGGCGATTTTCAGGGATGGACGGTCGGCGCTATACGCTACACCGCCATCACCGCCGATTTCCTTACGGCGCATAGCAAATGGGGCGGCTCGATACGCGGCCGGCTCGGCTATGCTGCCGACCGCGCCCTGCTCTATGTGACAGGTGGCGCGGCGTTCGCATCTCTCGAGACCTCGATTCCCTTTACCGGCATTTCACTCGGCGGCGACGGCACGCGCGTGGGCTGGACGGTCGGTGCCGGCCTGGACTACGCCGTCACAAACAACTGGTTCACCGGGCTCGAGTATCGCTACTCACAGTATCAATCCAGATCCTTGGTGTATCCGATACCGGTTCTCAATCTTGGTATCATCGGGCTTAAGCAAGACTTGAGCAACAACCAGGTCACGGCTCGCCTTGGCTATAAGTTCTGAATCGTTTTCGAACCCGGCTAACCCATCGACTAATTACAGCAACGCGGGATTCCGTCATGCTAAAACATTTGGGTGCGCTGTTGCTCGTGGGGCTCGCCACGGTGTTCGTATCACCTGCGGTTGCCCAGCAGCCGCCTCCCGGAGTCAGCGTCGGTACCCTCACGTGCAAAATGGCACCCTCCATCGGTTTGATCTTTGGATCCCGCCAGCGAATGGTATGCCGCTTCGCACCCAATGGGCCTTATCCGCCAGAAGCATATCTTGGTGTAATGGGCACTATCGGTATCGATATCGGGATCACGGCAGGCGGGGCGATGGCGTGGGGCGTCTTCGCACCCACAGCAGGACCACGACGCGGAGCGCCATCCGGCACTTATGTGGGTGCGAGTGACGCCGTTGGCGTCGGCGTTGGGGTTGGCGCCAATCTGCTGTTCGGTGGAACGGCGCGTTCGATCGCCTTGCAGCCGCTCTCCCTCGAGGGCTCGGTCGGGATTGATTTGTCACTTGGAGTTTCAAGCCTCACGCTGTCCTTGGCGCAATGAATCACAGGCAAAGAACACCCCTCAACTTTCATCGCGAGCCTACTGCCAGTTCTATGAACGCGCGGTTCGGAGCCAGTCATCAGAGGACATATCGATGAGAATGACAGTCAGATCAATCGTCATCCTTGGGGCTCTCCTGTGCCTGGCCATTTCGTCGATTGGCAACGCCTCAGCGCAGACAGATGTCGGAAAGGCGCTTTTGGAGAAGCTGACCGCCAGAGTAGCGAAGCTTGAGAGCGCCTGCGCAAGCGATATCAAGAAGTACTGCAAAACAGTGACGCCTGGTGAAGGGCGTATGATTTATTGCATGCAAGCCCATGAAGACAAGATCAGCCCCAAATGCGCGTTTGAACTCGGGGAAGCCGCGACAAAGCGTGCAAACAACGGCAGACGTTCTGAAAGACGCTGTGGTTGCATGCAAAGCTGAGATAACCGGAACGTGCGGAAAAATAGTGCCGGGCCAAGGTCGTATTGCTGCTTGTCTGCTGTCGAATAAATCGACAGCGTCTGCAGCTTGCGTGGAAGCCATTCAGAAGGTCGAGACGATGTCCTCTCAATAGCACATCGTCGATCAAGGTCTTATGAACTTGCCAAGGGCTCTATCCGCATCACCGGCGAGCCTCACTAGGCCGGCCAACCCGAGCACCGCGGAACTATTTTTGTGCTGACACAGCCGGAAACTGGACTAATGGCGCTCAACGAAAGCGCTTATTATGTATCAGACAAGACACTCCCGGTGACAGGAAGAGCGCTGACCCTACTCCACATGATCAACTCACGTTTCCAAGAACCAGCTTCTTAAGGCCCGCCAAGGCCCCGTAACAGTCCGCCAATTCCAAAAGCTTCCGTCTTTGCGGTCCATCCTCCATACTTGCAGCGTCTTGACTCAGGATTTGCGAGAGTTCGTCGCACTCCTCCTCGGTCAAATGTTGATCGTCAATCGAGGATCTGACGTCTTTCGATTTGTTCACGCTGGCTACCCTTCTGGCGGCGCGCGCGATCAAGCCATCGAGGCAAAGCTTGCGCTATAACATGGGATAAACTTCGCTCATCTTTCTCGGTTGCTGTTCCCCGCAATGTGCACATCTGAGCTCGTTGCGGTGAAAATGGCGCGGCTGAACTCGTCGAAGCCCGGATGAGTGCGGCGACGCTCTCCTCCTCACCGCTTTCCAGCATCCTCGGTACACGCCTGAAGGGATTGGGTATCGGATAGTCGATGTCGCAGCCAAGTTGAGCTTGCAGCTTCTTGCCACGTCGAACACCGGCACACCGTCTGCTACCGCCACAATCAATTGCGTGGTCCAAACGCCGTCGCCAGGTCACGCCAGGGTGCCCCTGATCGGGTCCAAAAGATGCGACTTGATCGCAGTCCATTCATAGTCGGCGAGTTCGTAGCGCATGACTCGAGCGTCCAATTCGGAAGTTTGAATCGCGGCAGTCCGGCCAAACGCAACGCTCTTGGCCGAGCCTGGTACGGCGCTTCTGACAGGAGCGGACATCAACGATAGTGCCCCCTTGCGGACAACGGCGCTTTTGACGCCACCCGACATTGGCACTACCGCTGGATCGTCCATGAGTTTACAATCGAATCCTGAATTCTCCTAACTTGGGCGGTTCCTTTGACCGAAAATCGCGTGGAACGGAGACTAGCGGCTGTGTTGGCGGCCGATATTGCTGGCTACAGCCTTTTGATGGGTCGAGACGAAGAAGGCACACTCTCGCAACTCAAGGCGTTCCGGAAGACGCTCATCGATCCCACCATCGCAGCGCATCGGGGCCGCATCGTCAAGACAACAGGCGACGGCATGCTGGTCGAGTTCGTCAGTGCGGTGGATGCGGCTCGGTGCGCGGTAGAGGTACAGCGCGGAGTGGCCGCTCAAAACGCGGATGTGCCGCCAAACGCCAGGATCCAATTTCGTATCGGTGTTCACGTCGGGGACATTATCTTCGACGACAATGATATCTTCGGCGACGGAGTTAATATTGCAGCACGGCTCGAAGGGATTGCAAAGCCCGGCGGCATCTGCATCTCGGACGACGCACAACGTCAAATTCGTGGGAAGCTCGATAGTCTTTTTGAAGATATGGGGCCGCAAAACTTAAAAAACATTGTCGAGCCGATGCGCGCATGGCGGTTGAGTGTAGATGAGAGATCGTCTGTGTTATTGGGCCTCGAACGTCCAGCCGTCACAGGCCAGCCACTTGCGCTTCCAGATAAGCCTTCCATCGCAGTGTTGCCGTTCCAGAATATGAGCAGCGACTCCGAGCAAGATTACTTTGCTGACGGTATCGTCGAGGACATTATCACGGCGCTGTCGCGTTACCATTCGCTCTTTGTTATCGCACGCAATTCGAGCTTCACCTACAAGGGTGCTGCCGTCGACATTAAGCAGGTAGGGCGCGAACTCGGGGTACGCTACGTGCTTGAGGGAAGTGTACGAAAATCGGCGGATCGTGTGCGAGTAACGGGTCAGCTTATCGATGCCTCGACGGGTGCGCATTTGTGGGCTGACCGTTTTGATGGTGCGCTGAAAGATATCTTCGATCTGCAGGATGACATTACTTTTCGGGTTGTGGGCGCAATCGCACCCAAGCTCGAACACGCCGAGATCGACCGCGCGATGCGCAAGCCGACTGAAAGTCTCGACGGCTACGATTATTTCCTGAAAGGCATGTGGAGCTTTCACAAGGCTGGCAGGGAAGACATCAGCGAGGCCCTTCGCCTGTTTCTCAAGGCAATCGAACTCGACGACAATTTTTCCTCTGCCTACGGAATGGCCGCATGGTGTTATGTTCGGCGCAAGATGAATGGTTGGGCTGACGAGGGACCATCTGAGTCCTCCCAATCGGCCCAAATCGCGGAGCGCGCTGTGCAATGCGGCGAGGACGATGCCGTCGCCCTAGCCTGTAGCGGTCTTGCAATCGGCTATATATCTGGCAATTTCGAACGTGCCATAAGTTTGTTTGATCGCGCTCAGGCGCTAAATCCGAACTTGGCGATTGCTTGGCATCTGAGCAGCTGGATTAGATCATTTACCGGTCAGCCAGATCGCGCAGTGGAGCACTTGGAGCGGGCCATTCGTCTAAGCCCGGTTGACCCGCAACGCCCCGGGATGCAGGCCTCGATCGCGTGCGCCCATTTTGCAGCAGGCCGTTTTGATATCGCTTCAGCTACCGCGGAGACAGCTATGCTGGAGCAGCCGAAAAACTTTATGGCAACAATCGCGGCTGCTGCCACCCACGCAATGACCGGAAACCTCGATATTGCAAGAAGCGCAATGGATCACGCACGCGCCCTCGATCCCAATTTGAACCTCCAAAAGATCAAGGATCGTCTCCCCTATAAGCAACCCGAGGTGCTCGCCCAATGGGAGGAGGCCCTACGCAGAGCAGGACTACCGGAATGATCAACTCAGTTTAGCATTTTTGCTCTGCGGTGCATTAGTCCGGAGATGGCGCATAGCTGACCTGGCAAGCGCAGCCGGTGAAGCCGCTTGTGACCCGGACATCGATCCCAGGACAACCGTTCTTTCTCTACCTGACTGCCGGCTCCTGCTTGGGAGAGCCGGCGCCATGTGGGGACGGCGCGATAAGGCGCCGCCCCTTCTGTCCTAGCCCTCAGTTGCCATTTGGCATCGGCAACCTGATGCCTTCCTTGGCCAGCGACTCGCGAACGCTCTGGAACCTCTCATACTCGGACAGCGTGAGCGGGCCGGCGTAGCTTTCACTTTGCAGCTTGCGCGGAGGATACTGGACATAGGTTTTCATCAGGTTTTTGATGGCTTCGCTGATGGTGACCAGGGTCCAGGTGCGTTCCGTATAGTTGTTCATGAAGATATCGTAGCGTTCCTGGGGATCCTGCCAAAGGTCAAACACCTGCGGGACGGTGGCGACGTACTTCTCCGCACCCTTCCAGCCGAGGTTGGTATCGACCGCCAAACCACCGGTTGTTGCGCCGTCGTCGCCGCGGAGATTGAAGACGGCCTTGTAGTTGCCGACGCGCGCGGCACCGGGCGACAACTCATTCTCGGTGAAGTAGAACCACTCGTTGCGCGGCGACTTGCCGGTACCGAACAGGACCGGCGACATGTCGTAGCTGTCGAACATGATCGGCGCTCCGGCGCGATCTTGCGTCGGCATCTTGGCTCCGCCCACCGCCGCGAAAGTGGCCATCAGGTCCAGGCCGCCCAGGATCTCATGGTTCTTCGTGTTGGGCTTGATCTTGCCCGGCATCCATGCAAGAGCCGGGACACGGTTTCCACCCTCACGCACGGTGCCCTTGGTGCCGCGGAACGGGGTGTAGCCGGCGTCAGGATAGACATCCTGCCAAGCACCGTTGTCGGTCGTATAGACCACCAACGTGTTGTTCGCATTCGGGAGCGAGCGGATCTTGTCCATGATGCGCCCAATACGTGCGTCGAGTTCGACCACGGAATCGGCGTATTTGCTTTTTGATAGCGACTTATGAATGTAGTCGGGGTGCGGCATGTTCGGTTGATGCACCTTCATGAAGTTGATGCTCATGAAGATCGGTTCGCGTGAGTTAGCGTTTCGATCGAGATATTCGATCGCCGCCTTTTCGACGTAGCCGTCAAAGAAGGGAATTCCGACCACGCCTTCCTTACCGTCGACCACGGGCGTATCGACATACTGCCCGTTTATCTTGAACTCCTCGCGCGCCTGCTGACCGGCATTGCCTGACATCGCGCCCTTGGTCACGCGCGCAAACATCGCACGCAATTCGGGGGCCATGTCCGGAAACCAGGTCGGGTCCGCGTAGGTGTAGGCGTTGAGATGGTACAGACCACAGTACTTCATCTCATCGTAGCCCTGCGCATTCGGAAGCGCGTAATCAGCCTCGCCCAAATGCCACTTGCCGGTGAAGAAGGTTTTGTAGCCGCTAGTCTTGAGCACCGATGCCAGGGTCCACTCGGCCGCCGGGAGGCCGCCCCCTTGCCCTTGGAAAGACACGGTCGTCATGCCGCTGCGGTTTGGAATACGGCCGGTCTGCATGGCCGCGCGTCCCGGCGTGCAGCTTGGCTGCGCGTAGAAGGAAAGGAACTGCATGCCCTCGCCGGCCAGACGGTCGATGTTGGGCGTCGGCATGCCGCGGCCCTCGCCGCCACCATACGGCCCGAGGTCACCGAAGCCGGTATCGTCGGATATGATCATTATGATGTTGGGCTTGCTCTGCTGTTGTTGAGCCTGCGCTTGACTGAACCGTAGTCCGTCGAGGGCAAAGGTGGCGACGAGCATGGTGCCCGCGAGCAATGCATTGCGTCGGCTGAGGCTGCGGCGCGTGGTGTCTTCTTTACTACTTTTCAATTTCTCTCTCCCGTTTGAAGATCCGTGCTTCTCAGGCTCACAAGGTTCTTCGGATGCAACGAAATCCCAAATGACTTGTTGACGTATCGACAGGCTCCGCGTGCCGCGCTGCGGGCCGGTAGCGCCGGCAATAGTTGGGTGCGCAAAGATGCGAGCCGCCCTTGATTACTTTGCGCGGAATTTTGCTCACCGCATGGTGAGGATCGAAACTTTCGTCCTCCCGGTCACCGCGCGGATTTTGCGGAATGCAGCAGGCCTTCTTGGCATCCGCTTTGTGTTTGGGTGTGTACCAGTCGGTCGTCCACTCCCAGGTGTTCCCGATCATGTCGTGGACACCAAAACCATTCGCCGGAAATGCATTCACGGGCGAAGTTCGAGCAAAACCATCGCTGAGGGAATTTTCGGCAGGAAAGTTTCCTTGCCAGGTATTGGCCATGTGGCGTCCTCCAGGCACGAAGTCATCGCCCCATGCATATTCGGCGGAATCCAGTCCTCCGCGGGCGGCAAACTCCCATTCGGCCTCGGTCGGTAGAGCCTTGCCGGCCCAGTTCGCATAAGCCAAGGCGTCATCGAAATTGATGTGAACGACCGGATGATCGTCGAGACCGTCGATATTGCTTGCGGGGCCATAAGGATGCCGCCAATCGGCTCCCGGCATGAGCGTCCACCACTGACTCCAGTCCTGAGGATTCGACAGGTGTTCGGGCGGAACGAAAACGAGTGAACCCGCGAAGATCAATTCCGGAAGAGCGTCCGGATAGTTCGCTGGATCCGGGGTTACTTCCGCAAAAGTGGTATGGCCTGTCGCTCTGACGAACTCGCCAAACTGACGATTCGTTACGGGATGACGGTCTATCCAGAAACCGTCCACCGCCACGCGGTGCGCAGGGGCTTCTTCCGCATAGTGTCTATCCGAACCCATCCGAAATGTGCCGCCGGAAATCCTGATCATCCCGTCGCGCGCCGGTGGGACACTATCGACGGAAGCATCGACCTTGAACGGAGTTGCAGGAAAGGGCGTCGTCATTTGATTAAAACGCCTTTCATCTGCAGCGCCGTTAAGACGACGTAAGCCCGCGCGTACTCGCGCAGCGCGCGCGATGAAATTGATCCTGACGGGGCGGCGGGGGCAGCGCTATGCAGAAACGGCAAAAAAAAGAACTTCAAGACGTGCCGACATCGCATAGGCCGTATGACGCGCGTGTGACAAATTCTCACCGAGCGCACCAACGAGCATCCGGAGCGCCCCGGCCCGAACTGTACCAGATCAAATCCAGTCGGAGGGGACGCCCATGAGCGAAGAGCCATTGACCGCGGCTCAGTGCGATGAACTTGAGAGGGCGATGCGCGAAGATGCTGCGCCGCTGCCGCCGGAATCGCCCGTGAAGGAGGCGCTCTTGCGAATGGCGGACGGCTACCGGCTCTTGGGCGACCTCAAAAAATCAGTACTTCGACGCGTGTACTGATCAGGACGAGGTGCGCGGTTGACGTCCGTTGTTGGCCTATCAGCGGAGTCACGGAGCATCTCATTGAGGTCGCTTGGTGAGGCCATGGCGGACGCAGAGGTTGGGTTCTTCGCATTTGACCCAAAGCAGTCCCCATCTTCGCTGCGCAGATTCGCCGAACTAGCATAGTCGGGCTCGCAGCCTTTGATATGCTATGATGGCAAGTTCGGGCCACGTGCAGTCACTAGGAGCAAGCCATGATGAATCTAAGGGTTCTGGGCGCGACTTTGATTGTGGCATCAGCCCTGTCCGGCTCTGCTGCATCAGCACAATCGGCCCTCTCCAATCCAGACACATGCGAAGCTGAATTCGCAAGCTGCACGGGACTTGGGACGGGGGCTACCCCTACCGCCGGCTATCGACATCGGCAATCGGCGCGGCGCGCCTATAGCCAACCTGTCGCTGCGGCGGCGGGCGCTACGGTCGGTGGATGGGGCAACTCCTACGCCATGTCCGGCGAGATGGGCTGGCACGGCAATTGGAACACCTATGCCGCTCGCAATGGAATCGTTTGCCGGCCCGGCACCTATTTCAAGGGTGCTGATGGGCTCCGGCACCTCTGCCAATAGGTCGTCCGCTTTGAACACGGAAGCAGGCGGTCCCGACGGGCTGCCTGTTTTATGCCCGGTAGTCGCTCTCGTCCTAGGAAGGAAGCCGGAGAATTTGGCCGGTTGCGAAGTGCCCCCTGAGTACTTCTACTTTCCGTCATCCGTTGCGAAACAGGAACGTGTAACGGCAAAGCGACATGGTTCACTTAAGCCTGGCGTCGTATGCGCCGAAATCGTTCCAGCCGCTGTTGTCCGTCATCAGCATGACAATGTTCGGCTTCTTCTGCGCGAACGCTAGACTGGCCGCCACAGTGACCAGAGCGGCTGAGGTGAGCAACCCTCGCCATAGTGCCTTACTTGCTTTCACGCTGGGACTTCAGGGCGTTCTCGAACTTGCGGCATCAGGAGTGTGTCAGCTTAGGCTGTAGCTATCCAATTCCGGCAAATTTGGGAGTCGACCTCTAGAATGCGCAGCGCAAGAACTGGCGGGAGTCCCAGCATCCGCTAGAGGTATGCGGTGTAGGAACTGACCCACACGAGAATAGATGCAAGAAGTCCTATCACCCCGGCTTTTTCTGAGAAGGCTGTGGCGCTGCCGGACATTCCCAGGCGCAGCGACTCGCGCTTTATGTTCTCGGGTATAGACATGATCGCCGGAAATGCTGTGGCTCCGCCCAGCGCGCTGGTGCGAGCAAGCGTTCCCGATACGGCGATCTGGCCTTGGCCTATGCCTTTGGGAATTTCGATTATCTTCGCGTGATAGATGCGGCCCGGCAGGTTGTCCAAAACGATTTGAACCTCAGCACCTTCTTTGACAGTGTCAAAGCCGTTTTGCAGGAAGAGACCGACCAGCGTGATTTCCCTCTCGACAATGAATGACATCGCCGAACGGGCTTGTAGCGCTCGGTCGCCGACAGTCAAAGCTACGACTGTCACATAGCCGTCGGCCGGTGCGCGAATGGAGGTCTGCGACAATTCCCAAATGGCGCTATCGAGCTGCGCTTGGAGTTGGGCAACAGTGGTATTGACGCCGCCGATCTCTGAGTCGAGCGCAAGTTTAGCTGATTGCTGGGCAGCTTTAGCTGCGACCAGCTGCGCCGACACAGTCTCGTACTGGACCTGCTTGTCCTGTAGTTGAAACTGGGTGTTTGCCATGTCTGCTGCCAGCGTTCCGATGTCAGCAAGGCGCTTCTCGTTGTATGCGGCCTGAGCCGTCAACCCCGCCACAGTCGCGGTTGCTTGATTGTATGACGATTTTAGTATCTCGGTCTGTTGCTTCGCGCCCGCGAGCGAGGCCTGCAACTGCGATACCTTGTACTGGAATGGCGCAGGCTCAATCAGAAACAGTAGGTCACCCTTCTTCACCGGGACGTTCGGTTTGACCGGGATCGCAACAATCTCGCCCGTTACATTCGGCGTCACTTCCACCACGCGACCAGTCACCGTCACCCGCCCCGAAGGGGTAAGATAATTAAAAAGCGCCAAGAACGTCGCGATGATGAAGCCGCCAATGAGCAGCGAAACCATTCCAGACAACCATCCCCACTTTACAATTCTAAACTTCGAGAACACTAGCCAAAGAGCCAGGAAGTAGAGGCAAAGAATGATGAGCATGGTAGATGGCCCGTGTTCGTTGACGAGAATATGGCTCAGTACGCAGACTGCACGATGGTCATGTCCTGGCGTTCAACGATTGCTTCTGCTGATGTTGCCAAATTCGGGCCTGCATGGCGCTCGCTTTTTGACGTTGAACGGTAGCAGCCTTTTGATCGCAGTTGCACTCAGGGCGCACTCAGGGCGCCCATGCCGACGAGTTACACCCGCTTGTGATGGTCCACTATGCAGAAACGGCACAACAGATCGCCTACACGTCCAACTTCGATTGGGGATTGTGCAAGGAGACGTCTTTAGCTGAACAACTTGGAAGGGCGGTGGCGGACTTGCAATTTTGTTTTGCATCACACACTGCGCATTTGGACCTGAACCTGCCGGTTTTGCATAGACCAAAGCCACAACTGGATACAAACTGCGGAGCGGAGCGAACTCTAACCTGGGGTGCCATGATGCCGATCTCGATTTCGATGATGATCCTGGGTGCGCAACTGCTTGTCCCAGTAGCCGATAACGTGCCGAAGTTCGACATGGCCCGGAGCTGCAAGCTCGACCTTGCAGCTACAGCCGGGCTCTCGGTCGGTCAGTCTCTCAAGAGTTGCGTCAATGATGAGCAAAAGGCGCGACGCCAGCTTGGTGCGCTCTGGACGAAAATGTCAGTGGCGCAGAGAGAAAGCTGCGCTGGCCAGGAGGCCGTGGGTGGTACGCCGAGCTACGTCAGTTTGCTGACGTGCCTCCAAATGGATCAGTGGGTTCTCAAACCCTGATCTTCACATAGCGCTTCCCACGTATTGGTCCACAGAGGACCTGACAAGTCGGCTATCACTGCGGTTTGTTTGACCATCAGTACCAAAAGCGGTTCTCTGCTGGTTGAGATCGGACGCATCCGGCAAGACCGCGATAAGGGCTCAATTCTTCTTTCGAATTTCAAGGATGCCAAGATGCAAGCAACTCAATTGGCGGTTAGCGTAGCCATGCTGATGACAATGGTCGGGCCAAGCTATGCTGCAGAACAGCAATTCTTGTGCAAGGGTCAACTCGTTCAACAGATGCCCGATCCAGCAATTCAACCAAAATCAATCGACTTGAACGTCACTCTGGGCGGCAAGGACAAGTTGTCGCTGATCGTTGGGAACGACAAACTCGCTACTCGTGTCACCAGCAACAACAAGATCCAGCTCAAGTTTGTGACAAAGGAATTCGTTGGAGAATACTTCCACTATACGGGCGACATGTTTCTTATCTACAATTCCGCACCTCTCGCGCGGCTCAGTTGCGCGGCCTCCTAATTCCAAATTCATTTTCCCCGTTTGGAGAAGGTCAAGAAGGATGTCTCGATACCGAGGCACCTCAATGCAGTTTTCGGACCTGCATCCCATCATATCGATAAACCGATCGACAGCGCACCGCCAGCGCTTCCGCGCCCGCCGCTCTTCGAAGGAGCCTTTGACGAACTTACGACACTAGCTTCAAGGGACGGCTTACCTTTTCCCGTCGAGAGTCTGGTGTCTTCCGGAGGGTTGCAATTGGCGATTCGTCAAACATCTGCCGATAAGCTACTGCGAACCGCCCCAATTCACAGAACCCGTGCGCGGTCGCCACTTGGGTAACGGTCTTTGCATCGGGAGCGGCTTGCCGCAAGGCATGGCGGACGAGATGCATTCTCCGCAAAGTCAGGTATCGAATGGGTCCCATCCCGAGGTGCTCCTCGCATGCGGCGCGAAGCGTTCGTTCTGCCACCCCAATGGCTGCGCAAACTTCGCTCAAATGCAGCGGAGTATTTGGATTCGCTTCGAGATACCCCTCGAAACGTCCGAGGATGATTCCGTGGCGTAGCAAACCTGTTCCGAAGTTGGAGGCCTCACAATCAGCTAAACAGTTTATCAGCGCGCGCAGCAGATGCTGCTCTATCGCGTGAGCCACTTCTGGCTGTGTGAAAAGGTCGGGTGCGCTCTTCGCCAATCCTCCGGCTATCGCATGAAGGTTCAGGAATCGGCTCATTAAATCTGAATTCGGCCGTATGAAGCGCGCGCCCTTGTGCGGATTGAATTCGGATCCGACCAACGACCTCCAGCTCGTAGCCAGCGCCTCTGGTCTTAGGGAAACCCCCCCAAACCTGTATTCACCGGAGGTTTTGACATGTTGCACGTCATAATCGTGGACACACATTTCTCCCAGCGATAATAGTCGCCCCCGGCTGTGGACCTCGGGCTGTTCGCTGGTCAGAAACGTATAGACCTGACGGCCCGGGCTAATCGTCCCTCTGTGCACGCGTGGCAAGCACTCCGCAAAGCGCTGCATCCACAGTTCATTCAATGTAACTTGCGTCAACTCAGCCCGAAAATTCCCTTTGGTCGTCGGGAAGATCTGTATCTCCGCGGAACGTACGCTCGTCGCGTATTGAACCGGATCTTCGAATACGAGGACTTTGCTCCAAGGCATTTTGCCCTCCCACAAACGCCACACGCGAAGGCTGTAGAGCGGGCGATCCTCGTGGCAAACCGGCAGAATGTCTATGCAAATTCGGCAGAATCGGGAACTTGGAACAAACTGCCGCAGTTGCACAGTCCATGTGACTGAACCCTGACATAACGCTTCAAATCGGAATGACATGTCGATGAAACGCGCCATCGGAATCAACGAAATTGATCGCGAAGCTATGATGCACGAGCAAGAGCAACGCTTCAGTGCTGAGCAGTGCGACGACATGGCGCAGGCGCTCCTCTAGGAAGCTGCAGGCATGCTACTCGAGGAGCGCCTGTTAGAGCTCGCAGAAGCTTACGGTATCCTTGGCCAGATGAAGCGAATGGTTTTCCGCCGCTCAGGACTAGCTTTATTTAGGACGTAAGGCGCCATAGCATCCGATGGATCGCATCGCTGCTCCGTTCTTAAATTGCGCCTGACTTCTTGTTTCTGTCCACCAGCTTAGATGTTCGTTTGCAGGGTTGTTCCGTTTTTGCAGGAGCGGCAGATGCTTGCCAAGGCTCTTCCGAGGTCAGTAATTTTGTGCGATCGATTATGGCGTGGGTACGCAACGATCGTAAGGAGGGTAGTAGTAATAGCCGTATCCACAGCGCACCGGCGCGGCAGCGCCATAATAGCTGGGAGCGTAGTAACCTGGCCTGTAGTACGCACCTGCGGCGGCACCGAGTGCAGCGGCACCGACTGCAGCAGCGCCGATGCCTACTGCGGGGCGGTAAATACCTCCTCGGTAAACGCCGCCCCGGTAGACGCCGCCACGAACTCCAACGGCGCGCACGCCGCCTGCCCGAAATTCGCCTGCGTAAAAACCACTAGCTCGAAAACCGCCGGCGTGAAAACCACCAGCGCGAAATGCCGATGCTTCGCCTGAAAAGGCCAACAAAACGCCTATGCCGACAATGGCATATGCGGCGAGTGCTCCAACGGTTCGAGCCGACATTTTGCTCCTCCTCACGCTGATGAGATCCGGCCGCGGGCGCCTAAATCGGCCCTACTCGAGCAACCGTACGCCGTGACTGAGCGGCGCCTATGCAGAAACGGCGCTATATGATTTCGACGCGAAGGGCTTCTGACTGGACTGGAGCGACGCCCTAAGCCGGCGCCGCCGCCTTTCTCTGCCGTTTTTGCATAGTCAACGTCTTTCGCCAGCTTTAACGTGTTCGCAGGTTTTGCGTGCATGCAAAGATAGCTTTCCGAACTCTCGCTGGAGGCGAAGTCCCCTCTCGGCGGCGAGTAAGCTTTCGGATGCGGCATCAAATACTTCGCAGGGAGCACACATTAGATCTCCGGACGTATTTCGCAATGAATGGTGTTGAGCAGCCTATGGCCTGGAGCCGAGTTTTCAATTTTAACGATCCATTCCCTTTCCAGCAGTCTATCCGAGGGTCGGACAACAAGCCGCTGCTAACAAAAAACGGGGACTTCCGCGCCGAACTGACCCAGGTGACATTCAATCGGCTCATGATGCAGCGCTTCGACGTTACGCTGCCGACGAGTTGTCTGGAGTGGAGCTGGAATATTTGGTCCGGCCAAGTTCGATTCTTATGTGGCAATTGCAACAACAGCACGAATTAAATTGGCAAGATGGCCATCGCGACACCAGACCTTCTCGAGCTCCCAGAGGTGGCTCGGGCCTTAGAGCACAACATAACTTACACAATGATCAAGTGCCTCACTGACGGCTTAACGACGCAAGTAGAAGGCGCTAATCATCGCCACGGACGGATAGTTGCGCGTTTCGAGGCGTTTCTCGAGGCACATCCCGTGCAGCCCTTGTATTTAGCCGATATCTGCACTGCGATTGGTGTAGCCGAGCGAACACTTCGGATGGTCTGCGAAGAACATCTGGGGATGGGACCCATCCGCTATTTGACTCTGCGAAGATTGCATCTGGTTCGTCGCACGCTGCTCAGGGCTGATCCTTCATGCTCGACAGTCACAAAGATCGCCACCGATCATGGATTCTGGGAACTGGGGCGATTTGCGGCAGCTTACCGAACGATGTTCGGAGAACCGCCCTCGATCACGTTGCGCCGGTTCGCGGACGACAACTATGTCTTCGATCGTCCGACCTCTCCGGCAACCTTGTCCTTTAGCGACTAACGTCCGCTTAAGCGTCGCGCTGCTCCGCGGCGGAAGCGGAAAAGCACAGCACATTCGATTCCGACGATAAGTGCGAACGCGACCTTCTCACCAGTCCTTGAATGTGGGCTCGGCGCACCCCCCGCAAACCCAAGGAAAACTCCAGTCGGCTGTCAGTCTCGCGCTTGCGGGAATGTATCGGCTCCAAACCGAGGGTTTGATCGGTGAAATCGATCGCCAGACTACGTCGAACGTTCCTGCAGAATTTATCTTACCAACCATGGCAGGCTTGGACAGATGGTGATTGGTGTTCATCACAACTTCAAAGCCGCTCGGCGCTTTCACTCGCTGACCATACATCGCTTGACGGACGGCGTTCACATCAACAGTGCCGGCTTGGCTGACCGCCTGGGCCCACATTCGAAAACCGACGAAAGTGGCTTCCATCGGGTCATTTGTCATGCTGTCACGCTGCCCGTTGAAGTCAGTCCACATTTTGACAAAAGCGTCGTTTTCTGGCAGCTTGATGGACTGGAAATAATTCCATGCCGCCATTTGACCAGCCAGCTTGTCAGCGCCAATCTGATGCAATTCGCGGTCTCCGATCGAGAGCGCCATAACAGGAAGGGTCGTGGCGCTGATGTGTTGCGCAATCAGCTCACGGTAAAAATAGGTGTTGGCATCCCCATTAATGGTCGAGATAACAGCCGTCTCTTTCCCTTCCGAACCGAACGCTTTGATCCTTCCGACAATCTCGCGCCACTCTGATTGCCCAAAGGGCGTGTAGATCGTTGTGATATCCTCGGGAGCTACGCCCTCGCTGTAAAGATATGCGGTTAGGATCTTGTTGGTGGTGTGCGGATAGACATAGTCGGTGCCGAGCAATACCCACCTTCTAACTTGGCCGCCCTCCTTGCTCATTAAATACCGAACGGCCGGAATTGCCTGCTGGCTCGGCGCGGCGCCACTGTAGAAGATGTTACGCGAACTCTCCTCGCCCTCATACTGAACGGGATAGAAGAGCAGGCCATTCAACTGTTCGAAAACGGGGGTTGCCGCTTTTCGGGACACGGAGGTCCAGCAGCCGAATACGACTGCAACTTTCTCCACCGTGAGCAACTCGCGAGCTTTCTCGGCGAAAGCTTCCCAATTGGAAGCAGGGTCCACGGCTACCGGCTCCAATCTTTTCCCCAGCAAGCCACCCTTTTTGTTCTGGTCCGCAATCATCATGAGAACCGTGTCCTTGAGAACGGACTCACTGATCGCCATGGTTCCGGACAACGAATGCAGAATGCCCACCTTGATGGTCTCTTCGGAAGCATGACCCAACGGACCAGAAAGAGCGAGCATCGCCCACAGCAAGCCGCGCCAGATCGAAGCGAATTTCATGCGAACCCTCCGTCGAGCCCATAGATGCGCGTCTCAGTGGACATCCCCTTCGCCATGACCGCATCGAAGGCCCTGAATTTAAATTGATCGCGAACGCGCGAGTAGACGGCTTCGCTCACTAAGATTGTCGTACCGACCTGCTTGTTCAGTCCTTCGAGCCGAGCAGCAAGGTTCACCGTGTTGCCGAGAGCGGTGTAGTTCATTCGCTCAGTTGATCCGACATTTCCAACGACGGCCTCTCCAACATGAATACCGAACCGCGTGATGAAGGGCTTCCACCCTTCCGCCGCGAACTCAGCGTTGAGTCGTTCACCGGCGGCTCTGGCTGCGAGTGCCGCACGGCAGGCACGCGCGACATGATCTGCTTGTGGCGCGGGCGCATTCCAGAACACCATCACCGCGTCACCGATAAATTTGTCGATTGTGCCGCCTTCCGCGAGGAAGGCTTGGCTTAGGGCCGAGAAGTAGCGCGAGGTCTGCTGCATCAACAAGTCGGGGTCGACCGATTCCGCGATCGTCGTGAAGCCCTGAACATCCGTAAAGATCAACGTGATCTCCTGTTTGATCCCTCCGAGCCTAGTGGAGATGGAGTTGTCCAGCACGCCGCGCACGATCTCTTTTGGAACGAAATGCGCAAAAGACCATATCGCACGCTGCGCCAAATTCACGGTACTGCCTAGATCGTGTATCTCCGCAATGTAGGATGTTACTGGCACTGGATCAGGCTGAGCCAGATTCTGAAGTTTTCCGGCCTGCGCAGCAATAGCGTTTAAGGAACGGGCCATGCGATTGCCGAAAATCCAGACCATCGGGATGAAGGCCGCGCCGACGACGATCGCCAAGATCAAGCCCGTGAACTGTACTTTCCTGACATTCTGTACAAAATCATCCTGCGCCGCCACCAGCAATATGCTGGCGCTGTAGCCATCACTCAAGGTGAAACTCGTCAATCTAAAAAGATAACCATGGCCCCGGTTATCTTCGACCGAACCTTCGTCCACGCCGAGATTGCGTGATATCCGCAGCACAGAGGCAACGAGTCCATCTTTGATTTCGCCGATGTTCGGTAGCTGCGATCGTGTGGGATCGATCATCGCATTTGCGAGTAATTCCACAAAGTCAGGATGGGCAATCAGGGAGCCAGTTTGGTCGAAGATCGTTGCGGTGCCATGCGGTCCTGGGCGCTGGGCCTGGACGAAGGCGCTGAAGCTATCGAGCTTAAGATCGGCCGCGAGCACGCCGGTCACTTTGCCCTGCAAGGGCGCAGCCACAGTAATTACTGGTGCGCCAAGATTGAAGGAAAGATACGGCTCGGTGACAAAGGCCCGGCCCGTTTTCATGGTTTGGGTGTACCAAGGCCGCGTCCGAGCATCGTAGCCGTATTTCCAGAAATCGATTTCGTCGACTTCGCTGCCCTGCCGATCTTGGAACACCCGGCGCATCGGCAGCTCGCCTGCGGCCGTGGGCCGTACGAGATTAATCACGATGTCAGCATTGGCCGGTGCTCGCAGCTTTGCGCGCTGGTCCTCAGTTAGATCGCTGGTGCGCCGCACTTGTAACCAGGCGCCATTCGCAAAGCCGACGTAGATACTGTCCATCTGCGGCATTTCGTGCAGAGCGGCCTTGAACAGGGGGATCGCCCTGCCCGTTTCAGATCGGTCATCCGAATCCGCTACGCTCGAACTAGTAGCAAGCACGTTCACAATTGAAGAGATGGAGCTCAACTCACTATGCAAGCGGCCCAAAGCCTTGGCGCTTGCTGCGTCCATATAGGCTGAAGCCGCTTCGTGCGTTGCCGAGCGCAGAGATCGAACCTGAATTGCAATCAATAAACCTGCAAGCGCAACCACAAAGGTAGCTACAGCAAGCGTTATCGACGTTCGGAACGTGAACATGCAGGCGCACCACTACTTTGAGACTAGACTACGGGAGCTTGCCTCTCGCCACTATGCTAGTTCGGCAACAACGTTGGCTTGATCTGAACACTTTCAGCTTTGCAGTTCCTCGCGCCCCGGGCGTCTCGTTCGACCTAAGGCGACGGCCGTGATCGCCGACGAGACGAGTGCACGAGCAGGATAAGAGGTGCGCTTGATGTGATTGTCCCCCGCTGCTGTCGTTCCCCAGCATGCGGAGAGAACCATTGCCCCACAAAGCAGACCCGACTTTTGCCGCGCAGATTGGCCGAAGTAGCATAGTCAGGCCCGCGTCTGTTGATACCCTCTTCACGTGGCGATTTCGGGCCACGTGCAATCACTAGGAGCAAGCGACGATGACTCTAAGGGTTCTGGGCGCGACCGTGATTGTGGTATCAGCCCTTTCCGGCTCTGCTGCATCGGCACAATCGGCCCTCTCTAATCCAGACATGTGCCAAGCTGAATTCGCAAGCTGCACGGGACTTGGGACCGGGGCGACCCCTACCACCGGCTATCGATACCGGCACTCAACGCGGCGCGCCAATATCCAGCCCGTCGCTGCGGCAGCAGGTGCTACGGTCGGCGGATGGGGCAACTCTTACGCCAACGCCGGCGAGATGGGCTGGCACGGCAACTGGAACACCTATGCCACTCGCAATGGCATCGTTTGCCGCCCCGGCACCTATTTCAAGGGTCCTGACGGCCTTCGACATGTCTGCCAATAGGTCGTCCACTGTGACCAGAACCAGGCGGTCCCTCAGGACCGCCTATTCCCTGCCCTGTAGTCGCGTTCGTCCTGAACAAGGAAATCGAACAATTGCAACCGCTTGTGTAGCGGCTGACGACTGCGCCCGAAGTTGCGAGGTGGGGACGTCTCTGGGTAAGCAGGCGCAATGGTTGCAATAGTTAAGCGGCTCAATTGACCTCAGGCCGCCGGTATCCGCCGCGCGGTGTCGTCAACAAGATGGCGCCATCCGGCGTCTCAGTTTCTGACGAAGTATAGCGGCGTTCTAATCGTCAGCTGATAGGCGGGCTTTGGTGTCCATGCAATCTGGGCTGTGACGCCAAACAGGCGTTATCGTCCATCCGGTCGAGGTCGAACCGTACAATTGGCTGAGTAAAGGATAGCACTGTCGCCAGGTTCAGCAGTTGCGCTCCGCCAAATGATTGGACGCCCGCGCGGCCCGTGAACTTCCAGTTGTTGGGCCACTGATAGTAGCCGCCGAGATAGCCAATGGTATTCGGGTTGATCGTTGCGAAAGGAGAATCGACATTGATCCTCGTGTATTGGACGCCGGCCAGCAACCCTTTAGTCTCGTCTTCGTTCAGGGCATAGTCGAACTCCACAATGTTGTTGAAGGACGTCGTCGCAAGCGTAGAATCCGGTACCGATCTCGTGATGGTGGTCTGCAGTGTAATCGTTGGCATGGATCCGCCATTCTGCTGATAAAGGTCAGCCTGGAAACCCACGTTCCAGCTAGAGATCGCAAGGGACGACCAGTCAGACGTCCCAATTTGCAAAGCGCTCGCCGTGAACCCGCCATACAACGAGACGGCGTCGCTAACATCGACCGTCAGGGGAACGTCAAGCGCGATGCTTTGGGTGGAAGGCGACGATGGTGCCGGGACGCTCAAAAGTCGCGGTGAACTCGACAGATCCGAGAGTGTGCGAAGCGCCGCGATGGTCGTTGACAGCGAAGGACCGCTGAAGCCGATCGAAAGTGTATTGGCGGGCACCGTGGCGTAATGCTGTCGCTAGGATCCTGAGCCAGGGCGGGACCGGATAGACAGAACAAAGCCGGCAAGAGCATCAGGCAACAGTACGATCGAACCACATCGGCAAAACGTTGCTCTTGCGCCGTCCCTTAGGCGCCAGCTCGGAAAATGAACATTGTCATCCCAACCGGCCGCTTTGACCGCTGCGGCAGTATGGAGCGGACGTAATAGGTTGTCCAATGTAGCTCTAATGTCTGGTTCCGGCCCATCGCTGCCGTTGATGCGACCCCGCTGAATGTCGGTTGATAGGGACGGACCGGAAGCTTGCGCGGGTGGGCGAACTAGCGCTCCTGAGCTAGACGTCCGGTAGCCCGTTCTTACCTTTGTCTACCAAGGTCGCCGGCGGTCTAGGGACGAAGCTTACACCTTCGTGTTCGTCGCAGTTTCTATAGCGACCAGCAGGGCTGCAGGTTGCAGGGGCTTGGTTAGGAAAGCCGCGCAGCCGGCGGCTTCGCAGCGTTCGCGGGCGCTGGTTTCGTTGTGAGCCGTGATGACGATGGTCGGAATCCGAATCCCTGAGCGAGTGAGTTGGTGCTGGAGCTCAAGGCCGCCCGTTTCGGGCATCTGCAGGTCGACGATCAGGCACACTGGCAGTCCGAGTGGCAGCCCGGCCAGAAAGTCCCGGGCCGAGGTGTATGTCCTGACCTCGAGGGCGCGTGCCCTTAACAAGCGCTCGAGAGCCCTCAGCACGAAAGGGTCGTCATCCACAATCGCGACCCAGCCGGAGTTGTCTCCCATGGCGCCACTATCGGCGTCAGGGTTGTGGCCTGTCGAGTTGGCCCTTGGACCAACATCGCTTCTCATACCCCTCCGCACTAGATCCGCGCTTTTTCCGTCAACCTTACGAGGTCCGCGACCGAGCGTACCCCGAGTTTCACCATCACTCGCCCGCGGTGCACCTTGATTGTCTTCTCCGCAGTACCTAGGTCCCCGGCGATCTGCTTGTTGAGGCGGCCGGCGACGACCTGGGTCAGAACTTCGCGCTCCCGCGGTGTCAGCATCGCGAGCCGTACCTTGATCTCGTCGATCTCAGCGATAGCAACACGGGTCGCCGCATCCTGTTTCTCGGCTCGTGCGATCGCAGTCAACAATTCTGTTTCTTTAACCGGCTTGGTCAGGAAGTCGATCGCACCCGCACGCATCGCGCGGACGCTGGTCGATATGTCGCCCTTGCCAGTCAGGAAGATGATTGGCCTTTGCGATCCTGCTGCAGTCAAGGTCTGCTGCAACTCTAGCCCATTTAATCCCGGCATCGACACATCTAGTATGGCACAACCGGGTACCGATCCATCGTGTTCGGTTAGAAACGCCGGCGCAGACGTGAATGTTTTGACGTCGAACTTTCGAGCCCGTAACAGCCGCGACAACGCATTCAGCACCCTTGCGTCATCATCAACAAGGAAAATTGTGAACGTCAGATCTTCCATTTAAGCCTCCACAAGAACTTCTTGCGTTGGCAGCAATATGGTTGCGACGACGCCACCACCAGTACGGTCATTGGCCACGGCAATCCTGCCTCCATGCCCTTCAATGATGGTGGAGCAGATCGTCAGTCCCAGTCCAAGGCCATGGTTCTTTGTCATGAAGAAAGGTTCGAACAGTCGGTCTTCCTGGGCAACCTCAATCCCTGGTCCTCGATCTCTGACACAAACCTCAATGCATCCCTGCCTTGCTCGGCTGGAGATCGTGATCATCCGTGTCCCCTCGGTCGAAGCCATCGCGTCCATCGCGTTCATAAGGAGGTTTAGCAGAACCTGTTGCAATTGGATGGGATCGCCTGAGAGCTCCGGCAAAGCTGCTGCAAGATCCGTGTTGACCACAATGCGGCGATCGATCATTTCGCTCCGAAGCAACGCGACCGTCTGATCGATCAGTGCGTTTATACTGACGGATTTCAGCTCCGTCTTGCCTTTCTTCAGCAGGCTTCGCAGCCGATGAATGACTTCGCCCGCCCGGTTAACATCTTGCACAATATCCTGCAGCGCGTCTCGAACCTCCGCGACGTTGGGGGGATCGTCAGCCAGGAGATAGAGCGCCGCCTGCGCGTTCGATAAGACCGCAGTGAGTGGCTGGTTGACTTCGTGCGCGATCGCGCCGGAGAGCTCACCCAGAACGGAAACCCTCATCAAGTGCGTGACTTCCTGTCGTTGCAACTCCGCTTCGGCCTCAAAGGCCTTCTGTTCGGTGACATCAACGAAGATTCCGCTAAATCGGTTCGGAACTCCATGATCGTCGGGGCGCACACGCGTCCGGATGCTTATCCACCGGACCCGCCCTTCTGATATGACACGAACTCGCGTTACGGCAGGTTCCCCGGGATGCCGAATTTGGCGGATCGCGGCGAGTGCGACATCGCGGTCGTTAGGGTGTACGACCTCCAAAAACGCATCGCGAGTAAGCGGCAGGTCACCCGCGAGTCCGAACATTGCTCGGCAATGCTCAGTCGTCCACATTTCGTTGGCAGTTTCATCAAACTGCCACAGGCCCACATTTACCGAAGCCGCTGTGAAGCTCATTCGCTCTTCGCTTTCCTTGAGCGAGATCTCAGCTTGATGGCGCCGGCGTCGTTGGAACAGCAATGCGACGACGAAGGATGCCTGCAATCCGACAATTAAGACCGTGCTCAGTACGAGGTGGCGGTGCTCACTCCAGAGAGTAGGCTCCTTGAAGAGCACGACGCTGCCGAGCGGAAGGTCGGTTTCTTTGAGGCCCCACTGCTTCATCGCCCGCGCGTCAGTACGGAAAGCGGGCTTGGGATTGGATTTGGGAGGTACCTTTGTCACCTCGGTACCCGAAAGTATCTCAAGGGCCATGTCAGCGGCAGTTATGCCCAGAGACTCGAATGTGTCTGTGTACCCTCCAACGATCCCAGCGCCGATATAGGTATCGAAGATCCCATAGACTGGAGCGGCGGAAGCTTTCGCCACAGCGGCAGCCACGTCTCTTGGGATGAAGCGTTTGTCTTCGCGATCCGCGAAAAAGGTAAGCATCATGACAATGCTGTCGCTTGGCAGCTGCGAAACATCGCGCAGCAACTCCGCATGAGTGAGGTCAGACCAGTAGACCACCTCAAGCCCGGCATTCTGGCTTTGAATCGCGGTGCGTGCAATTTCGCGCCAGCGGAGATCGACGGCGTCGTTCCCGCTAATCACAACTAAGCGACGTGCGTTGGGCTGAAGCCGTTCTGCAAGCTCAAGTGTTTTGCCAGGATAGGAGTTATTGATCACGCCGGTGATGTCCGGCGGCAGCTGCAGCGCTTCGTAAGTCGACCGTGTGACATCCGAAAATACGACGGGGACCGCCGGGCCGACCACGTCGCGATACTTCAGGATGAAAGGTATCGCCGAGACGCCGATTACGAAGAGAAGGTCAAAATGTACGCCGGCGTATTTCTCGCGAAGGAAATTGGCCATTCGTGATGCGTGCGCCTCATCCGGACGTCGGGCCAGATCCAAATATTCGGCGTCGATTTCAAGCCGCTCAGGAGATCGTTCCAGGAAGCGCTTTCTAACCGCGTCCGAAACCATTGCGGTAGCCGGAAACGTATAATTGTATGCGTGGAGAATTAAGACTCGCCGCGATGCAACTTCAGCCTGAGATCGCGCGATGAGAATCCAAGGCGCGAAAAGAATCAGCAAAAAAACGCCACGCCAAAAACGCGCGTACCTAGCAGCCGGCCAACCACCCCGATCCCAGGCTTTCACGGAGCTCGTCCATTGAAAACTCGGGCGAGGATAGAGCATTCATTCGGGAACTGTCGAGTGGTGAACTCGCCTCGGGGCGTGGCGGGACTAAGCCGCACCGGATCCGAGCCCAATTCATGCGCCTCATGTCCTGCGGCGTCGCCAATGTGGGACCTTGGTCCAATTCAGCGGGGCCGCCTCGGGGAATAACTTCCTCACGTTAGTACCTTTGCTGCGGAGCGTCTGCAGTGCCGTTCCGAAGCGGGCGCGAAGATCAGAACCCCACTTTTGAATGCATCAATTCACGTTTCGGGCGACCAACCGTTTCATTCGCGCGAGATTGCGATAGCAATGCCCCAAGTTCATCATCTCAAGTTGTTTTGGTCCGGTCGGCAGAGCGGCAGCTTCTTCGGTCAGTGCGTCGGCGAGTTCGTCGCACTCGTCCGCTGTCAGGTTGATCGGCTGCTCTGGCTCGCTGCCCATAATCATCCCCGACCCCTTCGGACCTTAAGCGAAAGGGCCTTGCAAGTCTATTGGTGGCTGCCAGCCAGATCGGTTGGGTTGGATCCCGCCGCCGAGCCGCTAAAGCCGACCGTCCAATAAGAAAATGCTGGCACACAACGCGTGTGCCGAAAACTGCGGAGGAGAAGATGGATCGGAGTGCGACGCTCAGTTTTGAAGATCCACTTTGTTACCAGGCGGCGATCACCACTGCGAATTTTGAGGTGCTACCCACGTCAGGCAGTTCGTTTAAAGCGGAACTGACCAAGGTCCACCTAGGTGAGCTATTGCTGCAACGCTTCTTCCACAATTTGCCCACGATCAACACCGGGTTCATCAAACCCGGACGCAGCGTACTTACCTTCCTGACGTCATCGTCGCCGGCTAGTATGCGGCACTGCGGGATGACCGTTTCGTCTGGGAACATAATCGTGAATGACAGCGACGAGATACACCAGCAGACCGAGGCCGAGTTTCGTCTGGGGTCGATATCTCTTGAGATGTCCAGACTTGATGCGGCTTCCCAAGTCATAGCCGGTTGCGACTTGTTTTCGAACTCTTCGCAAAGGCAACTTGTTCGGCCAGATGCTGCTATGATGTCACGGCTGTTGGACCTGCATGAGATAGTGGGCCAAATGGCAGCGAACGCGCCTGAGATTCTTCTAGTGAACGAGGCGGCGCGCTCTTTGGAGAACCAGTTCATTCATCTATTGGTCAGGTGTCTGACCGAGAGCGCCTCTAGTCGATCCATCAATTGCGGCCTGCGTCAGGCCCGGATAATCGCAAAATTCCACGAATATCTCGAAGCTAACCCGAACGTGCCGCTCTATTTAGGAGACATATGCGGAGCGATCGGAGCTGCGGAACGCAGCCTTCGCGCCGCCTGCGAAATACATCTCGGTATGGGTCCTATCCGCTACCTCGCGCTAAGGAGAATGCACCTTGTTCGCCGTGCACTCTTGCAAGCCGGTTCTTCCACGACAACAGTGACGGGAATTGCCATGGAGCACGGATTCTGGGAGCTGGGGCGCTTTTCCGTGAACTACCGCGCGATGTTCGGGGAAACGCCTTCCGCTACGTTGTTCCGAGCCACCGCGCGACCGACCCTACAGATGGCCGATGTGGCGTGAGCGGTCCCAGCAGAATTAATCTGGTAAGTGCCACATCCTTGAAGGAGGCAACTAGCGCCATCTCCAGCTTTCCCCTCCTGCCGCAGAGGATCTCGTACGCCGCTGCGCGAGGAGCGCGACCTCGAGGCACTGTTCGGCGATGTACCGTCACTACAGGGAAAATGTCGATGTTGATCCCGGGCCTGTTCTGACGCGCAGTCGGGCATCCGCAACGAGGCCGCATAGGTCAGACGGTTGGCGCAAGCATAGAAGCCTGAATGTTGATGCTGCTCAAATGCCTCCCATACATGGGCGGCTTCTGCACATATTCCCGGACATTGTCTTTGGTTATTAGCCGTCCGGGCCGCAAGGACCGGGGGCTATATTACAGCTACATCCCCAGACTATGGAAACAGGATGCCGACCGACGCGCTCCGCCGTGAAGAGAAGTTATCGGAAATGCGCAGCTTTTGTGTTGCTTCCACGGTGCGCACCATGCCCCCTCGCCGCCCGGCATCATGAGCTACCTTCGAAGCCTAAGCCGGGCAACCGTTCCCGCGGACCGTGTCTTGGATCTTCCTCTCGTCTTCTCATCCGGCAACCCATTCGCCAAAGCAGCTTTTCGCATTTCAACTGCCCTGGCCAAGCGCGGATCTTTCTTCGCAGCTTCGTAGGCCGGCAACACCGCCTCCATCCACATCAGCATACCTTCAGCCTTGAACACCACGCGGTCGGCGGCGCTGTAAACGCTCTGGGTGATGGCAGCGACCTCACGCGACATCTTGTCTGAGCCGCTCACGCGATGATCCAAGAGCGCGGATGCATATGCACCTTCGCCAAAATTCTCGAAGAAGCTGGTGACGGACCGACGCTCGTCATGAGGGCCAATCCGGTTGGGCAGTCCGACGCCGCTTGTTTGCCATTCGCGGCCATTTGGGGATACATTGGGATACACCCATATGGAGACGGAAGGCCCGCCCTGCAAGCGGTCGATTTAGATCGCCCGATAACCTATTATATTGTCAACAAAGTTTGCTTTTGATACCGCTCCAGGTGATATCCTGTTTACAGGCAAGTGGTTTTGTAAACCGAAGGTCGGGGGTTCAATCCCCTCAGCCGGCACCACCGATTTAGCCGACACCGCGGCCTGATAGATCGGGGCACTCCTCCGTCTAACGACAGCTAGAATCGATTTCCCACACATCACGTCAGAGCTTTCCGAGCGACCGTTACACTCAACTGGAGCAGCGGGTGCTTCTCGTTCCTGACTGTAATGAGGACCTGCGCCCCCTTTGCCGACGCGACGTCTCTGGCAATCGAGGTCGCCATTGCGATCGCCTCTCTTTCGGCGGCTTCCGGGCCGGGCAAATCCACCCCATCCTCGTCGACCGCAGCGAAAAAGTCGTCCTTGATATCGAAGTAGAACTTCATGGCTCAGAGCGACGGATTGAGATGAAGGTAAAGCACGTCGAAGTCTGCTATTTCGCGCAACCTGGCTTCATCAAGGATCGATATTCTTCCCCGCTCCAGGTCCAACACGCGCTGAGCACGTAGCTGCTGAACGACCCGATTCATGTGGACCACACTCGTGCCGACGGCGTCGGCGAGGAGTGCCTGAGAGGCTGGAAAGTCGAAGGACAGGCCGTCCGCTCGACCGATCGCCTTCAATCTGGTGTAAAGCTCAAGCACGAGATGCGCCACGCGGCTTGTGGCTTCGCGTTGACCAACGTTGCAAATCCACTCCCGGAAGATCGCGGCGTCGGTCAGTGTATCGCGCCAAAGCGCTTCGGCCACGTTAGGCCGCTTTCTTATCAGTGAGCGCACCGCTGCATGCGGAATGAAGCCGAGAACGCTATCGCCAAGCGTGCTGACGTCATGGTCCATCACATGTAGAAAGAGACCCTGCAGATCGGGAATGTCGCCGGGTTGGTGAAAGGCCATGATTTGGCGGTGGCCATTGCCGACGATCTTTGATCTCAGGATAAAGCCATCAACGACAAGGCAGCACGCCGAAGGTCGATCTCCGAGAGAAACGACCGGCTGACCGCCAGCCATCCGTTTCACCGTGATTGGCAGATGACGGATAGCGGCCTCGTCCTCTTCATCAATTTCGGTGCTGACCCGCAACCGCCTCAAGAAAGGTTCGAAAATTTCGGCGTTATTCATCGTTGGCTCCGGTCGGCAAACGATTTTTTGTCACGTTCGTTCCAAACCGGACCGCTAGCTATTGTCTCACGCGAAGCAAAGGGACTGCCGCAAATTCCAACCCTCGGCGGAACCCACGGGAACGGCGTCAATTCATCTTGCCGCGAAGCCTTGGAGCGAAATTTGACGCGCAACGCTCACTTCGAATGCTTCGGTGCGCTGCTTTGCTGGAAGTGCTCGGCGCCTGATATCTCCACCCAGGCATGTTTCGACTGTTCGAAAACCGAGCGGATGGGCGCCGGGTAGTTCGGAACCGCGATCGCGCCCACGGCAACGCCGATCATCGCAGGCAGATTGTCCGCCTTCCAATAGACCGTCGAACCGCACTCGGGGCAAAAATAGCTGCGGACCTTGCCGCCGCTTGCGGCTGTCCGGACGTACTCCTTCGACGTCCCTGAGATCCTGACGCCCTCCGCCGGATAGAACGCACCGACCCCGAACGGCGCGCCGGTTCGACGCTGGCAGTCAATGCAGTGGCAGGCGACGACGAGGCTGGAAGGTCCTGGAAGCGACAGCGCGAGAGCGCCGCACCTGCATTGGGCATCGATCATCGAAGCTCCTTCCTCCTCAATTGGCTGACAGGTTCTGTCGCTCGGCTGGAGCGCAGAGCAATCCAGGACGGACCCTCACTCCTTCGCAACCTCGAACGCCAGCAGTGCGTTGCCGGCGACGCCGCCCCACTGGCCGTAGCCGGAATTGGTGTAGAGCATTCCGCCGGCGATGATCGGCCCAGGGCCGTCGATCGCGCCGCCATGAGCAGGGGCGCCGTTCACCGTCGTATAGTCTCGCGCCGTGTCGTATTCCCACAACAGCTTTCCGTCGGCCGTCGCGTAGGCGCGCAGAAAGCCGCTGACGCCGCCGGAAAACACGACGCCGGGGATCAGGCTCACGGCAGCCGACAGCGCAGGGCTGCATTGGAGGCGATCGCCACAGGCGACAGGAGATACTTCCATCGCAATTTTCCCACTGGCGAGGTCGAGGCCGAACAGACCGCCGCCTTGGGTGGCATCGAGCCGCCGCGTACCATCGCGCAGGAACCGCACGTCGGAGTTCGCGACATAGATGCGATCCTGGTCGGCGGCCGAGCCCCACTCGCTGCCGCCGAGCGCACCGCCCTTCCCGATCCGCGTCTGCCACAGGATCTTGCCGCCATCATCAGGATCGAGCGCGTGCACGACGCCGGACTTCTGCGCGATGGCAAGAACGCGCCTGCCGTCACGCAAGGTCACGAGGATCGGCGACTGGCCAAAATCGTGGTCGGGCCCGTGATCTTCAGGACAATTGGTCTTGTCCGCGCCGAAGCACGCGACGATGAAGGCGTCGCTCGGCGTCGCCTGCTGCTTCCAGAGCAGCTTACCTGTCGCAAGCTCGAAAGCGAGGACCGCATCGGCGGTTGCGGCGGGTGGATTCGAATAGGAATTGCTGGTCGCGACGTAGACGGCGTTGCGTTTCGGATCAATCGTCGGTGCCGACCACACCGCCGCGCCGGACGGGCCGAACAGCTGCGTGCCTCTCGCATTCTTGCCGGTCGGATGCGCCACCTCGGGGATCGTGTAGGCCTGCCACACCGGCTTGCCGGTCACTGCCTCGAGCGCGACCACGCTGCCGCGGAAGGTACAGCATTCGTAACTGGCCTGCGAACCGGCGGCCTCCTCCAGCGAGGAGACCGGGATATAGAGCACGCCGGAATGCAGCGTCGGCGCGCCAGTGATGCGCGCTGCCGGATGCTCCTCGACCTTCGTCTTCCAGATCAGCGCGCCAGTCAGTGCGTTCACCGCATAGGCATTGGCGCGCAGGTCACCGAAGAAGATCGCGAACTGATCGGTGCCGGGAAGCGGCCCGAAGCTGATCGCCCCGCGCACCGCGGCATCGGTCGGCAGCGTCCACCTCGTGCAGCCGCTTCGCGCGTCGAGCGCGTGCACCTTGCGGTCAGTGCCGCCGATAAACAGCAGACCGCCCACGATGGTCGGCGGCGCAAACGACACCGAGGCGCCGGGAAACGCATAAGCCCATTTCAACCGCAGGCGCGGTACCTCTTCCGCGGTGAGGCCGGCCATTTCGGTCGACTGGAAGCGGCTGTTGGCAGCGTCGACGCCCCATCCATTCCAGCGCGGACCATCGAGCGGCTGCGGAAAGAAATTGACCTGCTGCGTGCAGCGTCCCTCCGCATCGACTGCATTGTCGCCCACCGCGGCCTTGCCGGTGACGAAGGCGGCAATCGCGCGCCGTTCCGAGTCGCTGCGGTCCCTCGCCATCGCCGCCATGCTTCCAGAAGTCAGCGTTCCCAGCACATGATCGAAAGACATCGCCTGCATGGCACCGCGGCCTGGCACACGGCTCTGGCCATCACCGCCATCGTGACATTGCGCGCAGTGGCTTGCGTAGAGCGCAGCGACGTCCTGCTGCGCCAACGCGGGCGCGCAGCACCAGACCAGCATGGCGACGGCGACAACACTCGGTCTCATGGCGTGCTCCAACATCGTCACCGCAATGCGAGACGGCATCATGCAACCCAAAGTATAGCGCGAGAGCAATCACTCACGCAACGGACGTGCCGCCCGCGTCCGTCATATCCCCCGGGCAGTGAGGACACGATCGGGCAGTTCATCGAGCCGCCACAGCCCGAGGCTCTTGTCGCGCCAGCCGCCACTGCCCTCTTCGCAACGCTCGTTGATCAGCTCGCGCGGCGCCGGCCAGTCGAACGGCGCCTTCTCCATGTTCAGCGCCCGCCAGTCGCCGTCCTCGCAATCGCGATTGTCGTCCCATTCGGGAAACGTCGTGACCAGCAGGAAACGTGCGCCGCTGGCGCGAAAGTTCGCGACGGCGCGGACGATGTTGTCGAAACTCAAATGCACCAGGCAGTCCCGGCACAGCACCACATCGGCGCGCGGCAGTGCATCGCGCGTGATGTCGGCAACGAGAAACCGGCCTGACAACTCACCGCCAGCCACGCGCTTGCGATTGGCCGCGATCAGCGACGGCACGATGTCGATGCCGGTGTAGTCGAGATGCAGCTTCAGGCGGCCGATCCACCCCGCGTCGCCGCAGGGCGCATCGAGCAGCGAGCGCGCGCCGAGCCGTTGCAGCAGTGCAGGAAGCATCTCGCGGACCGCGACGGTCGCGGGATCCTCCGAGCCGAGGCCCGACACCGAACTGGCCGCACCCCACAGGTTGGTCTTCTCGATGCGCTCGAACCGCGCGGCCAGATCGAGGCCGACAAAATTCTCGCGGTCGGCGGTGAACCGCTCATGGGCGAGCACGGGTGGGCGCTTGGAGATCATCGTCCGGACCTTAAGATTACGTTGTGAACACTGTGGTCATGCGTTCCATCCGAATCTCATCCCATCCTCAAACCGGTTTCTGCCACTCCATGATGTGGAAGTAAGGCACCCGGCGATGAAAGGCATTCCTGTCGGGGTCGCCGCCGCTGGGCTGCGGCTCGACGAAAAGGCGCAACAGGAGCCCCTGATCGAGTAGCAGCGTCATGTAGGTGCTGAGCGGACGATGCCAGTTCAGAATTCGGATGCCGCGCCAAGTCACCCAAGTCGGCCGCTCCTCCATGTAATGATCGATGTTGAAGCGCAAGGCGCCGTCGCCGTCACGCGTCCAGCCGTCGGGCGGACCCGCGGTGTTGAAGCTGGTCAGATTGGCAATCAGCAGCGTACCGCCCGGCCGCAGCGCTGCCACGATCTTCCCGATCGCCGCACCGAGATGGGGCATGTCGACCAGGCTGAGATAGCTGACGACCAGATCAAATGGCGCTTCGATCTCCATTGTTTCAGCTCGGCCAAGCCGGTAGTCGCCCTGCGGGTCCAATTTCATGGCACGCGCGAGCAGCGCTTCGGTCGGGTCGATGCCGGTGGTGCGGATGCCGGCGCGCTGCATGATGCGACAGAAGCGCCCCTCGCCGCAGCCAACGTCGAGCGCATTGCGGAAGCCGCGCCCTTCGATCCGCGCTCGCATCGGCGCGTCCAGCACGAAGCGGCGACCATAGTCGCCGTCTTCACCCTGCTCGACGATCCAAGCAGCCGCGGACGCGGTCCAGCCGTCGCTGATATCCTCGTTCATGGATCGACCTTCGGGAATGGACGTTGGCCGCACGCATTTCGGGCGCGGCTACTGACCACAGATTGGATCAGAGTTCAACATGAGGTAGCATGCGCATCCCATGCGTCCCTATACCAGCCGAGAGATCGCCAAGATCACCGCGGGTGCTGTCGCGGCGATCGTCGCAACGGGCTTCCTGTTCGCGATCGCGATGTCCCTCTTGCTGCCGCAATAAATCAGCTGCTTGCCGGGGCGCCGTGCCGCCGGAGTTTGTGCCACCCAGCCGGTTGCTGTCGCTCACCAGCATCTTGGCCGTGGAAAGCACTTGGCCAGCGTCGAGGACGACGCTTCAAGCTCGGTGGACGCCGCGCCCACCGTCTTGATCTCGCCGGCTGCGCGCTCAAAGCCGTCGGCAAGGTTGACCATATCGCGCTTGCGCTGATGGGCGGCTTGCTTCTCAACCTCGATCTGCGCTGCCGTGAGACGACCTCGATCCGTGGTTTTTGAAGATTTGTCTTTGAAGATTTGTCCTGGCCATGTCCCGATCGCGTCCCGCCGGCAGTTTGGGGAGCGATCCGGGCATGGTCAGGCGGAACCCGTCAAGGGCGTCGGCCGTTGTCGACCCATGCGGATCAGGGAAGAAAATCGAAACATGTTTCTGCTGGCCACGGTGACGCTGTGCTGTAGCGCCTTGGCCGGGGCTGTTGCGCTGTTCGAACAGGCTCCCTGGCCGGCTCCGGCAAAGCAGCGGGCTGAAACGGTAGCAATAGACGGGACCACGCCGACGCCGGTTCGGGTGGTCGGGGCGCCGTTCGAGCCCAACCTCAATCCGCGGGAGCGCTAGCGCTCACCCCGGCGAGACGTCGGCGCCCTCCTCCGGACGGCGTTTGGCGCGGGCCAACTCCTCAACGAACGCGATCACCTCCGCCCGTTTGTCGGGCGGCAGCGATAGGAACGCGCGGACGAGCCTCAAGCCCTCGGCTTCGGCTGAATGGTCTGCTTTGGCATCCATTCCCCACTGTCGGGCGGCCGGGAAAAATATGCAATCCCCACCCAACACCTTCTTGATTCGGCCGGCCAGCTTTGCTGGAATGGCGCCAACAGGGGTGCACCATGAAGTGGATCGCGGAACGCGACGCGCTGATCGCGCAGACAATGGCTTTCGTCCAATCGGTAACCGGCAAAAAGGATGACTTGCATCCACCGGAGATCCCGACGGCGACAGTGGCCGCGTCGGTGCAGATCGCCCCCGTCAACACCATCATCGGGACCGAGCCACTTAAGGCCGCTCCGCCGCAGCCGTTACCTCTCCCGTCGCCCCGGGTGGCGAGCCACGACGTCCGCACCGAAATACAGGCCCGCATCGCCAATTTCCGCAAGCATCAGGAGCGGTTCGAGCGGGAGCGCGAGGAATATTGCGCGGCCACCCTGACCAAATTGCGGGCCGCCATCCGCGAGCCCTCCTCCCGTCCACCGGCTGACAAGTAAAGCCGGATCTCCCGTCGCTGGCCTAAAGCCAGGACCACACTAGCCAGAGATTGGCCGCGCAGGCGCCGAACAGGGCCAGCGTGAGGGGCAGCAGCATGTGCCCGCAAGAGGTTTTCAGGTCCGTCGTCATGACCGAAAACATCCGCTGATTCCGCCAAATGAGTCCCGTGGATTCTTTTTTTCGGGATTCAGGACTCGTTAAGGACTCAGGACCCGGCGGCCCTGATCACGGCCGCGTGATCGACCGGCGAGCGGAACCCCTACCCCGTCAAATTCGTTAATGCGCTTTCCGGGAGCGGGAACAATGCCCTACGCCCTGTTCTGCAACGATGCCCAGATCAGCAAGGCCTATCCTGACGAGTCCGACGTCTGGAGGCTCGCGCAGCGAAGTGGCCTCGTCGTGGACGTAACTGCGGATGACAACCGTCCCGGGCCACGCCGGGTGCTCGACAACGATTACGAGATCAAGCCGTGCCGGGCCGCACAGGGCGAGGACCCGGCCCGGAACAAGGCCGAGGCTGATCGCCAAGCGAGGATGGAGCTTGAGCTGAATTCCTAAAGAGGAATCGAAGCTGGGAAGCCAGAGCTCAGGAAAAGCTTAGGGGGTCGCGGTGGCCAGTGACGCCTGCTCGCCCGCCAGAGCCACGCAGGCCTTCCGGCGATGCAGCCCACGGATCGCGCCGGTGACCTTCAGCACCTTACCGGAGGAGCACGAGGCGTCCTTGACGAAGGCCACCTCGTAGGGTGCCAGCATCAGAGGCTCGGATTTGAGGATTGTTTGGGCAGCGCACGGCAAACTGACGAAGCACGAGAGCACCACAGCCGACACCAAGATACGCATGTCCGTCGTCCCACCAGCCCGGTAATTGTCATATAACGCGTTCCGGCGCGCGAGTTCCGTAAGCTGCAAAAATTATTTTTGCTTTACCCGAGCTCCATGACGCGCGTGAGAAAGCGCCCGCCAGAACGTTTGCCTGCAAATGACGCGCCAGATGGTTGACGCGATGCAAACAAAGGACTTGCGAACGAGGGCTGGGCAAACGAAAGGCCGGCGAGAGCCGGCCTTTGTCAGGTCGTGGGTCGCTGGTGGCGCGTCAGTAGCGCGAGGCTGCCGGACCGCCCCAGCCGAAGCGGTAATTCACGCCGACCTTGACGGTATGCTCGTCCTCCCGGCCGCGGACGCCGACGACGTCAGCCGGACCGGAGGTGATCGTCGTGTTGCCGAAGTTGTAATATTGGTACTCGGCCTTGGCCGACCAGTTCGGCGCGAACATGTATTCGAGGCCAGCGCCAACGGTATAGCCGTCCTTGCTGTTGCCGGTGGCGGTGAAGGGCTGCGGGACGCCGGCGACATTGACGCCAAGACCGCCATTGCGCCAGGCATAACCGCCCTTCGCGTAAAGCAGCGCCGGTCCCCAAGTGTAGCCGATGCGACCGGTCACCGAGCCGAGCTGGTCGGTATTGGAGGTCACCTGCGTGCCCAGCGGGAACGTAGCGCCGCCGTTGTTGGTCGGCAGCCAGGAATACTGGGCCTCGACACCCATGACCCAATTGGGCGCGAACTGGTAGTCGAAGCCGCCCTGAACACCGCCGAGGAAGCGCGCGTCGCTCGACTGGAAGCTGCTGTCGCCGGCAAAGGCGCCGCCGACATGGCCACCGATGTAGAAGCCGGTCCAGTTGTATATCACCTGCGGCGGCGTGTAGGCCGGAGCCTTGGTGTAGGTGCGCGCCTGCATGTCGGCTGCGGCAGCCGGCGCAGCCAGCGCAAGCAGGGCAACCGCGCCCAGCAAAATCCTCTTCATGATTATCCCCGTTCTTTCAATTCGACACTCAGGAAACAACGTGGCGTGAATTGGGTTGCTTCGAGGCGATGCCGGAACGTTGATCGTTCGTTACTGTGACGGAGCGGCAACAGCGCGATTTTGTTCCGTCCGACAGGCGCGTGCCGACGGTTTTTTCCGTCGGAAACAAAACCTTCCGTAACGATTAGTCGCAACGCGAAACCACCCCGTTCAAAGCTCCCCGAAATGTGATCCGGCAGCTCCGGCGGGCTTTGTCTATCACCAAGCGATGAAGGTGGGCTTTGCGCTACCGCGTCATCTTTTCAAGTTCCGGAAAGGGTACGTAAACCGCGCCCGCGCACAGCTCGCTGGCGCGATCGACGACGCGGTCCGCCCGGCCGTTGACGAAGATCACGGCGCGCTCCCTCATGGCCTTGTAGGTGCCGTCGGTCTCGCGTGGGGTGAAGTGCAGGCAACTGACGTAGAACTGGCGGCCTCCGACCTCGCGCTGCGCCGGCTCGGCCATGCTGGCGTCACGCACGCCGACGGGATTGTTCAGATAGCTGCGCATCAAGGCCAGCGTGTCGCCACGGAAATTATCCGGGAACGGTTGTGGACCTCCGGCCTGGGTCCCCTCCATCAGGGTTGGACGGTCACCATCGCTGCCGAAACATCCCGTGAGCGCCAGCGGCAGTGCCAGCATCAACGCCAAGCTCACTGCGCGTTCCGCTAGTCGCCGCACCGCTTACGCTCTCCGCTCGATCAGTCTCGGAGACGTTCCAGCCCCAAGGTTGCAATGATGCATGTCTACAGGTGTTTTGCCCGACGAGTCAAACGGATTCGTAAAATCCGCAAATACGCCACCCCTTAAACCATTGATTTATCTACGACCCGCTACTGTGCATGGGGTTGTTTTCGAGGTTTTGTTTGCGGCCGCCAAATCTGGGACGTTGCTCGCGGGCTTCAGCATGGTCATACCGGCCCGCCGCCAGCACCTCGAGCTTTCGCGCAAGGCGTGACGAACGGGCCGGGCCTGAATTCCTCACGCGGCGGCCGGGGCAATGCTAGGACGCCGCCGCGCAGGCTCAGTCGTTAGCTGCGCTTCTCCATCGTCGCCGGCTTGGTGACGTCCGGCTGCGTCTTCAGCGACTTCTTCGCTGACAGATGCTTGTGGTGGTGGCGATGCTTGCGCACGGTCTTGTGCTCGTCCGGTGTGACGGCGGCGTTGGCGTTCATCGCCTTCGACTTGGTGTCCACCTTGGCATCGGCCTTGACGTCCGAAGCCTTGACATCCGAAGCCTTGGCGTTGGCCTTGAGGCCGGCATCGGCTTTCGCGGCGGTGGTCGACACCTTGGTCTGGCTCTGGTCTGCCTTGATCACCGGCGTGGTCGTGGTGGTCTCGGCTGCGAAGGCCGGGGCTGCGATCACGGAGGCTGCGAGCAAGGCTGCGGAAATGGTCTTCAACATGGTTGGTCTCCTCTTGGAAGGATCTTGAGGCGGGCGCCCTCTCGCCAACCCTTTGATCGTAGGTTGGAGCCTAGGAGGCTCGCACTGAACCCAATCTGAAGCCCACAGCAGGCTCCCGTTCATCTGGATGACAAGTTTGTCATCCGCCCTAGGCCAGGATGCCGGGAATGTTTCTGCCTGATGGGTGTTCCGGTCTTTGGGCAATCGTGTAGGATCGCCACGTTCCATACCGGAGAACTTATATGCGCAAACTCTCAATGCTTCTTGTGCCGGGACTTGTCGCCGTGTCGTTGGCAGCGGCTCCGGTGCTGACCAGCGCCTATGCCGCCGGCAGCGATGAGCCCTCCTCGCCACCGAAATCCGACACCTCGACCAAGAAGGGCAAGAAGAAGAGCTCCTCGGTCAGCGATCCGAAATTCCTTGCTGCCTATCGCACCGCCTACACCACGATCTTTGACAATCACGACTACACCGGCGCGATCGGCCAGCTGAAGTCGCTCAAGCGCGACGACGTCGCCGACGTCGCCAATCTGATCGGCTACTCCTATCGCAAGCTCGGCGACTACCAGTCGTCGAAGGTCTATTACGAGCTCGCGCTGAAGGACGATCCGAACCACGTCCGCACCTGGCAGTATTATGGCCTCTGGCAGCTCGAGCAGGGCAACCGCGAGCAGGCGCAGTATCACCTGAACAAGCTCGCCTCGCTCGCCGGCACCGACAGCTCCGAATATTGCTCGCTCGCCGCCGCGCTCGACAAGCCGACCGGAGCGACGCTGGTCTATTAAGAACAGAACATCGCATCTCCGAATGGGACGAACGGGCACAACCTCAGGGTTGTGCCCGTTCTGCGTTCTCGGTTAGCCTCTCGCATCAAACACTCTCCTGGTAAATCGGTGCGCAATGGACAAGTGGCTGCGATCCGCGATCGACTACATCGGCTCCTGGATCGAATTCCAGCACACCACAATCCACCAGCCGGGCGTCATGGTCGCCTTCGTCCATCGCGGCGAGGTGGTTGCCGAGCATGCGTTCGGCCTCGCCAATCTCGACACCGGCGAGAAGCTCACCCCGCGCCACCGCTTCCGCATCGCCTCGCACTCGAAGAGCTTCACCTCGGCCGGCGTCATGAAGCTGCGCGAGCAGCGCAAGCTCCGGCTCGACGATTCCATCGGCCAACATGTCGCCGGCCTGCATCCGCGCGTCGCCGAAACGACGATTGCGCAAGTGCTCTCGCACAGCGCGGGACTGACGCGCGACGGCGCCGATTCCGGCCAGTTCATCGACAGCCGTCCCTATCTCGACGCGAGCGAGCTGCTCGCGGAATTGAAGCGGCCGACCGCAATCGAGCCGGGCACACGCTTCAAATATTCCAATCACGGCTTTGGGCTGATCGGTCTCGTCATCGAGGCCGTGACGAAGGAGCCCTACCCGGTCTGGATCAAGCGCGAGATCATCGAACCTGCGGGCCTGCGCGAGACCGAGCCGGACGCGCCGCTTCCCAAGGGCGCGTCGTTCGCGCGCGGCCACACTCGCAAGCTGCCGTACGGAGAGCGATGCGTGATCCCCGGCGACAATCCCGCGCACGCGATGGCCTCCGCCGCCGGCTTCATCGCGACCGCCGCCGATACCGCCCGCTTCTACGCGCAGCTCGCGCCCAATGCGAAAAAGAGCGTGCTATCGGTCGCAAGCCGCCGCGAGATGACGCGAAACCATTGGCGCGTGCCGCAAAGCTTCGAGGCCTATTACGGCCTCGGCGTCAACGCCGGCAAAACCGACGGCTGGGATTGGTTGGGCCATGGCGGCGGCTTTCAAGGTTACATCTCCAGGACCTGCTCCATCCCCGCTTGCGAGCTCGCGATCAGCATCCTCAGCAACTCCATCGACGGCGCGGCCCCGTTCTGGATGGACGGCGCGATGCAGATCCTGCGCGTCTTCCAGTCCCGTGGTGCACCCGACCGCCGCGTGCGCGACTGGACCGGCCGTTGGTGGACGATCTGGGGCGCGAACGACCTCGTGCCGGTCGGCAACCGCGTGCTGGTCGCCAATCCCCAGTTCAACAACCCGTTCATGGACGCCGCCGAGATCGAGGTCACCGGCCGCGACACCGGCAAGCTCGCCTGGGCCGCCGGCTACTCCAGCCACGGCGAGCCGGTCCGCCGCGTCCGCGACAAGCGCGGCAAGGTCAGTGACGTCTGGATCGCGGGCGCCAATATCAAGCCTGCGGCCGTCGTAGCCCGCGAGATCGCGCGGCGATACAAGCCGCGCAAGCGGCGGGCTACTCCCGAATGAGCGTCTCGACCTCGCTTCGAAGGGCCTGCCGCGAGCCGTCGTGCGAATAGAACATGTGGCCGCCGGGATAGACCACGAACTTGACCCGCTGCGTTGCGAAGGCCGGCAACTGGTCGAGCACCCGCTTCGATCCGAAATAGGGGGTGGCGAGATCGAACAGGCCGTGCGCGACCAGCACGTTCAGCTTCGCATCCGTGGCAAGGATCTGTCGCAGCTCGGAGACTGATTGCGGCGGATTGATGCCGCGGCCGAAATCCCAATGACCCTCGACGGCGCCGTTCAACACCTCGTAGGAGCCATCGGGCCGCCAGTTGAGCTTGTGTGTCAGCAGGTCAACCGCCGCACTCGTCAGCGGCGCCTGCAGCGCATCGCCGGAGGGATCACCGAACCGCGAGCTGCTCGAATCCGGATAGGGATCAAGGCCGCGTACCGAGCCATCGTAGCGCCCCGTCACCTTGCCGTTCTTGCGGTCGAATTCGCGGCGGAATTCGCCGACGTCGAAGCGGCCGGCAAGCCGACGGCTCACCGCCTGGTCGATGCCGGTGAGCTCGGCGACCTTGTCGGCAAGACGATTGGTGGCCTCCTTGTCCGCCTCGCCCTTGACGAGGTCGGCCAGGAATTGGCCGCGCGCGTAAGCCTCGACGTCGGCGAGATCGGCGCGCTTGACCGGGCCTTTCGCCGCGCGCGCCACCGCCACATAGCTCGGCAGCGTCGCGACATATTGCAGGAGGCTGGTGCCGGTGAATTCGCGGAAGTCCAGGAGCGGCGACACCAGGATCAATCCCCTGACGCCGACGCCGTGCTGGAGCTGCAACTGGCGCACCACCTTCGGCCCGCGAATGCCGCCATAGCTTTCGCCGGCGACGTATTTCGGCGAGGTCAGCCGGTCGTGCTTCTCGAGCCAGCGGCGGATCACCAACGCGATCGAATTGACGTCGCCGTCGACGGAGTAGAGCGATTTGCGCGCGTCATCGCCGGTCGCGACGAAGCGGCTGTAGCCGGTGCTGACGGGGTCGATGAAGACGAGATCGGTGAAATCGAGCCAGGTCTCCGCGTTCGGCTTCACCTCGGGCGAGGCGGACGGCGACAGCGCTTCGCCATCGAGCGGCAGCCGCCACGGCCCGGCCGCGCCGAACTGGAGCCATGCCGACGACGCACCGGGCCCGCCGTTGAACAGGAAGGTCACCGGGCGCGTCGCACGGTCTGCGCCGTCGAGCTCATAGGATGTATAGGCGATGTCGGCCACCGGCTCACCCTTGCCGTCGAACACGCGGATCGAACCAGCGGTCGCTGCGAAATTGAGGCTGCGGCCGGGAAGATCGAGTGTCTGCTTCGTGGTCGAATCCGACGGAAGACGGTGCGGCTCGGCGGATGGCGATGCATTCTGTGACGCGCTTTGTGCGCCGCCGCGCCCGCCCTTCTGTCCGGCTGGCGCTGCCGCCTCGGCGCGCGGCTGCGGCGGATCGTCGGCGCGCGCCAATCCTGCGAGCGCGAATGCCGATACCGCCAGCACGAGGGTCGCACGGCGGAGCACCGGCATATTCATATTCATGGTCGTTCTCCCTGCCCGGCGACGACCACCGGTGCGGACCGCAAGGCTAGCGCGGAATTGCGACGGTTTGGGGGATCATGGCTCCGGCGGCGCCTGAAGAGCCCGGTGGGCCACAAATCGACCCGGTTTCATCCTCAAATCGGAATGGGCAGTTGCCGGACTGCTGTGAAGGGTGGTCATCCTCGACAATCGGGGTCGAGATCGTTAGACGAGCCCGGCGGAACTTTCTCGAGCCAGCGGCCCTGCCCGGAAACCATGACCAAGCCAGCGCGATACGACCGGATCGCCTTCGTCGCCAGCCCGAGCAGCGAGGCGCAAGCCGCCTTCGGCCAGCTCACCAGGGACTTCGGCAATTGCGATCCGAAGGACGCCGACATCGTGGTCGCACTCGGCGGCGACGGGCTCATGCTTCAGACGCTGCATCAGCACATGCATACGGGCAAGCCGATCTACGGCATGCACCGCGGCACCGTCGGCTTCCTGATGAACGAGTACTCGACCGTCGATCTTCGAGCCCGTCTCGAGGCCGCGCAGGAATCAGAAATCCACCCCCTCCTGATGCGCGCGACCGATGCCAACGACCGCGTCCACCTGCATCACGCCATCAACGAGGTCGCCCTGTTCCGGCAGACCTACCAGGCCGCGCGCCTGCGGATCCTGATCGACGAGCGCGAGCGCATGTCCGAGCTGATCGCCGACGGCATCATGGTGGCAACGCCAGCCGGCTCGACCGCCTACAATCTGTCCGCCCAAGGACCGATCCTGCCGATCAACGCCGCGCTGCTGGCGCTGACGCCGATCAGCGCCTTCCGCCCACGACGCTGGCGCGGCGCGCTGCTGCCGAACACGGCTTATGTCGTGATTGAGGTGCTGGAGGGCGACAAGCGCCCCGTGGCGGCGGTCGCCGACCACGACGAGGTGCGCGATGTTCGCCGCGTCGAGGTGCTGTCCGACAAGACCATCTCGATGCGCATGCTGTTCGACCCCGGTCACAGCCTGGAAGAGCGCATTCTGCGCGAACAGTTCGGCTCCTGAGCCGCCCGCCGGACTGCCGATCGCAACCCTTCATTAACCCCCGGCGAGATATGGTTAACGAAAGTTGACCACTTCGGCCCGGGCTCCATGTTCCGCATCGATTTCAACAAGCTGCGTTTCCTCGTCTGCGACGACAATCCGCACATGCGCCGCATCCTGCGGACGCTGCTGCATTCCTTTGGCGCGCGTGAAGTCTACGAGGCCGAGGACGGGGCCACGGCGCTGGAAATGTACAGCCATTACGTGCCCGACATCGTCATCACCGACTGGGCGATGCCGATCTTCGATGGGCTCGAGCTGGCGCAGATGATCCGGCAGCCGGAATCCAAGGGCAATCCCTACGCGCCGATCATCATGCTGACCGGCCATTCCGAGAAGCGCCGCGTCACGGTGGCGCGCGATGCCGGCGTCACCGAATTTCTGGCCAAGCCGATCTCGGCCAAGGGGCTCTACCAGCGCATCCTCAACGTGGTCGCCAGTCCCCGCCCCTTCATCAAGACCAAGACCTATTTCGGCCCGGACCGCCGCCGCAACATCAACTCAGCCTATATGGGCCCCGAGCGCCGCGTCGGCGAAAAGCACGAGGTGCTGCAGCAGCCCTCGCTGCTCGACAAGGCCCGCTCCTCCATCTAGCGCAACGTCTCTCACGATCGAGGCCGATATCATGGCGAAGAACAGCGCAAGAGACATCGAGATCACGGCCTTCGCCACGCATCAAATCATCACGCAGCCCAACCCGCTGCGGTCGGTCCTGCGCCGCGTCGAAGACAAAGACATGGACGATCCGATCGGCCGCGCCGAACAGGCGCTCGCGGGCCTTGCTGGCGAGTTCAAGGACTGGATGGCGACCGAGATCAACCGGCTGTCGGCCGCCTACGTCGCCATCCGGCACGACGGCTTCAGCAAGGACAGGCGCGACGAGTTGTTTCGCGCCGCGCACGACATCAAGGGCGATGCCGCGACTTTCGGCTATCCGGCGGCGGCGGGCGTAGCCGAGAGCCTGTGCCGCGTCATCGAGCACGCGCCCGATCTCGAAAAGGTACCGGCCGAGCTGTTCACGCACCACATCAACGCCATCCTTGCCATCGTGCACGAGAACACCAAGCTCGACAGCATCAGCGTCTCCGCCGAACTCAGCCGGCGCCTGCGCAAGGTCGCCGACGACTATCTCGCCGACGCCAACCGCGATCGCCCCGAGCATCTCGAGGTGATCCTGGCACCGAGTATCGCGCCGGCGGGGTAGCTTCGCCGTTCGCGAGGTGTTGTAGCAACCATTAAAGGCTAGGCGGCTTTTTCGATCCAGGGCGTGCCCCGTTGCACGACAGTATTGGCGTAGATCAGGAGCTTGCGGGCGCAGGCGATGAGCGC
>NZ_JBHTFN010000007.1:0-104717 GCF_042666195.1 Bradyrhizobium sp. GCM10028915
GACCTGGAGCAGAAAACCCTGCAACCTCTCGACAACCCGTTCGGCACGAGGCTGTCACCCATGTCTTAGGTACGTTCCGTTACCCATGTCTTCGGGCCGGACACGGATGATGTTGGCGGAGAGGGAGGGATTCGAACCCCCGATAGGCTTGCACCTATGCCGCATTTCGAGTGCGGTGCATTCGACCACTCTGCCACCTCTCCTGAAGGCGCCAAGTAAGGAGCATGGCCCCTGTGGTTCGGGCGTTAATAGGCGAGGATGGCGGGCCAGACAAGGCTTGCGAGGGCGAAAATCGGGCCGGTTTTCCGGCTGGACCCACGAGTCACGGTGATGATCGGGGGCGATCGCGGATTTCGGCGGCGGTTTGCGCGGGAATGGGCCTGAGCCGTTCGCCACTGACCCGGCGCGAGCCCGATGCGGCACGTCGGTGCCGAAACACTGGTACCCGCAAAAGGCGGGGTGGGACCGCCAGACGCGGTAAACACTGGCGGTCCCGGTGCCGCTCATTGAAATACTGGCTGGGAAGGGCGGCTTCGCCGGCCAGGTGAGGCGACGGTTTCGACCGTAGCGTGCGGGCGGTGCACCGCAACGCAATCCGGTCCTTAACCTAACCAGTCAAGGTTACTCCTTGTCGGACTTGGCCTTTTTCTTCCCGTTCTCCGTAGAATCGCGGTCTTTGTCTTTGTCCTTGCCGTTGTCCTTGCGGCGGTTGGTGAAGCGGGCATTGCCGAGGCCGGTGCCGATGGTGAGCACGCCCCAGCGATCGACGTCCTGCATGAACGGCACCTCGGAGAGGCCCTGAACCACGCCGTCATTGTGCATCAGGATCGCGGTGTCGTGCTCGCCGATCTGCGGAATGCCCTCGAGCAGGCTCGCCGGCAGGTTGAACTTGCTGCTCTCCCAATTGCCCGGCAGGTTCTGTGCGCCTTTCTCGATGGAGCCGTCCGCGTTGATCACGCCGGGACAGGCGATGCCGATGAACGGCGCCAGCTTGTAGCCTTCCTTCTCGGCCTCGGTGATCAGCCCCTTCAGCATCTTCGTCAGCCGCTTCACCGCGCCTTCGCGCGTCGGCTCGTCGTCGGCATGACGCCACAGCTCGGACTTCACGACCTTGGCTTTCGACAGGTCTTTTGCCTTTTTCCAGCTGGTCTCAACCAGGCCGCAGCGGATGTTGGTGCCGCCGATATCGACGGCGAGGATGCTGTCATGGGCCTCGAAGATCCACGACGGCGCCAAATGCAGCGCGCCGATCAGGCCGGCCTCGTCGGGATGATGGCGGATCGGCAGCATGTCGATCTTGAAGCCCTCGGCGATGAGGATAATCTCGGTGCGCGCGATCGCGAGCTCGCCGAGCCGGGAATCGCGAAAACCGCCGCCGACCACGATGCGCTCGGTCTTGGCCCAGGCCTTGGACTTGAGGAAGCGGCGGGTGACGTAAGCGAGCTCCTGGGCGAAGTCCTCGATGGCGCTATGCACCACCGCCCAGGCCTCGGTGTCATCGCCGACCAGGATGGCGTCCAGCGTCTTCTTGCTGATCTCGTCCGACGGCTCCTTGCCGAACGGGTCCTCGCCGGACTTGCGCAGCGGCTTGCGCCAGCGCTCGAGGATCTCCCTGAACGCGCCCTTGCTGGCGCGGTCGCCGATGAAGCCGTCCTCGTCCTTCATCTCGATGTTGAAGCTGTCGATATCCACCGACGGCAGCCGCTCGGCGCCGTGATGGGCGATGCCCGTCGTCGTCTTGACCAGCTCGTCTGTTGCCATGGTAAGCCCCTTGCCCGTGTGACCGAATTCGCCGGGACAACGGCGGGGGAACCTGTTGGTTGCGGCGCGGTCCGAAATTCGCCTGCGGGCCGGATCGGGCCCAAATGCTTCAAATCCGGGCCGTTTTCGCCGGCTTTTCCTTGACTCCCGGGGATCAGCGGCTATAAATCCCGCAACCGGCGCGGGGCGTTTCTCGCGCCGCTTGTTTTTGCGTGGGTTTTCAAAGGGATAACTCCCGCCCGCACAAAACTCGCATAAACCCATAACGACTGACAAAAAGCCGGCCCCGACAATATGTCGCGAGGCCGGGAATGAACACGAAGGAAAACAACGATGTTCGCAGTCATCAAAACCGGCGGCCGGCAGTACCGCGTCGTTCCGGATGATGTCCTGGAAGTAGGCAAGATCGAAGGCGAAGTCGGCTCGATCGTGCAGCTCAATGAAGTTCTCCTGGTCGGCGGCGACACGCCGATCCTGGGTCTGCCCACGGTCGCGGGCGCCTCCGTCGCGGTCGAGGTGCTCGACCACAAGCGCGGTCCCAAGGTCATCGCTTTCAAGAAGCGCCGCCGCAAGAACTCGCGCCGCAAGCGCGGCTATCGCGACGAGATCACGGTGCTGCGCATCTCGGAGATCCTGACGGACGGCGCCAAGCCCACCAAGGGGCCGCGTCCGAAGCGGGAGAAGGTCGTCAAGGAAACGACCACCGAAGAGGCCGCCGCATAATTGATCACGCGCCATCACGAATTGATGCGTGAGAAATTGTGAAATGATTCCGTCAAGGAATTGATCTAGAAATACTCAGGATTTCGGAGACGAGCCATGGCTCACAAAAAAGCAGGCGGTTCATCGCGCAACGGTCGCGATTCCAAGGGCAAGCGCCTCGGTATCAAGGCGTTCGGCGGGGAAGTTGTGATTCCCGGCAACATCATTGCGCGTCAGCGCGGCACCACCTGGCATCCCGGCCTTAATGTCGGCATGGGCACGGACCACACCTTGTTCGCCAAGATCGAGGGTCGCGTAACGTTCCAGGCCAAAGCCAACGGCCGCACCTTCATCTCGGTGCTCCCGCTCGCAGAGGCGGCTGAATAGACGGTGGATCAAATTTGGAGTCCGCCGGGTCCCAGACCGAACCGGCGGAGTCCTTGAGATCACAGAGATCGAAGGCTCCAGGGGAGGCGGGAAACCGGCCTCCCCTTTCGTTTGCGTGCTCACTTTTCACTTTAGTGACTTCGACGGAGCCGGACATGTTGCAGGACTTTTCGAGCGTGACCTTGCGGGAGGCGAGACCCAGCGTCGTCGCCACCGAGCGGCTGACCTTGCGGCGGCCGACCCTCGCCGACGTCAGGACCATCGCCCTCCTCGCCAACGACCGTCGCGTCGCCGAAAACACCAGGCGCCTCCCGCATCCCTATTCGCAGGACGACGCCATCGCCTTCATCCGCGCCAGCGCCCTGCCCGGCGGCGAGACCGTGTTCTTGATCGAGCATGGCAGCGGCCCCATCGGCATGGTCGGCATCGACTGCTCCACGCCCCAGAATGCCGAGCTCGGCTATTGGCTCGGCGTCGAGCATTGGGGCCGGGGCTTTGCCACCGAGGCCGCGCGCGGCGCGATCGACTTCTTCTTCGAGGAGTTCGAGGACGATCATCTCTATGCAGGCGCGCGCGTCACCAACCCGGCCTCGCGCAACGTGCTGGAGAAGTGCGGCTTCCAGTGGAGCGGCGTCCAGCTGCATCGCTTCCTGGCGCTGGGCTCGTCCACGCCCGTCGACTGCTTCCGTCTCTCGCGCGGCGTGTGGGCGTCGCTGAAGAGCTGGAGCAGCGCGCGAAGGGTGAGATAGGCGGAGGCGGCTACGCTCTCCGCCGTCGTCCCGGCGAAGGCCGGGACGACACCGTGGTTGTGTTCACGCTGGCGGATTCACATCCGCGTCCCCGCGCCCCAGATCGCGCTCACGCAAATAAATATAGAACCCGGCGCCGATGATGATGGCGGCGCCGACGATGGTGGCGATTTTGGGCACGTCGCCGAACACGACGAAGCCGAAGATCACGGCCCAGACGATCATCGAATATTGATAGGGCACGACGACGCTGGCCGGCGCGAGCTTGAGCGATCGGTTGACGCAGAACAGCGCCGTGACCGAGACGCATCCCGCCAGCGCGAAGATCACGAGGCTGCCCGATGTCGGCGGCACCCAGTGGAACGCCGACAGCACCGCGCCCAGCAAGAACGTGCCGACGAATTGCGACGACGCCATCACGATATCGGGCGTCTTGCGCAGGCTGCGCGTGATCAACATCAGCGTTGCGAAAGAAAGACTGCCGCCAAGCGCGATCAGCGCCGGCAGGCTCACCGTCTGCGCCGAGGGCCGCAGCGCGATCAGGACGCCGCAGAAGCCGATCAGGATCGCCGTCCAGCGCCGCCAGCCGACCTTCTCGCCGAGAAAGATCGCCGACATCGCGGTGACGAAAATGGGCCCGGCGAGATAATAGGTGATGACGTCGGCGAGCGGCAGGTAGACCGTCGCAAGGAAGAAGGCCGCCACTTCCAGCGTCGACAGCACGACGCGAAAGAGCTGGAGGCCCGGCCGCTCCAGATGCAGGAACTGGTGACGCTGCCGCCAGACCAACGGCGACAGCAGCAGCAGCGCCGCGCAGGCGCGCAGGAACAGCAGCTGCCCCACCGAATAAGTCCCGACCAGGAACTTGCCCATGGCATCGCCAAACGAGAACATGAAGATCGACAGCACCATGAGCGCAATCCCGGCAAGGCGCGCCGAGCGTTCGTCATAGGCCGATAGATTCTTGAACAGGGGCATCGAGCGCCGTTGTAATGACGCAGGCCGTCACGACAAGCCCGCGTTGGACGAATTGAACGGATTGTCGCACTCTCCGCGTCGCGGTAGCGACAGGTGTCTCACAAGAGAGCCAGGAAAGAGCTTAGCCATGACCGACTTCGACCCGGCCCGGCATCGCATGATCCCCGCGCAACGCTGGTTTGAGGATTTCGTGGTCGGCGAGCGCTTCGTGCTGCCGAGCCGCACGCAGACCACGGCCGTGTTCGCGGCGTTCCAGACCGCGAGCGGCGACACCCATCCGGTGCATTACGATGTGGAGTATTGCCGCTGCCGCGGCATGCCGCATCTGCTCGCCCACGGTTTCCAGACGCTGATCCACACCGCACCCGGCGCCGGCCTGTTTCCGTTCATGGTCGAGGACTCCCTGGTCGGCTTCCTCGAGCAATCCAGCCGGTTCCTCAAACCTGTCTTCGCCGACGACACAATCTATCCCGCGCTCGAGGTCATTGAGCTGGTGCCGGGACGCTCGACCGGCGCGGTGACGCTCAAAAGCACCGTGTTCAACCAGCGCAAGGAGCTGGTGCTGGAGGGCACGCAGAAATTCCTGATCCGGCGCCGGCCCAACTAACGTCGTCCCCGGGGTTAAGCACGCCCCAAAATCGCGGAAATTCGGCCGATTTGCGGGTCTATCCGGGTTGCCGCGCGGGACCGGCTGGCCTACCTATGGCCCATGAAATTCCTAGACGAAGCAAAGGTCTATATCCGCTCCGGCGACGGCGGAAACGGCTGCGTGGCGTTCCGCCGCGAAAAATTCATTGAATTCGGCGGCCCCTCCGGCGGCAATGGCGGCCGCGGCGGCAATGTCATCATCGAGGTCGCCGACGGCCTGAACACGCTGATCGACTATCGCTACCAGCAGCACTTCAAGGCCCAGAAGGGCGAGAACGGCTCGGGCTCGGACCGCCATGGCGCCAACGGCAAGTCGATCGTGCTGAAGGTCCCCCTGGGCACGCAGATCTTCGATGAAGATCGCGAGACCATGATCCACGATTTCACCACTGTCGGCGAAAAATTCGTGCTGGCCGAAGGCGGCAATGGCGGCTTCGGCAACGCGCATTTCAAAACCTCGACCAACCGCGCGCCGCGCAATGCCAATCCCGGCCAGCCCGGCGAGGAGCGCTGGATCTGGCTGCGGTTGAAGTTGATCGCGGATGCCGGCCTCGTCGGCCTGCCGAATGCCGGCAAGTCGACCTTCCTCGCCAAGGTCAGCGCGGCCAAGCCGAAGATCGCCGACTATCCCTTCACCACGCTGCATCCGCAGCTCGGCGTCGTGAATGCCGACGGCCGCGAATTCGTGCTGGCGGACATTCCGGGCCTGATCGAAGGCGCGCATGAAGGCGTCGGTCTCGGCGACCGCTTCCTCGCCCATGTCGAGCGCTGCCGCGTGCTGCTTCATCTCATCGATGCGACCTGCGAACACGCCGGCAAGGCCTACAAGACGGTGCGAACGGAGCTGGACGCCTATGCCGGGCAGCTCACCGACAAGATCGAGATCGTCGCGCTGAACAAGATCGACGCGGTCGAGCCGGACGAGTTGAAGAAGCAGAAGGAGCGGCTGAAGCGCGCCGCCAAGAAGACGCCGCTGCTGCTCTCCGCCGTCACCGGTGACGGCGTGCAGGAAGCGCTGCGCGCTCTTGCGGATGTGATCGGCGAGAGCCCGGTGTCTGCGAAAGCGAAGAGCGCGGCCGAAGCGGAGCCGTGGTCGGTTTGATTTTTCGTCGTCCCGGCGAAGGCCAGGACGACGCTGGAATGTACGGCCGCAGACGCGTGCATCGCTAATAGCTTGTCTTCGCGCCCTCGATAGCGCAGCATCCCACAATCAAGAAACGGCAGGGATCACGCATGGCGCGCGCGAAGAACGTTCTCTGGATCATGTGCGACCAGCTTCGCTATGACTATCTCGGCTGCACCGGCCATCCCACGCTGAAGACACCGAACATCGACGCCATGGCGAAGCGCGGCGTGCTCTTCAGCAAGGCCTATGTGCAGTCGCCGATCTGCGGCCCCTCGCGGATGTCGTTCTACACCGGGCGCTACATGCGCTCGCACGGCTCGCACTGGAACGGCTGGCCGTTGCGGGTCGGCGAGCCCACCCTCGGCGATCACCTCAAGAAGCTCGGCGTGCGCAACGTGCTGGTCGGCAAGACCCACATGGCGCCCGATCTCGAAGGCATGAAGGCGCTCGGCATCCCGCCGGAATCGATGATCGGCGTGCACGTCGCCGAATGCGGGTTTGAGCCCTATGAGCGTGACGACGGCCTGCATCCCACGGGGCGGCCGCGTCCGAAATACGACGAATATCTGCGCCAGCAGGGCTTTGATGCGCCCAATCCCTGGGAGCATTGGGCCAATTCAGGCGCGGCCGAGGACGGCTCGCTCCAGAACGGCTGGCTGCTCGTGCATGCCGACAAGGCCGCGCGCGTGCCGGACGAGCATTCCGAGACGCCCTACATGACGCGACGCGCCATGGATTTCATCGGCGAGGCCGAGACCGACGGCAGGCCGTGGTGCCTGCATCTGTCCTACATCAAGCCGCACTGGCCCTACATCGCGCCCGAACCCTACGCCAGCATGTATTCGACATCGGACATGATCCCGGTGATCCGCTCCGAGCGCGAGCGGCAGAACCCGCATCCGGTGTTCGGCGCCTATATGGACATGCGCTACTCCCGCAACATGGCGCGCGACGATGCCCGCGAGAAGGTGATCCCGACCTATATGGGCCTGATCACCCAGATCGACGACCAGATGGGCGTGCTGATGAAGTTCCTGGAGGAGCGCGACCTGCTGGACACCACCATGATCGTGTTCACCTCCGATCACGGCGACTATCTCGGCGATCACTGGATGGGCGAGAAGGATCTGTTCCACGAGCAGTCGGCGAAGATCCCGCTCATCATCATCGATCCCTCGAAGGAGGCGGATGCGACGCGTGGCACGCGCAACGATGCGCTGGTCGAAGCCATCGATCTCGCGCCGACCTTCGTCGACTATTTCGGCGGCAAGGTGCCGGGCCATATCCTCGAGGGACGCTCGCTGCTGCCGCTGCTGCGCGGCGAGAGTCCGCCGGATTGGCGCAAGGTGGCGTTCTCCGAATACGACTATGTCATGCAGGACGTGCGGCTGAAGCTGAATCAGCCGATCGAACGCTGTCGCCTGTTCATGGTGTTCGACGGCCGCTGGAAATACATCCACGCCTCAGGCTTCCGCCCGATGCTGTACGACCTCGAAACCGATCCGGAAGAGTTTCTGGATCGCGGCGACGATCCCGAGTGCGCCGGCGTCATCGCTCGACTGCAGGCCGAGCTGTTCGACTGGGCGCTGCATCCCAACGACCACATCACGACGCCGCGCGAGAAGGTCGCCGCCTATGCCGACAACCAGCTCCAGGTGAAGGGCGGGATTTTGATCGGTGTTTGGGACGAAGCGGAGCTGGCGTCGATCAAGGACGGGATCGCGCAGCGCGCGAAGCTGTGAGTGAGCGGAAAGAGCCTCTCTCAGCTCGTCATGCCCGGGCTTGACCCGGGCATCCACGTCTTGCGTTAGGTGGCGGGTGCACGTGGATGGCCGGGACAAGCCCGGCCATGACGGCGGAGAGCGGAGCGCAAACAGAAACTAATTCTCGATCTTGTACCCCGTCGCCTTCACGACCGGCTGCCAGAACGCGGTGTTGGCGGCGAGCTCCTTGGTCAGACCTTCCGCGCTGCTGCCCACCGGGATCAAACCGATCGCGGTGAGCTTCTCCTTCACCTCGGGCTTGGCGAGCGCGGCGCTTGCGGCCGCGCCGAGCTTGCTTGCGAATTCCGGCGAGCTGCCGGCGGGAAGCCACATGCCGTACCAGGCGTCGGCGACGAGATCGATGCCGCTCTCTTTCAAGGTCGGCACCTCTGAGGCAAAGGGCGAACGTTCCGCGCTGCTCACCGCGATGATCTTCACGCCCTTGGCGCGATGCTGCGCAAGCGCGTCGGCCAGCGTGGTGATCCCGAACGGAACATGGCCGCCGACGAGGTCGTTGAGGATAGCTGCGCTGCCGCGATAGGGCACGCGGCTCAAGGGAATGCCGAGGTCCTTCTCCAGCTTCGAGCCCATGAAATGCGGAATGGTGCCGCTGCTGGGTACGCCGAACGAGGTCCTATCCGGATGTGCCTTCAGCCAGGCCGCGAACGACTTGAAATCCACAGCGTCGACCGCCGGGCTGATCACCAGCGCAAATTCAAAGCGCGCCAGCAGCGAGACCGGGACGAAATCCTTTGCAGCATCGAAGCTCGGAATCGTCTCGACCATCGGCAGCAGGTACATCGTGGGTCCGGTCGTCACCAGCACCATGCTGCCGTCGGGGCTTCCCCCCTTCACCGCCTTGATGCCGATCAGGCCGTCACCGCCGGTGCGGTTCTCGACCACGATGGTCCGCTGCAGTGCCGGCGCCATCTCCTGCGCGATCAGCCGGCACAGCGTGTCGCCGCCCGCGCCGGCCGCGAACGGGAAGATGATCTTGGTGAGCCCAGCCTGTGCGCGCGTCGCTCCCACCTGCGCCAGCAGCGGCAGGCTCAGACACCGGACCATGAATTTGCGGCGATCCATGGGTTTCCTCCACCGTTATGGTTGGCAGCATGAGAGCCGGACGGCCGCCCGGGGCAACCCGGCGTTCATCCTTTAGCATGCCGGCGCCTTGCGCGGGCCATCGTCCTGCTGCAAAAGCAGGGCCTTAGCGGCGCCGCTTGTTTGCTCCGCCGTTCCATAGCTTGAGCAATCCGCCACACGCGCCAGCACATAAAACACATGACCAGCCCCGAACTCAGTCAATTCCGCCGCATCGTCGTCAAGGTCGGCTCCGCGCTGCTGGTCGATTCCGACAAGGGCGAGGTGCGTGCGTCCTGGCTTGCCGCTCTCGCCGACGACATGGCCAAGCTGCATCGCGGGGGACGTGACGTGCTCGTCGTTTCCTCCGGCTCGATCGCCCTCGGCCGCAGCCGCCTGAAATTGCCGCGCGGCCCGCTGAAGCTGGAGGAGAGTCAGGCAGCCGCCGCCGTCGGTCAGATCGCGCTCGCCCGCATCTGGTCGGAGGTGCTTGGCGCCCACGGCATCGGCGCCGGCCAGATTCTGGTGACGCTGCAGGACACCGAGGAGCGCCGCCGCTATCTCAACGCGCGCTCCACTATCGGCAAGCTGCTGGAGTGGCGCGCGATCCCCGTGATCAACGAGAACGACACGGTCGCCACCAACGAGATCCGCTACGGCGACAACGACCGCCTCGCCGCGCGCGTCGCCACGATGGCGAGCGCCGACCTGCTGGTGCTGCTGTCCGACATCGACGGGCTCTACGACGCCCCGCCGAAGAACAACCCGAACGCCAAGCTCATTCCCGTCGTCGACAGCATCTCCTCCGAGATCGAGGCTGTGGCAGGCGACGCCGAGTCCGAGCTGTCGCGCGGCGGCATGCGCACCAAGGTCGAAGCCGCCAAGATCGCGACCACCGGCGGCACGCATATGCTGATCGCCTCGGGCAAGATCGAGCATCCGTTGCAGGCGATCGCCGATGGCGGCCGCTGCACCTGGTTCCTGACGCCGGCCAATCCCATCACCTCGCGAAAACGCTGGATCGCGGGCTCGCTTGAGCCGAAGGGTACGCTGACGATCGACGCCGGCGCGGTCGCGGCCCTGCGCGCCGGCGCCAGCCTGCTGCCGGCCGGCGTGATCAAGGTCGAGGGCCAGTTCGCCCGCGGCGACGCCGTGATCGTGCGCGGCCCCGACACCAGCGAGGTCGGCCGCGGCCTGATCGCCTACGACGCCGACGATGCCGAGCGGATCAAGGGCCGCTCCTCCCCGGATGTCATGGCCATCCTCGGCATCAGCGGGCGGTCCGAGATGATCCACCGGGATGATCTGGTGGTGGGCGGGTAAGGGCCGACAGACACCCAAACCGTCATGCCCGGGCTTATCGCGGGCATCCACGTTCTTTCTTGCTGGCGGCAAGGTGTGGATGGCCGGGACAAGCCCGGCCACGACGTCGGAGCTGGGCCAGTGGCCGAGGTGGCACAACACCGGGAGACCAGCCATACCCGCCCCGCCCTTCGCAAAAGCGGGATTTCCGTGCTAGGACACTGCCTTAGCAGAAGGTTGAAACTCCCATGGCCGCCCCCCTCAAAGCCGTCGACGGCAATGCCGATCTTCAGGCGCTGATGACCGATCTCGGTACCCGTGCCCGCGCTGCCGCGCGCGTGCTGGCGCTGGCGCCGCCGGAGCAGAAGAACCGGGCGCTCGAGGCCATGGCGCGGGCGATCCGCAACAATTCAGCTGCGATCCTCGCCGCCAATGCCGAGGACGTCACCGAGGCCCGCGCCTCCGGCAACGCCACCTCGTCCTTCATCGACCGCCTGACGCTGACGCCGGCGCGGGTGGAGGGCATGGCCGAGGGCATCGGCATCGTGCGCGGCATTGCCGATCCCGTCGGCATCGTCACCGAGAGCTGGCAACGGCCGAACGGCATGACCATCGAGCGCGTGCGCGTGCCGCTCGGCGTCGTCGGCGTGATCTTCGAGAGCCGGCCGAACGTTGCGGCGGACGCCGGCGTGCTGTGCCTGAAGTCGGGCAATGCCGTGATCCTCCGCGGCGGCTCCGACAGTTTCCGCTCCTGCCGCGCGATCCATGACTGCCTGGTGCAGGGCCTGCGCGAAGCGGGCCTTCCCGAGGCTGCCATCACGCTGGTGCCGACGCGCGACCGCGCGGCGGTAGGCCAGATGCTGTCGGGATTGAATGGCGCCATCGACGTGATCGTGCCGCGCGGAGGCAAGAGCCTCGTCGCGCGCGTCGAGCAGGAAGCGCGCGTGCCGGTGTTCGCGCATCTCGAAGGCGTCAACCACATTTACGTCGACGGCAGCGCCGACCTCGCCATGGCGAAATCGATCGTGCTCAACGCCAAGATGCGCCGCACCGGCGTCTGCGGCGCCGCCGAGACGCTGCTGGTCGATCGCGCCGCAGCCGGTAAAAACCTCAAGCCGCTGGTTGAGATGCTAATCGAGGCCGGCTGCGAAGTGCGTGGCGACGACGCCGTGCAAAAGATCGATGCGCGCGTCAAACCCGCGAGCGCGGACGATTGGGACACCGAATATCTCGATGCGATCATCGCAGCGAAGGTGGTGGACGGCGTCGACGGCGCGATCGCGCATATCCAGAACCACGGCTCGCACCATACCGATGCGATCGTGAGCGCCGATGAGACCGCTGCGAAAAAATTCCTGAGCGAGGTCGATTCCGCGATCGTGCTGCACAACGCCTCGACGCAGTTCGCCGACGGCGGCGAGTTCGGCTTCGGCGCCGAGATCGGCATCGCCACCGGCAGATTCCATGCCCGCGGCCCGGTTGGCGCCGAGCAGCTGACGAGCTTCAAATATCGCGTTCACGGCACCGGGCAGACGCGGCCGTAGACGACGCAGGGCGCGGGGCATTGAGCAACAATTTCGTCGCGCCACGTTTCTTCGCGCAGGCCATACCGACCCATACCTCGGGCATGCGCATCGGCCTGCTCGGCGGCTCGTTCAACCCGCCGCACCAGGCCCATCGCGCGATCAGCCAGTTCGCGCTGAAACGACTCCAGCTCGATCGCGTGTGGTGGCTGGTGACGCCAGGCAATCCGCTGAAGGAGAACGGCGCGCTGCATGAGCTCGGCGCGCGCATGCAGGCGGCGCGCGAAATGGCCGACGATCCCAGGATCGAGGTGAGCTGTCTCGAATCCGTCATTCGCACGCGCTATACCATCGATACGATCAACACCTTGCGCCGCCGCCTCTCGGGCTTGCGCTTTGTCTGGATCATGGGCGCCGACAACCTCGCTCAATTCCATCGTTGGCAGCACTGGCGGCGCATCGCCGACCAGGTGCCGATCGCGGTCATCGACCGTCCGCCGCAGAGTTTTCGCGCCCTCGCCTCTCCCGCCGCCCAGGCGCTCAGGCGCTATCGGATGCCGGAGAATGAGGCGCCATTGCTTGCGGATCGGGCCGCCCCGGCCTGGGTATTCCTGACCGGAATGAAGCTGAATCTCTCGTCGACCGGCTTACGGAACCCGGACGGAAGCTGGAAAGGTACGAAGTGAGTCAGATTGTGCGAACGCCATGCGGTCTTCGGGCTCTCTGGCATATTGAAACCCTTAACCCCACATGATGTAGTGTAACCAGTGGGCGCCGGATTCGGCGTTCGCGATACAGTGAAAGGAATGGTCCCTGACCACATCTGTATTGTCCAAGACAGCCTCACCCAAGACGGCTTCACCGAAGTCTGTTTTACCCAAGGTTGCCAAGCCGACGCGTAAAACATCGACCAAAGCTGCGGCCTTGAAGGCGCAACCCGACGCCGACAAGACGCTGAGCCTGATCCTCTCCCGCCTCGACGACATGAAGGCGGAAGAGACTGTGACCATCGACCTTCGCGGCAAATCGGCCTACTCCGACTACATGATCGTCACCACCGGCCGGGTGAACCGGCATGTCGGCGCGATCGCGGAGAACGTCGCCAAAGGCCTCAAGGAAAACGGCATCAAGAACATCCACGTCGAGGGCTTGCCCAATTGCGACTGGGTGCTGATCGATTCCGGCGATGTGATCGTGCACGTGTTCAGACCCGAGGTCCGCGAGTTCTACAGTCTCGAGAGATTGTACACGCAGGGCCCAGGGGCGGCGAAGGCGATCTGAGAGGCTGCTGGCCGATTTCGAATCGGCTGACGCGCATGCTAGCGTCGTGCGCGCGCAGATCGCGCGCGGTCCAGAAAACGCGACCCTGAACATATCATGCGCATAGCCGTCATTGCGGTGGGCCGGCTGAAGCAGGGCCCCGAACGGGAGCTTGCCGAGCGCTATTTCGAGCGGTTCGACGAGGCCGGCCGCAAGCTCGGATTCCGCGAGCTCGCCATCCACGAATTGCCCGAAAGCCGCGCGCGCGATACGGCGACGCGGATGGCCGAAGAGGCCGCGGCGATCTCCGCCCATATTCCCGAAAAGTCGGTCCTGGTGGCGCTGGACGAGCGCGGCCAGAATCTGGATTCGACCGTATTCGCACGGCATCTCGGGCGCTGGCGCGACGAGGGTGCCGGTCATACTATCTTCATGATCGGAGGGGCGGACGGACTTTCGCCCGAATTGCGCCGTAAGGCCAAGCTCGCGATCGCGTTCGGCTCTGCGACCTGGCCGCATCAAATGGTCCGCGTCATGCTTCTGGAACAGCTTTATCGGGCCGCCACCATTCTGGCGGGCCACCCCTATCACCGCGCGTGATCCGCGCCACAACGAGCACCTTTGCTTAAAGCGATGCGAGCGCCGATTTTCAACCTGCTGCTGATCGCCGGCGTTGCCGGCGCAAGCCTCGCGCAAGCTCAGACGCCTGCACCGCAGACTGCGGCCGTAGCGCCCGATGCGATCAAGCAGCGCGAGCAGGAGCTCGAAGCCGCGCGCGCCAGCAAGAAGAGCGCTGAGGAAGCGCAGGCCAAGCTCAAGGCCGAGATCACCTCGCTCGGCCAGGACCGCACCCAGCTCAATCAACAGTTGATCGACACCGCCGCCAATGTGCGCACCGTCGAGACCAAGATCGACGAGGCCGAAGCGCGGCTGCGATCGCTGAACGGCCGCGAACAGGCGATGCGCAGCTCGCTCGATTCACGCCGCGCCGACATCGTCGAGGTGCTGGCGGCCTTGCAGCGCGCCGGAAGGCGGACGCCGCCGGCACTTCTGGTACGGCCCGAGGATGCCCTGCAATCGCTGCGCACGGCGATGCTGCTCGGTGCCGTGGTGCCGGAGTTGCGCGGCCGTGCCGAGAAGATCGCGGGCGAGCTCGGCGAGCTCGTGGCCTTGCGCAAGACCATCGCGACCGAGCGCGACCAGCTTGCCTCCGACCGCGACAAGGTGCGCAACGACCAGACCCGGCTCGCGGCTCTGGTCGACGAACGGCAGCGTCAGCAGGCGTCGCGCGAAAAGGACCTCGACGCCGAGAACGCGCGCGCCGTTGCGCTCTCAAGACAGGTCGGCGATCTCCAGGGGCTGATCGCCAAGATGGAGCAGGATCTGCAAAGCGCCGCCAAGGCGGCCGAGAAAGCAGCTGAGGCCGCCAAGCAGGCCGAGGCCAAGGCGGCTGCAAACGCGGCCGCCAGCGCCAAGACCGGCCCCGGCACATTCAAGGATCGTTCCCGCACCACCCCTGCGATGGCCTTCGCCGCGGCCAAGGGCCTCCTGCCTCTTCCGGTTAACGGTAACAAGATCAGGGATTTCGGCGGTTCGGACGGGCTCGGCGGGGTCCAGAAGGGCATTTCGCTGGCGACGCGGCCCGGCTCCCAGGTCACGACGCCGTGTGATGGCTGGGTGGTCTATGCCGGCCCGTTCCGCAGCTATGGACAACTCTTGATCCTCAATGCCGGGGGCGGGTATCATGTGCTGATCGCCGGGATGGAGCGCATTTCGGTCAACATCGGACAATTCGTGCTCACGGGGGAGCCTGTCGCGACCATGGGGTCGACCTCTCAAGTCGCCTCCATTCTCGCCACGAACGCGAGTCAACCTGTGCTCTATGTCGAGTTCCGCAAAGACGGCACTCCAATCGATCCAGGCCCATGGTGGGCCGCAAATGAAGGCGAGAAGGTTCGCGGATGATGCGCAAGACTTCAGTTATCCTCCTCAGCGCGGCCACCGGTGCGGCGCTGACGCTGTTCGTGACGCAACCGCGCGCGGTCTTCATGGGCTCCAGCGCGCGAGCCGCCACTGCGGACACCTATCGCCAGCTCAATTTGTTCGGCGACGTGTTCGAGCGCGTGCGCTCGGACTATGTCGAGAAGCCCGACGACACCAAGCTGATCGAATCCGCGATCAGCGGCATGCTTACCGGTCTCGATCCGCATTCGAGCTACATGGACGCCAAGAGCTTCCGCGACATGCAGGTGCAGACCCGCGGTGAGTTCGGCGGCCTCGGCATCGAAGTCACGATGGAAGACGGCCTGATCAAGGTGGTCTCGCCGATCGACGACACCCCGGCCTCGCGCGCCGGTGTCATGGCCAACGACATCATCACCAATCTCGACGACGAGGCGGTGCAGGGCCTGACCCTGAACCAGGCGGTCGAGAAGATGCGCGGCCCGGTCAACACCAAGATCAAGCTGAAGATCATCCGCAAGGGCCAGGACAATCCGATCGACGTCACGCTGGTGCGCGATAACATCCGCGTCCGCTCGGTGCGCGCCCGCGTCGAGGCCGACGACATCGCCTATATCCGCATCACCACCTTCAACGAGCAGACCACCGAAGGCCTGAAGCGCGAGGTCGCCAACCTCTCGAATCAGATCGGCGACAAGCTGAAGGGCTACGTCATCGACCTCCGCAACAACCCGGGCGGCCTGCTCGAGGAAGCGGTCACCGTCTCCGACTCCTTCCTGGAGAAGGGCGAGATCGTCTCGACCCGTGGCCGCAATGCCGAGGAGACCCAGCGCCGGACCGCGCATACCGGCGACCTCACCAAGGGCAAGCCGGTCATCGTGCTCGTCAACGGCGGCTCGGCTTCGGCGTCGGAGATCGTCGCCGGTGCGCTGCAGGACCACAAGCGCGCGACCATCGTCGGCACGCGCTCGTTCGGCAAGGGCTCGGTGCAGACCATCATTCCGCTCGGCTCCGGCAACGGCGCGCTGCGTCTGACCACGGCGCGCTACTACACGCCGTCGGGCAAGTCGATCCAGGCCAAGGGCATCGTGCCCGACATCGAAGTGCTGCAGGACGTGCCGGACGAGCTGAAGTCGCGCACCGACACCAAGGGCGAAGCTTCGCTGCGCGGCCATCTCAAGAACGACGGCGACGAGAAGACCGGCTCGCAGTCCTACGTTCCGCCGGACGCCAAGGACGACAAGGCGCTCAAGCTCGCCGACGATCTGCTCCACGGCATCAAGAACAGCGCGTCCGCGGCGCCCACGCCGGGCGGCGACAAGGCCACGACCGACAAGCCCAAAGCGGCGAACTAGGTCGGCGCATCGCGATCTGACGAAAAGGGCGGCTCCCGGAGCCGCCCTTTTTGCTTGAAACTCCTGATATCCCCGGCCTATCCCGGCCTGCCGCCGCTTGACCCCGGCGTGGTATCGTCATTGCTGAGTGATTCGGGATCGCGCATGACTGAAACGGCCGATGATCTGAGCGCCCCGCTCGGACGGGACAAGCCGCGCCGGAAACGCCGGCTGCGGCTGCCGTTCACGGCCATGCAGCTGCTCGCAGTCCTGCTCGGACTGTTCCTGGTCACCTTTGCCGGCTTCGCCATCTTCAACAAGGATCCGCTCGGCGGCGAGCCAATGACGCGGCTCGCGATCCGCGAACCCAATGCCGCAGACAAGGCTGGCGACGACAAGCCGGCCGCGGCCGGCCATGGCCAGGACAGCAAGCAGGAAAGCAAGCAACAGACCAAGGACGCACCGAAGCAGGCGGGCGAGCAGAAGACCGTCACCATGATCGACGGTTCCACCGGCATGCGCCACGACGTGGTGATCGGCGGCGATGCCGCCGGCAAAAGCGAGACGGCGGCGGCCGCCGCACCGCCGCCCGTCATGGCCGGGATCGACCCAAAACTTCTTGAGAAATCGCGCTATGGCATGATCCCCGCGGTTTCCGGGGATCTGAAGCCGTTCAACGTCTATGCGGCGGATGCCGACCGCGCCAAGGCCGCCAAGATGCCGGTGGTCGCGATCCTGATCGGCGGCCTCGGCGTCGGCGCCGCCAAGACCACCGATGCCATCATGCGGTTGCCAGCGGCGGTGACGCTGGCCTTCACGCCCTATGGGTCCGATCCAGGAAAACTCGCCGAGCGCGCCCGCGCCCAGCGCCACGAGATCTTCCTCCAGATCCCGATGGAGCCCTATGACTTCCCCGACAACGATCCGGGACCGCAGACGCTGCTGACCTCGCTGAGTGCCGACCAGAACATGGACCGCCTGTACTGGCATCTGAGCCGGATGCAGGGCTATGCCGGCCTCACCAATTTCATGGGCGCCCGCTTCATCGCAACGGAGCCGGCGATGCAGCCGATCATCCGCGAGGCGGCCAAGCGCGGCCTCGGCTTCTTCGACGACGGCTCCTCGCCCCGCAGCATCGCGCCGCAAGCGGCCGGCAGCCAGGCGATGCCGTTCGGCAAGGGCGATATCGCGATTGACGCGGTGCCGACCCCGGCCGAGATCGACCGCGCCCTGACCAAGCTCGAAGCGGCGGCGCGCGAGCGCGGGGTGGCCGTGGGCACCGCCTCCGCCCTCCCGGTTTCGATCGAACGCATCGGCGCCTGGACCAAGACATTGGGCGACCGAGGTATCCTTTTGGTGCCATTGACAACCGCGATGCTGAAATCAAAATCCAGCTAAATCAACGGATTGGTATGGTACAGGCCCGCGGGGCCTGCTTAAGCCTTACCGACAGCATGCGAGAGGTCTGGCGGAATGGCGCGTTACGAGGATCTGCCCTACCGGACCTGCGTCGGCGTGATGTTGCTCAACAAGGACGGACTGGTGTTCATCGGCCGGCGTGCCGGCGGCATCGAGCATGTCGACGACACCCATGTCTGGCAGATGCCGCAGGGCGGCGTCGATCCCGGCGAGGACAATTGGGAGGCCGCCAAGCGCGAGCTCTATGAGGAGACCAGCGTGCGTTCAGTTGAGCGGCTCGGCGAAGTTCCGGACTGGCTCACTTACGACATTCCGCGCACGGTCGCCGGGCGCACCTGGAAGGGCCGCTACCGCGGTCAGCGCCAGAAATGGTTCGCGGTCCGCTTCACCGGCAAGGATAGCGAGATCAACGTCGAAAAGCCCGGCGGCGGCCACAAGGCCGAGTTCGTGAGCTGGCGCTGGGAGCCGATGAAGAACCTGACCGGGCTGATCGTCCCGTTCAAGCGCCCGGTCTACGAGCGCGTGGTGAAGGAATTTTCCGCACTGGCGCAGGATTAGTTCAAGTCGCCATTCCAGGTTGATGCTAGAGCCGTTCCGTTCCGATAGAATCGGAACGGGGCTCTAGTTTTTTATTTTGACGCGTTTTCTTGACGCGAACCGCGGTATCCACTTCGCTCGAAAACGCTCTAATGCACAGCCTGAAATGACGACGAGAGATCCGCGCGTGAGCACTGAAAAACCCTACCGTCCCAATGTCGGAATCGCGCTGTTCAATGCCGATGGCCGCGTGCTGATCGGGCACCGCTTCAAGGGCGACGGACCCGAGATCATCCTGCCGGGTCTGGACTGGCAAATGCCGCAGGGCGGCGTCGACGAGGGCGAGGATTTGCGCGATGCCGCGCTGCGCGAGCTCTGGGAAGAGACCAGCGTCAAGAGCGCATCCTATCTCGGCGAGACCGACTGGCTGACTTACGAATTCCCGCCTTATGACGGGCCGCAGACGCATCGGCTGGCGAAATTCCGCGGCCAGCGCCAGAAATGGTTCGCGTTACGCTTCACCGGCAAGGATGACGAGATCGATCCGCTGACGCCGCGCAACGGGCAGCCCGCCGAGTTCGACGCCTGGCGCTGGGAGCGGCTCGACCGCGTCCCCGATGTCGTGGTGCCGTTCCGCCGCCACGTCTACAGCGCAGTGGCGCAGCAGTTTGCGCCGTTCGCGAACTAAAAACGCGAAAAACAACCCCATGCACAGTAGAACGGGGTTGAAATCATTAGAGAACTTTGCCCGGAAATTTGCGTGAGCCTAGTTGATCGGTCCCACCGTGAACGGGCCGATTGCGATGAGGTGGCAGTCACTGTCGCGCTTGGCGCAGTCGGCGAGCGCGGAATTGACGGCGGTCTGCTCGTCCGCGGCCTTGAGGCCGAGGCCCGGCCGGCCCGCGGTGCCGACCGCGACGGCGTTCCAGCCCATGCCGTCGGCGAGCTTGCGCACGACCTCGTCGCGCGCATCTGCGATGATCGAGGCGTTCGACGCCGCATGGAAGAAGCCGGTGATCCGGAGCAGGGTCGGGATCGGCACGACGAAATTCTCGTCGACCGCAACGACCAGGCAGGCGACGCCGGCGATCGCACCGCACGATTCCAGTGAACGCCGCGCGGCATCGTCGGTGGACGATGCGCCCATCACCATGAAATATTGGCCGCCGGGGCCGAGCGCGACCGCGCGGGATTTTGCCGCGGGCACGAACATGTTCTCGAGCCGGACCTTGGCGGGATCGCGCACCATCGGAAAGTCTTTCGAGGCGAAGGCGCGCTCGGTCATGGCATCATGCCGGACGAACGGTTGCGGCGGCATCGGCGGTTTGCCGTGCGTGTAGACCACATTGTTGCCGACTGCATAGAGCTCGCAACGCCGCGGCGACTGCGCGGCATCGGCGCGCTTCTGGCACTGATCGAGTGCGGCGTTGCGCGCGGCTTCCTCGTTCGGCTGATTCAACGACGCGCCGGTGAACCCGCCGACATTGAGTGCGAACGCCTTGTAGTCGCCGGCAGCGGAATAGTCGCCGGCCAGGTAGTTGCGGATGCGCTCGTTGATGAAGGGGACGCTGTCGGCAGGAAACTTGCCGGCCATCGGTGAAGCCGATGGTGCCGGCATGGGCATCGGCGCTTTCGCCGCCATGGTGGATGACGGGCTTGGCGCTGCTGCCGCAGCCGCGTTGGGCATCGGACTTGATGCTGGGCTTGGCGCGGTCACTGCAACCGCCGGCGCCCTGGTCGTCTCGAGCTTGGTGAAATAGAGGAAGCCGCCGACGCCGATGGCGACGACGGAGACGACACCGACCACCAGCGGCCACATCCAGTTCGGCGCGGCCTCAGCCTTCGTCACCTTCTTGATCTGCGGCGTCGCGTAGCTACCGTCCCCGCGCCGCATCGCCACCATGTAGGCGTGCACCGGCGTCGGGATGTTCTTGACCTCCTGCGCGCCGATATCGGCGAACTGCACCGACAGCTTGTTGGCGACCTGCTCGTGCACGGCGCGGGAGACGCAGATGCCCCCGACCTCGGCGAGGCCCTCGAGCCGGGCGGCGATATTGACGCCGTCACCGAGCAGATCGCCGTCGCGCTCGACCACGTCACCGATGGTGATACCGATGCGGAACGACATCTGCCGGCTCGGCGGATAGGCCATGTTGCGGGTTCGCAGGGATTCCTGAATGTCGATCGCGCAGCGCACCGCATCGACTGCGCTTGGAAATTCCGCAAGCACGGCATCGCCCGCGGTGTTGAAGATGCGTCCGCCCGCCCTGGCAATGAAATCATCGACGACCTCGCGATAGGCGGCGAGACGCCGCAGCGTCTCCTCTTCGTCTTCCGCAACCAGTCGCGAGTAACCGGCAATATCGGCCGCGAAAATCGCTGCGATCTTGCGTTTCATCTGCGGTCGGCCCCCGGAACAAAGTTCGCGGGCGCAGAATGGCGCTATCGGCGGCGCCGTGCAACAAAGTTTCAGCGCCCGCCACTCCCGTGACGAGCGCTGAACTTATTCAGGAATTTTCAGTTCGGGCCCCGGCGCAGTGCACCGGGGCTTAGTGCATCGCCGTGCTGCTGAGCTGCTGCTGGATGCTCTTGAAGTGGTCGAGCCGGGCGATGGCTTGATCGAGCTCGTTGCCTTCGTGCTCCTTCAAGCCCTCTTCCATCTCCGAGATGGTCGCGGCGAACTGCGCGCGGTCGAGCTCGGCCAGCGAGGTCGCGACGTCGGCGAGTACGGTCAGGCCCTTCTCGGAGACTTCGGCGATACCGCCGAGCACGATGATCTTCTCGTGCTTGCCGCCGGTGGTCACGGTGAGAATGCCGGGCCGGATCGCGGCCACGACCGGCGCGTGTCCCGCCAGCACGCCGAAGTCACCTTCGACGCCGGGGATATCGACCTGGTCGACCTCGCCCGAGAAGGCGAGCTTTTCCGGCGAGACGAGATCGAAGTGGAAGGTGGCCATTGGAAACCTGCGAATGGTGAGTAGCGAATTGCGAATGGAGCGGGAGCGGCGCGACTATTCGCCACTCCCTGCTCGCCCTTCGCAGCTTAGGCCGCCTCGGCCGCCAGCTTCTTGCCCTTCTCGATCGCCTCTTCGATGGTGCCGACCATGTAGAAGGCGGCTTCCGGCAGGTGGTCGTACTTGCCTTCGCAGAGGCCGCGGAAGCCCTTGATGGTGTCCGCGAGGTCGACGAACTTGCCGGGCGAGCCGGTGAAGATTTCGGCGACATGGAAGGGCTGCGACAGGAAGCGCTCAATCTTGCGGGCGCGGGCCACCGTCAGCTTGTCCTCTTCCGAAAGCTCGTCCATGCCGAGAATGGCGATGATGTCCTGCAGCGACTTGTAGCGCTGCAGCACCTGCTGGACCTGACGCGCGGTGTCGTAGTGCTCCTGGCCGACGACGAGCGGCGAGAGCATGCGCGAGGTCGAGTCGAGCGGGTCCACCGCCGGATAGATGCCCTTTTCCGAGATCGCGCGGTTCAACACCGTGGTGGCGTCCAAATGCGCGAACGAGGTCGCGGGCGCCGGGTCGGTCAAGTCGTCGGCCGGAACGTAAATGGCCTGCACCGAGGTGATCGAACCCTTCTGCGTGGTGGTGATGCGCTCCTGCAGCGCGCCCATGTCGGTGGCGAGCGTCGGCTGGTAACCCACGGCGCTCGGGATACGGCCGAGCAGCGCCGACACTTCAGAACCGGCCTGGGTGAAGCGGAAGATGTTGTCGACGAAGAACAGCACGTCCTGGCCCTGGTCGCGGAAGTGCTCGGCGACGGTCAGACCGGTGAGGCCGACGCGGGCGCGAGCGCCGGGCGGCTCGTTCATCTGGCCGAACACCAGCGCGCACTTCGACTTGACGCTCGGATCCGGATTATGCGGATCGGCGTTGACCTTGGACTCGATGAACTCGTGATAGAGGTCGTTGCCCTCGCGGGTACGCTCGCCGACGCCGGCGAACACGGAATAACCACCGTGCGCCTTCGCGACGTTGTTGATCAGCTCCTGAATCAGCACGGTCTTGCCGACGCCGGCGCCGCCGAACAGGCCGATCTTGCCGCCCTTGGCGTAGGGCGCGAGCAAGTCGACGACCTTGATGCCGGTGACGAGAATTTCAGCTTCGGTCGACTGGTCGGTGTAGCTCGGCGCTTCCTGGTGGATGGCGCGCATGCCTTCGGACTGGATCGGACCGGCTTCGTCGATCGGCTCGCCGATCACGTTCATGATGCGCCCGAGCGTGCCCGCACCCACGGGAACCGAGATCGGCTGACCGGTGTCGGTCACTTCCTGGCCGCGGACCAGACCTTCGGTCACGTCCATCGCGATCGTGCGCACGGTGGACTCACCGAGATGCTGCGCAACTTCCAGCACGAGGCGGATGTTGCCGTTCCTGGTTTCCAACGAATTCAGAATGGCCGGCAGATGGCCTTCGAACTGAACGTCGACGACGGCGCCCATGACCTGGGTGACACGACCGACCTGGGTAGCTGCTGTAGCCATGAAGCTCTCCTTCGAAATTCTTTACTTGAACGACCGTCGTTTGGTTCGTGCGTCAGACCGCCTCGGCGCCGGAGATGATCTCGATCAGCTCCTTGGTGATCTGGGCTTGACGGGTTCGGTTGTAGATCTGGGTTTGCTTGCGGATCATTTCGCCGGCGTTGCGGGTGGCGTTGTCCATGGAGCTCATCTGCGCGCCATAGAACGAGGCGTTGTTTTCCAGCAGCGCACGGAAAATCTGCACCGCGATGTTCCGCGGCAACAGGCCGGAGAGGAGTTCGTCTTCCTCCGGCTCATAGTCGTAGGACGTCGACGGCGCGGTCGCCGCCTTTTCTTCCACGGTCAGCGGAATGATCTGCTGCGCGGTCGGGACCTGGGCGATCACCGACTTGAACTGCGCGTAGAACAGCGTGCAGACATCGAATTCGCCGTTGTCGAAGCGGGCCAGAACCTTCTTGGCGATGTCGTCCGCGTTGACGAAGCCGAGCTGACGAACGCCGCGCAGGTCGAGATGCTCGACGATCTGCTTGTCGTACAGGCGGCGGAGCTGCTCGTAGCCCTTGCGGCCGACGCAGAAGAATTTGACTTCCTTGCCCTGCGCCATCAGCGACTGGGCGCGCTCGCGCGCGAGGCGCACGATCGAGGAGTTGAACGCGCCGGACAGGCCGCGCTCGCCGGTGCAGACCAGCAGCAGGTGAACCTGATCCTTGCCGGTGCCGGCCAGCAGCACCGGGGCGCCGGGCGAACCGGCGGCAGCGCTGGCGATGTTGGAGATCACCGCGCTCATCTTGTCGGCATAGGGCCGCGCCGCCTCGGCCGCTTGCTGCGCGCGGCGCAACCGGGACGCCGCGACCATTTGCATGGCCTTGGTGATCTTCTGCGTCGCCTTGGTGGAGGCGATGCGGACGCGCATGTCTTTAAGTGACGCCATTCTTCGTTCACCCCGGCGGTTCGATCCCTTGGATCAAGCCGCTAGCCTATCCCAGTCGTCATGCCCGGGCGTGTCCCGGGCATCTACGTCTTCGTCTCCATGCAGTGAGGCACGGAAGGCCGGGACAAGAAGCCCGGCCATGCGACCGTTCTTATGCGAAGCTCTTGGCGAAACCTTCGACCACCGACTTCAGCTTGGCGGCGGTGTCGTCGGAGAGATCGCGGCTGTCGCGGATCGCGTTGAGGATCTCGACGTTCTTGCCGCGGAGCAGCGACAACAGACCGTCCTCGAACGCGCGCACCTTGTTAACCGGCAGCGGGTCGAGATAGCCGTTGGTGCCGGCCCAGATCACGCAGACCTGCTCTTCCATCTTCAGCGGCGCGAACTGCGGCTGCTTCAGGAGCTCGGTCAGACGCGAGCCGCGATTGAGCAGGCGCTGGGTCGAGGCGTCGAGGTCGGAGCCGAACTGCGCGAACGCCGCCATTTCGCGGTACTGCGCGAGCTCGCCCTTGATCTTGCCGGCGACCTTCTTGGTGGCCTTCGTCTGTGCCGAGGAGCCGACGCGCGACACCGACAGACCGACGTTCACCGCGGGGCGAATGCCCTGGAAGAACAGGTCGGTTTCCAGGAAGATCTGGCCGTCGGTGATCGAGATGACGTTGGTCGGAATGTAGGCCGACACGTCGTTGGCCTGGGTTTCGATGACCGGCAGCGCCGTCAGCGAGCCCGAACCCTGGTCCTTGTTCAGCTTCGCCGCGCGCTCGAGCAGGCGGGAATGCAGATAGAACACGTCGCCCGGATAGGCTTCGCGGCCCGGCGGGCGGCGCAGCAGGAGCGACATCTGGCGGTAGGCGACGGCCTGCTTGGACAAATCGTCATAGATGATGACGGCGTGCATGCCGTTGTCGCGGAAGTACTCGCCCATGGTGCAGCCGGTGAACGGCGCGATGTACTGCATCGGTGCCGGATCCGACGCGGTGGCGGCGACGATGATCGAATATTCGAGCGCGCCCTGCTCTTCCAGCACCTTCACGAACTGGGCAACCGTCGAGCGCTTCTGGCCGATCGCGACGTAGACGCAATACAGCTTGATGTTCTCGTCCGGCTGCGCGTTGAGCGGCTTCTGGTTGAGGATGGTGTCGAGCGCGATCGCGGTCTTGCCGGTCTGACGGTCGCCGATGATCAGCTCGCGCTGGCCGCGGCCGATCGGGATCAGGGCGTCGATCGCCTTGAGGCCGGTCGCCATCGGCTCGTTCACCGACTTGCGCGGAATGATGCCGGGCGCCTTGACGTCGACGCGCATGCGCTTGTCGGCCTGGATCGGGCCCTTGCCGTCGATGGGGTTGCCGAGCGCGTCGACGACGCGGCCGAGCAGGCCCTTGCCGACCGGCGCGTCCACGATGGCGCGGGTGCGCTTGACGGTCTGACCTTCCTTGATCTCGCGGTCAGCGCCGAAAATGACGATACCGACGTTGTCGGTTTCGAGGTTCAGCGCCATGCCGCGGGTGCCGTTCTCGAATTCGACCATTTCACCGGCCTGGACGTTATCCAGACCGAAAACGCGAGCGATACCGTCGCCGACGGACAGCACCTGTCCGACTTCGGAGACTTCAGCTTCCTGGCCGAAATTCTTGATCTGGTCCTTGAGGATCGCGGAAATTTCCGCGGCGCGGATGTCCATCAGCCTGCCTCTTTCATCGCGTGCTTGATCGAATTGAGTTTGGTGCGAAGCGAGCTATCGATCATTCGGCTGCCAAGCTTGACCACGAGGCCACCGATGATCGAGGGATCGACCTTCACGTTGAGCGCGACGTCCTTGCCGGTCACCGACTTCAGGGCAACCTTGAGGGCGTCGAGATTCTTGTCCGAGAGCGCCTCCGCCACGGTGACGTCGGCCGTCGCCTCGCCCTTGAACTTGGCGACCAGGGCGCGATAGGCGCGGATGACGTCAGCCACCGCGAACAGGCGGCGGTTGGCGGTCAGCACTTTCAGGAAATTGGCGGAGATGCCGGCGATGCCGGCCTTGTCCAGCACGGCCGAGAGGGCCCTGGACTGGGCGTCGGCCGCGAACACAGGGCTGCGGACGAGGCGCTTCAGATCGGCGCTTTCGTTCAGCATGCCCTCGAATTTTTCGAGATCGGCTTTGACCTCGTCGACCACTTTCTGGTCGCGGGCCAGTTCAAACAAGGCCGTTGCATAACGGCCCGACACACCGGAAACGGACGTATCTTCTGCAGCCACAGACGTGCTCTTTTTGCTGTCAAACTCGCAAGGGAAAAACCGTCGCCACGAAGCGGCGCCTAGCGATCCAAGCCCTTGGAATTCAAGCGGGACTTCGATTTTCGACCCCGCACGGAAGTGCCGGGCTCGCTAAAATCGCGGCTTTGCTAACATAGCAGGCGCGCACGTGCAACATGACGCCAAATTAAAGCGTTCTGTCGCCAGTTCGTCGCACTCCACGACGACGCGACGACGACCTTGCATGCCGCGGAATTGCCACAGCGCTTAAGCCCACCCCTGAGCCGAGGCCGGCGATTGGTTCCTGCCCTCAGCGCATAGCGGCCATGAACACGGATCGCTGAGGCGTTATTCCGGCCCTCCCGGCTCCACTCGCCGAATACTTTCTGAATTCTAAATGCGGAAATCGATGACTTCGTTTTACAGTATTCGTAAGTAATATGGAGGTTAACAAATCGTTAAATTCCAATATTACGGAATGTCGGCCGAATATCCCCGCCGGTAACAAGATATTACAGGGCGACACAGAACGGATTTACTGCCAAATTCATGCCTCATTAGGAATCGAAACGCGATCCCGCTCGCAAACTTACGGGGGCTCCACTTGCCACATATGTGGCAATACTAGTTAGGGACCAATATATGCTTTGTTTGAAGACGCTGGGCTCAGTGACCCGGCCGCGTACGGCGATCGCCTTCGTTGCCGCAACTCTTCTCATCGGGGGAACTGCCACCGAAGCTTCCGCCAAATCCCGCCATCACCATCGCTATTCCCACCATCATCACCGCCACCACGCCCAGACCGATGCCAACACGACCTCCGATTGGCGTAACGCCAATGCATCGATGACGCCGTCGCAGGGCACCGGACGTTCCTTCTCCGGCATGGCTTCCTTTTACGGGAACGAGTCCGGCAGCAGGACCGCCTCGGGCCAGCGCTTCAACCAGAACGCCATGACCGCGGCACACCGTTCACTGCCGTTCGGCACCAAGCTGCGTGTCACCCATGGCGGCTCGAGCGTCATCGTCACCATCAACGACCGTGGCCCGTTCATCCGCGGCCGTGTCCTCGACCTCTCCACGGGCGCTGCCCGTGCCATCGGCCTCACCGGCGCCGGCGTCGGCCGCGTCACTGCCGAAGTCGTCTCCTAAAGCGCGACGCCTGAAACAAGCTCGCCGTCTTGGGGGACGGCGGGCTTTTTGTTTGTTCTTCCGCCGTTATTGCGAGGAGCGGAGAGACGAAGCAATCCAGACTGCCTCCGTGGAGGGATTCTGGATTGCTTCCGCCTTCGCTAAAGCTTCGGCGGACAAGTCGCTGCGCTCGCAATGACGGGGAGTTTTGCAGCTCCTTACAAAAAGCTCTGCGGATCGACGTCGACTTCGAGCTTTTGATTGCCCTTCGGCTTCGGGCATGCGGCAAGCCAGTTGCGCAGATAATCCGACAGGTCGAAGCCGCGCGCTGATTTCACCAGGATTCGGAAGCGGTAGCGGCCCTTGATCACTGCGAGCGGGGCTTCCGCCGGGCCCAGCACCACAACGCGTTCGTCGCGCGGCGCGAGCGCAACGAGGTGGCGGCCAAAGCCTTCGGCGCTCGGCCGGTCGCCGGCGGAAATGATCAGGCTCGCGAGCCGCCCGAACGGCGGATAGAGCGTGCGTTCGCGCAAATCGATCTCGCTATCGTAGAACGCTTCGCGGTCGCAGGCGATCAGCGCCTTCATCACGGGATGATCGGGCTGGTGGGTCTGGAGATAACCGATGCCACGGCCCTGCTCGCGCCCGGCGCGGCCGATCACCTGGTTGAGCAACTGCCAGGTGCGCTCGGAGGCGCGCGGATCGCCATTGGACAGGCCGAGATCCGCATCGACCACGCCCACCAGATTGAGCCGCGGAAAATTGTGGCCCTTGGCGACGAGCTGGGTGCCGATGATGACGTCGACGCGGCCCTCCGCGATGTCGTTCAGCTCGGAGCGCATCGTCTCGATCGAGGTGATGAGATCGCTCGACAGCACCATGGTGCGGGCCTCCGGGAACAGCGCCGCCGCCTCCTCCTGCAAGCGCTCGACGCCGGGCCCGACCGCGACCAGCGATTCCTCCGCCGCGCAATGCGGACAGGTTTGCGGGCGCGGCATCGAGAAGCCGCAATGGTGACAGACGAGGCGCTGGCGGAACCGGTGATCGACCAGCCAGGCATCGCAGATGGTGCAGGCGAAGCGATGGCCGCAGGCGCGGCACAGCGTCAACGGCGCATAACCGCGGCGATTGAGGAACAGTAGCGCCTGCTCGCGCCGCTCGATCGCGGTCCTGATCTCGGACGCCAGCCGCGGCGAGATGAAGCGGCCGCGCGCCGGCGGCTCGCGGCGCATGTCAATGGCCTCGATATGTGGCATGTGCTGGCCGCCGAAGCGCGACGGCAGAGCGATGCGCTGATAGCGGTTCTTGCGCGCATTGACCTCGGATTCGACCGACGGCGTCGCCGACGCCAGCACGATCGGAACCTTTGCGATATGCGCGCGCACCACCGCCATGTCACGGGCGTGATAATGCACGCCCTCGTCCTGCTTGTAGGCTTGGTCGTGCTCTTCATCGACCACGATGAGGCCGAGATTGGCGTAGGGCAGAAAGAGCGCTGAGCGCGCGCCGACCACAACCGGCGCGCTGCCCTCGGAGATCGCCGCCCAATTGCGCGCGCGGGTGCGCGGCGTCAGTTCGGAATGCCATTCCAGAGGGCGCACGCCAAAGCGCTGCGCGAAGCGATCGAGGAACTGGCCGGTGAGCGCGATCTCCGGCATCAGGATGAGCGACTGTTTTCCGCGGCGGATCGCCTCGGCGACGGCTTCGAAGTAAACCTCGGTCTTGCCCGAGCCGGTGACACCGTCGAGCAGCGCGACGTGAAAGCTGCCGTTGGCGGCGAGTGCGCGCATGGCATCGACCCCGGCGCGCTGAAGCGGCGAAAAATCCGGCCGGCTGAAATCCGGATCTGGGGCCGGCGGCGGCGGCGGCGGGGGCATCGGCTCGACCGAGAGCGTTCCTTCGTCGACGAGGCCGTCGATCACGCCGGCCGAAACCCCGGCCTCTCTGGCCGCCTCGGACTTGCCGTGCAGCAGCCGGTCCGACAGCACCTCGATCAGGCGCTGCCGCGCCGGCGTCAGACGTTTTGGCGGATCGCCGACCAGGCGCACGCCGGCGCGCACCCGCTCGGGGCCGAGGTTGTCGCCCATCCGCAGGCACATGCGCAGCACCATGCCGCGCGGGCTCAACGTGTAATTGGCGATCCAGTCCACGACCGCACGCAGCTCGGGCTTCAGCGGCGGGATGTCGAGCTTTTCGCTGACCTCCTTAAGGCGGTTGTGCAGGCGCGGATCAGGATTGGCGTTTTCGGCCCAGACCACGGCGAGCACCTCGCGCGGGCCGAGCGGCACGCCAATAATGTCGCCCGCCTTCAGCTCCATCCCGCGCGGCACCTTGTAGGAATAGGTCTGGTCGAGCGCGACCGGCACCAGCACGTCGACCATGCGGGTCGCGTTGGCGGAGACGGCGTTGCTGCGCGACGTGTGATCCATGGAGGGGAATCGGAACCCGAGGGCTTCAAGGCTAGCGCCCTGAGGCGGCCTTAGCGAACGATAAACGAGTGTGATGCGATATACTGAGTGGAATCACCACGTCCAGAGCGCATGAGCAAAGCGGCCGCCCCACAAATCGACCTCGCCAGCGCCGATCCTGATATCGCGCAGGAGATGACGCGCTGGCTGTCGCATCTCGGCGCGGAGCGGCGGCTGTCGCCGAAGACGCTGGAAGCCTATGCCCGCGATTTGCGGCAATGCCTGAATTTCCTCTGCGGCCATTGGGGCGAGCGAGTGACGCTAAAGCGTTTCGGCGCGCTGGAGGCCACCGATATCAGAGCCTTCATGGCGATGCGCCGCGCCGACGATATTGCCGGCCGCTCGCTGATGCGCGCGCTCGCGGGCCTGCGCTCGTTCGGCCGCTTCCTCGAGCGCGAAGGCAAGGGCAAGGTCGGGGCGCTCTCGGCGATCCGCGCGCCGAAAGTCGCAAAGAGCCTGCCCAAGCCGCTGCCGATGGCGTCGGCCAAACGTCTTGCGGACGCCGACGAGCGCGCCGGCGAGGACCGCGAGACCTGGATTCTTGCGCGCGACGCCGCCGTGATGGCTCTCCTCTACGGCTCGGGCCTGCGCATCTCCGAAGCGCTGGGGCTGACGCGCCGCGAGGTCCCGCGTCCCGGTGAAGGCGACGTGCTGATCGTGACGGGCAAAGGCAACAAGACCCGCATGGTGCCGGTGCTCCAGAACGTGCTCGCACTGGTGCAAGAATACGCTTCCATGTGCCCGCATCCGCTGCCGGCGGAGGGGCCGATCTTCGTCGGCGCACGCGGCGGGCCCTTGAGCCCGCGCATCATCCAGCTCGCGATGGAGCGGCTGCGCGGCGCGCTCGGCCTGCCCGACAGCGCCACGCCGCACGCCCTCCGGCATTCCTTCGCCACGCACCTGTTGTCACGCGGCGGCGATTTGCGCGCGATCCAGGAATTGCTCGGCCATGCCTCGCTCTCGACCACGCAGATCTATACCGGCATCGATGCCGAGCGGCTGCTGGAAGTCTATGCCAGCGCGCATCCGCGCCGATAGCGGCTCAGTTGGCGAGATACTCGATATCGTAGACGTAGTTCGAGCCGCGCCCGACCTCGACGCGGACCATCGGCCTGAACGTCTCCAGCCGCTCGTACAGCGGCGCCGTGACCTTCACCGGTTGGCCCGCGATGCGAACGAGATAGTCCGCTTTGCGGCGGCTACCTGACCTCCACGCACGATCGACACGGCCTTCGATCACAAGGCGGGACGTCAGGTGATCGAGAAACAGCATTCGTCCGGCATACCATGCAAGACCGCTGCCGAGCAGCACGATCAGGATCATCGAGGCGAACGCCTTCGCCTGGTCACGCCATGAGCCGTACAGCGGAGGTTGTCGCAGCTGCGAGCCGACGATAATCAGGCCCAGAACAACGAGGCCGACATGGACGTCGTTGACTGCGATGATCGAGCTCTTGTCATAAAACCGCAACAGGCCGATGTAGGTCAGGCCAAGCGCGAGGACAATCTTGCCGACGAACGGAAAGGCCGCGGTGTTGCGGGCCTTCAGCAGCGCAAACGCGGAGACGAGGATGGAAGGCCAGACGCAGGCTGCGATGAATTCCGCTGTGGTCATGGGACAGGACTAGATCAGCCCCGACGCGAAACCCTTAATTGCAACGGCCATCGCGGCTTGCCACTTGCGCCCGTCGCGCAGTTCGGTCAATCGTTGGTAAACAGGCAGGAGGGATTTATGAGCGCACATGAAAGCATGGAGCATGCCGAGCACGCCGAACACGCGTCCGGCTCGAACAAGAAGATCGCGCTCCTGATCGCGGTTCTGGCGCTGTTCCTGGCGATCTCCGAGACGCTCGGCAAGGGCGCCCAGACCGAATCGATCAGCAAGAACGTCGAGGCCTCCAACCTCTGGGCGTTCTTCCAGGCCAAGAGCATCCGCCGCACCGTGGTGCAGACCATGGCCGACCAGGGCAAGCTCATCCTCGGCGCGGCGAGCGACGAGGCCAACAAGGTGGCCGTGCAGAAGCAGATCGAGGACTGGCAGAAGACCGCGCAGCGCTACCGCTCCGAGCCGGAGACCGGCGAAGGCACCGAGCAGCTGGCCGAAAAGGCCAAGCACGCCGAGCATGAGCGCGACGAGGCGACTGCGAAATATCATCACTTCGAGCTGGCGTCCGCCGCCTTCCAGATCGGCATCGTGCTGGCCTCAGCCACCATCATCACCGGCATGCTGCCGCTCGCCTGGATCGCGGGCCTGCTGTCGCTTGCCGGACTTGGGATGACCATGCTCGGCGCATGGTCGCCGCATCTGCTGCATCTGCATTGAGGCGTTGACGCTACATACTCCGCTGTCATGCTCCGCGAAGGCGGGGCATCCAGTACGCCGCGGCCTCTCGATTCTAGCCTCACTGTCTCTGGAATACTGGATCGCCCGCCTTCGCGGGCAATGACACTGAACAAGTGGCGACGCTCAACGCGCTTCGTGCACGCTCTTGCGAAAGCGCTGGATCAGGCGGAGCGTGCGGGAGGACCAGCCTTCGCCGTTGCCGGCGATCAGCTCCTTGATGCGTCGCTTGATCGGATCGACCAGCTCGGCGGCCTTGGCACGCAGCTTCAGCACCAGATCATAGAGCCGCTCGAACCACGCCATCTCCATCAGCTTGTCGCGCGTCACGTCGAACACGAAGGCGGTGACGCCGACCCCGAGCAGCTTTGCGAACACGATGGTGAAGACCGCGCTGGTCCAGTATTCGTGCGTGAGCAGCCACAGGCCAACCAGCTTGAGCGGAAACAGCGGGACGATCGGTACAGCGAACACGATCAGCGTCATCGCCGGCGACAGCGCATCGACGCGGTCCGACAGCCATTGCTTGAACCGCGCAAGCGGGACGATTGCGACAACCCGCGCGACGATCGGTTCGAGATGGTCCCACAGCCAGGCTTCGATCAGGAAGATGATCGCAAGCAGGACCCAGACCGGTTGAAGCAGGCGGCGTAGCATGTGTTTCCCGCCCGATTCGGCGCTGGGCGCGACCTACATATGGATGGCCCGCTTGCCGACTGCAAGCGCGGCTTCCTTGATGGCCTCCGAGCGGGTCGGGTGCGCGTGGCACGTGCGCGCGAGATCCTCCGCGCTGCCGCCAAACTCCATGAGAACGGCTGCCTCATGGATCATTTCGCCGGCTTCGCGGCCGATAATGTGCACGCCGAGCACGCGATCGGTCTTCGCATCTGCGAGAATCTTCACAAAGCCGTCGGTGGTCTGGTTGACCTTGGAGCGCCCGTTGGCGGTAAAGGGAAACTTTCCGACCGTATAAGCCACGCCCGCCTGCTTCAGCTCCTCCTCGGTCTTGCCGACGGAGGATACTTCCGGCGTGGTATACACGACGCCTGGGATAACATCGTAGTTCACGTGGCCGGCCTGCCCGGCGATGATCTCGGCAACCGCGACGCCTTCATCCTCGGCCTTGTGCGCGAGCATCGGGCCCGCGACGACGTCGCCGATGGCATAGACGCCCTTCACGCTGGTGGCGAAATGCGGGTCGATCTGCACGCGGCCGCGATTGTCGAGTGCAACACCGGCTTCCTTCAGGCCGAGCCCCTCCGTGTACGGCACACGGCCGATACAGACGAGAACGACGTCGGCCTCCAGCGTCTCGGCAGCGCCCCCCGCGGCGGGCTCGATCGTCGCCTTCAGCGTCTTGCCGGAGGTGTCCACGCCCGTGACCTTGGCACTGAGCTTGAAGGCAAAGCCCTGCTTCTCCAGGATGCGCTGGAATTGCTTGGCGATCTCGCCGTCCATTCCGGGCAGAATGCGGTCGAGGAATTCGACCACGACGACTTCGGCGCCGAGACGGTGCCAGACCGAGCCGAGCTCGAGCCCGATCACGCCGGCGCCGACGATCAAGAGCTTGCCGGGGACCTTGTCCAGCGACAGCGCGCCGGTCGACGACACGATGCGCGTCTCGTCGATCTCGATGCCCTTGAGACGCGCGATGTCCGAGCCGGTGGCGATCACGATGCTCTTGGTTTCGATGACCTGCGACTTGCCGTCGGCGGAGACTTCGACCTTGCCCGTGCCGAGAATCTTGCCGGCGCCCTTGAGCACGTCGATCTTGTTCTTCTTCATCAGGAACTCGACGCCCTTGACGTTGCCGTCGATGCCCTGCTGCTTGAAGTTCATCATCGCAGGTAAATCGAGCTTCGGCGCGGAGACGCTGACGCCCATCTTGGCGAAGGAATGCCCGGCCTCCTCGAACATTTCGGAGGCATGCAGCAGCGCCTTCGACGGCATGCAGCCGACATTGAGGCAGGTGCCGCCGAGCGTCGCGTTCTTTTCCACCACGGCGACTTTCATGCCGAGCTGCGCTGCACGCACCGCGCAGACATAACCGCCCGGTCCGGTGCCGATGACGACGAGATCGTAGGTAGCCATGAGAGAAAGTCCCGTAAGTTTAGCGTTGAAGGATGTGTCAGCGTCCCCGCGGCGCGTCAGCGTCCGCCGGACACATCGAGAATGGCTGAGGTAACGTAGGAGGCATCGTCCGACATCAGCCAGACGATGGCATTGGCGACTTCATCGGCCGTACCGACGCGCTTCATCGGCACCATATGGGCCAGGCGATGGGCGCGGTCGGGCTCACCGCCGGCAGCGTGGATTTCGGTGTCGATCAGGCCGGGGCGGATGCCCGCGACGCGAATGCCCTCGCCGGCAACCTCATAGCCGAGGCCGATGGTGAAGGAATCGATCGCGCCCTTGGACGCGGCATAGTCGACATAGGTGTTCGGCGCGCCGAGCTTGGCCGCAACCGACGACAGATTGACGATGACGCCGCCCTGGCCGCCGTGCCTGGTCGACATCCGCTTCACGGCTTCGCGCGCGCAGAGGATGGAGCCGGTGACGTTGACCGCCATCACACGCTGGATGCGCTCGGCCGACATCTCGTCGACGCGCACGCCGCTGGTCCCGACAATACCGCCATTGTTGACGAGCGCGCCGAGCGTGCCGAACGCGTCCGCGGCCTTGAACAGCGCCAGGATGTCGCTTTCCTCGGCGACGTCGCATTTCACCGCGATGGCCTTGCCGTTGCTGGCCGCGATCTCGGCGACCACCTCATCGGCGGCCGTCTTGTTGCTGGCATAGCCGACAACGATCCGGAAGCCGCGTGCCGCGGCGGCAATTGCGGTCGCACGGCCGATGCCGCGGCTGCCGCCGGTGATGACAACGACTTTATCCGTCACGCGCGCCTCCATAGTTCGACAGGCGCCGTCGCGAAAGGCGACGGCGCTCGCAGAGCATCAGCGATCAGAGATCGAGCACCAGGCGCGCCGGATCTTCCAGGCTCTCCTTGACGCGAACCAGGAAGGTCACGGCTTCCTTGCCGTCGATGACGCGGTGATCGTAGGACAGCGCCAGATACATCATCGGGCGGACCTCGATCTTGCCGCCGACGACCATCGGCCGCTCCTGGATCTTGTGCATGCCGAGGATGCCGGACTGCGGCGCATTCAGGATCGGGGTCGACATCAGCGAGCCGTAGATGCCGCCATTGGTGATGGTGAAGGTGCCGCCCTGCATCTCGTCGATCTTGAGCTGGCCGTCGCGGGCGCGGCGGCCGAAATCGGCGATGCCCTTCTCGATGTCGGCGATCGACTTGTTGTCGCAGTCGCGCACCACGGGCACGACGAGGCCCTTGTCAGTGCCGACGGCGACGCCGATGTGATAGTAGTTCTTGTAGATCAGATCGGTGCCGTCGATCTCGGCGTTGACGGCCGGGATGTCCTTCAACCCCTGGACGACGGCCTTGGTGAAGAAGCCCATGAAGCCGAGCTTCGAGCCATGCTTCTTCTCGAACGCATCCTTGTAGTGAGCACGCAGCGCCATGACGTTGGTCATGTCGACCTCGTTGAAGGTCGTGAGCATCGCGGCGGTGTTCTGCACGTCCTTGAGGCGGCGCGCGATGGTCTGGCGCAGCCGGGTCATCTTGACGCGCTCTTCGCGGGCGGCGTCATCGGCCGGCGACGGTGCGCGGACCTGAACCGCTGCGGCCGGCTGGTTGACGGGGGTCGGCGCCGAGGCCGCACGCTCGATCGCGGCGAGCATGTCGCCCTTGGTGACGCGCCCGTCCTTGCCGGAGCCGGGAACGGTCGAGGCGTCGACGCCGGTCTCGGCCGAGAGCTTCCGCACGGAGGGAGCGAGCGGCGCATCGGCCGGTGGCGCCTTCGCCGCGGCGGGAGCAGCAGCGGCCGCAGGAGCGGCAGCCGCGGGCTTCGCGGGCGCAGCTGCCGGCTTGGCAGCGCCGGCGGCGCCTTCGGTAATCTGGCCGAGCAGCGCGCCGACGGCGACGGTGGCACCATCGGCGGCGATGATCTCGCTCAGCGTGCCGGCGGAGGGCGCCGGGACTTCGATGGTGACCTTGTCGGTCTCGAGCTCCACCAAGGGCTCGTCGACGGCAACGGGATCGCCGGCCTTCTTGAACCAGCGGCCGATGGTGGCCTCGGTGACGGATTCGCCGAGGGTCGGCACACGAATTTCAGTCATGGTCTTTTCCTTAAGGAGATCGCCAATGCGGACATAGGTGCAGATGTCAGCGCCCGCGGATGCGGGCGATCCAGTACGCCGTGACAGTCGTGATAGAGACGGGCGGCGCGGAATACTGGATCCCCCGCCCCAGTGCGCAATTGCGCACAAGGCGGGGCATGACGAGGTGTAAAAACTTCTCAGCTCAATGCTTCGTCCAAGAACGCCTTCAGCTGCGCCTGATGCTTCGACATCAGACCCGTGGCGGTCGCGGCGGAGGCGGCGCGGCCGACATAACGCGGACGCCGGCTCGCACCGTTCACCTGGTTCAGCACCCATTCCAGATAGGGCTCGATGAAGTGCCAGGCACCCATGTTGCGCGGCTCTTCCTGGCACCACACCACTTCGGCCTTCTTGAAGCGCGACAGTTCGGCCACCAGCGCCTTGAGCGGCACCGGATACAGTTGCTCGACGCGCATCAGGTAGATGTCGTCCATGCCGCGCTTCTCGCGCTCCTCGTAGAGGTCGTAATAGACCTTGCCCGAGCAGAGCACGATGCGGCGGATCTTCTCGTCGGGAACGAGCTTGATCGCTTCGCTCGGCAGCATCTGGGCGTCGTCATAGAGGATGCGGTGGAAGGTCGTTCCCTTCGCGAGCTCCTCGAGACGCGACACCGCCCGCTTGTGACGCAGCAGGGACTTCGGCGTCATCACGATCAGCGGCTTGCGGATCTCGCGATGAAGCTGCCGGCGCAGCACGTGGAAGTAGTTCGCCGGCGTGGTCGGATAGACCACCTGCATGTTGTCTTCCGCGCACATCTGCAGATAGCGCTCCAGACGCGCCGAGGAGTGCTCCGGTCCCTGGCCTTCATAGCCGTGCGGCAGGAGGCAGACGAGGCCGGACATGCGCAGCCATTTGCGCTCACCCGAGGAGATGAACTGGTCGAACACGACCTGCGCGCCGTTGGCGAAGTCGCCGAACTGCGCTTCCCACAGGGTGAGCGTGTTCGGCTCGGCGAGCGAATAGCCGTATTCGAAGCCGAGCACGGCTTCTTCCGACAGCAGCGAGTTGATGACCTCGTAATGGCCCTGCTCGTGACCGAGATGGTTGAACGGCGTGTAGCGGCTCTCGTCTTCTTGATCGATCAGGACCGAGTGGCGCTGCGAGAAAGTGCCGCGCTCCGAATCCTGTCCGGACAGGCGGACATGGTGGTTCTCGTTGAGCAGCGTGCAGAACGCCAGCGCTTCGCCGGTCGCCCAGTCGATGCCCGTGCCGCCGTCGATCGCCTTGGCGCGGTTTTCTAGGAAGCGCTGGATCGTGCGGTGGACGCGGAAACCGTCCGGCACCTTGGTGATCTTGCGACCGATGTCCTTCAGGGCGGCGATGTCGACGCCGGTGACGCCACGCCGCGCATCTTCTTCCTGATCGGCGATCTTGAAGCCGGCCCATTTGCCGTCGAGCCAGTCGGCCTTGTTGGGCTTGTAGCCGGAGCCGGCTTCGAGCTCGGCATCGAGCCGCGCGCGCCAGTCGGCCTTGGCCTTCTCGACCTCGCCCTCGGTCAGCACGCCTTCGCTGATGAGGCGGCGGGCGTAGAGCTCGAGCGTCGACGGATGGGCCGCGATCTTCTTGTACATCACCGGCTGCGTGAAAGCCGGCTCGTCGCCCTCGTTATGGCCATGCCTGCGGTAGCAGAACATGTCGATGACGACGGGCTTGTGGAATTTCTGGCGGAACTCGGTCGCGACCTTGGCCGCGAACACGACGGCTTCCGGATCGTCGCCGTTGACGTGGAAGATCGGCGCGTCGATCATCTTCGCCACGTCGGACGGGTAAGGCGACGAACGGGAATAACGCGGATAGGTGGTGAAGCCGATCTGGTTGTTGACGATGAAGTGCACGGAGCCGCCGGTGCGGTAGCCCTTCAGGTCCGACAGGCCGAAACATTCCGCGACCACGCCCTGGCCGGCGAACGCGGCGTCGCCGTGCATCAGGAGCGGCATCACCGAGATGCGCATATCCGGCGGATCGCCGTGCTGGTCCTGCTTGGCGCGGACTTTTCCAAGCACGACGGGATCGACGATCTCCAGATGCGAGGGGTTGGCGGTCAGCGACAGATGGATGCGGTTGCCGTCGAACTCGCGGTCCGAGGACGCGCCGAGGTGATATTTGACGTCGCCCGAGCCTTCGACCGCATCAGGATTGGCCGAACCGCCCTTGAACTCGTGGAACAGCGCGCGATGCGGCTTGCCCATCACCTGGGTCAGCACGTTGAGGCGGCCGCGATGCGGCATGCCCAGCACGACCTCCTTCACGCCGAGATTGCCGCCGCGCTTGATGATCTGCTCGAGCGCGGGGATCAGCGATTCAGCACCGTCCAGGCCGAAGCGCTTGGTGCCGGTGAACTTGGTGTCGCAGAATTTCTCGAAACCTTCGGCTTCGACCAACTTCATCAGGATGGCACGGCGACCTTCGCGGGTGAACGAGATTTCCTTGTCCGGCCCCTCGATCCGCTCCTGGATCCACGCCTTCTGCGCCGCGTTGGTGATGTGCATGAACTCGACGCCGAGCGTCTGGCAGTAGGTGCGCTCGCAGATCGCGGTGATTTCGCGCAAGCTGGCGTATTCGAGACCGAGCACATGGTCGAGGAAGATCTTGCGTTCGAAATCGGCTTCGCTGAAGCCGTAGGTCCGCGGGTCGAGCTCTTCGCGATTGCGCTGGGCTTCGATGCCGAGCGGATCGAGCTTGGCGTGGAAGTGACCGCGCATGCGGTAGGACCGGATCAGCATCAGGGCCCGGACCGAGTCGCGGGTGGCCTGGAGAAGGTCGGCGGAGGAGAGGCCGCCGCTCTTATCGCCGGCCTTGGCCTGCGCCTTGGCCGCGATCTTGGCTCCGACCGTCTTCTCGACTTCCGCCCAATTGCCGTCGAGCGCGGAGGTCAGATCATCCTGCGGGGTCAGCGGCCAGTTGGCGCGCTCCCAGGACGGGCCTTGGGCGTTCTTGCTGATGTCACCCGGCTGGTCGTTGAGGCTCTTGAAGAAGTCCTGCCACTCGGCATCCACCGAGGACGGGTCCTTCTCGTAGCGGGCGTAGATTTCGTCGATGTAGGTGGCGTTGGTGCCCTGCAAAAAGGAGGAGAGGGCAAAGGCTGCGTTCGCGTCTTGGCGAGACATACTTGAGTTCCTGGCGATTTCGGTTCGCGCATAACAAACGGCGCTGGCGCTGGGCTCCCCGGCAGAGGACCAGCGCGACAGGCACCATTTACCCTATTTGCTGCGAAACTTCGCCCGGAAAATTACGAAGGTGTGAATCAAGCTTTCAATTTTTCGGCAAGCGTGTGGCCGAGGCGCGCGGGAGATGGCGACACTGTAATTCCAGCCGATTTCATCGCGTCGGTCTTGGAACCGGCGTCGCCCTTGCCGCCCGAAATGATCGCACCGGCGTGGCCCATGCGACGGCCGGGAGGGGCCGTGACACCGGCGATGAAACCGACCATCGGCTTCTTGCGGCCGCGCTTGGCCTCGTCCTTGAGGAACTGGGCGGCGTCCTCCTCGGCGGAACCGCCGATCTCGCCGATCATGATGATCGACTCGGTCTTGGGGTCGCCGAGCAGCATTTCCAGCACGTCGATAAACTCGGTTCCCTTGACCGGGTCGCCGCCGATGCCGACCGCGGTGGTCTGGCCGAGGCCTTCCTGGGTGGTCTGGAACACGGCTTCGTAGGTCAGCGTGCCGGAGCGGGAGACGATGCCGACGCTGCCGGTCTTGAAGATGTTGGCTGGCATGATGCCGATCTTGCACTCGCCGGCGGTCATGACGCCCGGGCAGTTCGGCCCGATCAGGCGCGACTTGGAGCCGGCCAGCGAACGCTTCACCCTGACCATGTCGATGACCGGGATACCTTCCGTGATGCAGACGATCAGCGGGATCTCGGCGTCGATGGCTTCGCAGATCGCATCGGCCGCGCCCGGCGGCGGCACATAGATCACCGATGCATCGGCACCGGTCTTCTCACGCGCCTCGCGCACGGTGTCGAACACCGGCAGCCCCAGATGCGTCGCGCCGCCTTTGCCGGGCGAGGTGCCGCCGACCATCTTGGTGCCATAGGCAATCGCGGCCTCCGAATGGAAGGTGCCGTTCTTGCCGGTAAAGCCCTGGCAGATGACCTTGGTGTTCTTGTCGATCAGGATGGACATGAGGTCTGCTTTCGCGAAACTAACGAGTGAGAGGTCAGTGGATGCGGCGGTAGACGCCGGTGAGCACGTCGGCCCAGCCTTCCGCGTCCGGCGAGAACTGGATCTTCAACGAATAGGAATCGTCGTCGATGATTTCATAGACGTGGCGCGCATTGCCGCGGAGCGAGCCGCGCACCAGCGTCAGGGTCTTGCCGACCCACCCGCCGGAGGCGGGCGAGGGCGGCGTGTAGCCGAGCGAATCGTACCAGAACAATTTGTAGGTCCGGTCTTCGCGGTCGAAGGTGAAGATGCCGTGGGTGGCGAAGCTCTGCTTGCCGTCGCGGGTCTGGACCGAGTCCTGGATCAGATAGAAGCCATTGAGATCCATGTGGGCCACGACGCGAGAAGTCGCCGTTCCACCCTCCGTCCACCGCGACGGAAAGACCACCTCTTCGCCATTCCATTCACCGGCGAACGCGGCAAGACGCGCGTGCTCCGGCAGCGGGGATGATGCAGCGAGATGGTCCTGGGTCATGGCCTCAGCCTCCCTTGACGGCCTTCACGATCTTCTGCGCGGCGTCGTCGAGATTGTCAGCCGGCACCACGTTCAGGCCGGATTCACGGATGATCTTCTTGCCCAGCTCGACATTGGTGCCTTCGAGGCGAACCACCAGCGGCACGCTGAGGCCGACTTCACGAACGGCGGCCGTGACGCCCTCGGCGATCACGTCGCACTTCATGATGCCACCGAAGATGTTGACCAGGATGCCCTTCACGTTGGGATCCGCGGTGATGATCTTGAAGGCGGCCGCGACCTTTTCCTTGCTGGCGCTGCCGCCGACGTCGAGGAAGTTCGCCGGCGCCATGCCGTAGAGCTTGATGATGTCCATCGTCGCCATCGCGAGACCGGCGCCGTTGACCATGCAGCCGATATTGCCGTCGAGGGTGACGTAGTTGAGGTCGTATTTGGACGCCTCGATTTCCTTGGCGTCTTCCTCGGTCTCGTCGCGCAGCGCGAGCACCTCGGGGTGACGAAACAGGGCGTTGTCGTCGAACGACACCTTGGCGTCGAGCACGCGGAGCTGGCCCTGCTTGGTCACGACGAGCGGGTTGATCTCCAGCATCGACATGTCCTTCGCGACGAAGGCCGCGTAGAGCTGCGCGGTGAGCTTCTCGGCCTGCTTGGCGAGATCGCCGGAAAGTTTCAGCGCGTTCGCGACGGTGCGGCCGTGATGGCCCATGATGCCGGTCGCGGGATCGATCGAGAAGGTCACGATCTTCTCAGGCGTGTTGTGCGCGACGTCCTCGATGTTGACGCCGCCCTCGGTCGACACCACGAAGGAGACGCGAGAGGTCTCGCGGTCGACCAGGATCGAGAGGTAGAATTCCTTGTCGATGTCGGAGCCGTCCTCGATGTAGAGGCGGTTGACCTGCTTGCCGGCGGGGCCGGTCTGGATGGTGACGAGCGTGGCGCCGAGCATCTGCTTGGCGAATTCGGAAACTTCCGCGGCCGACTTGGCGATGCGGACGCCGCCCTTGTCGCCGGCCGAGGCTTCCTTGAACTTGCCCTTGCCGCGGCCGCCGGCGTGGATCTGGCTCTTCACGACCCAGACCGGGCCCGGGAGTGCCTTTGCCGCCGCGTCCGCATCAGCGGCCTTCAGGACCGGAACGCCCTTGGAGATCGCGACACCGAACTCGTTCAGCAGCGCTTTGGCCTGATATTCATGGATATTCATATGGTCGCTCCCTGAACCCGCGGGCGGTGACCTCGTAGGCCCACCTCAGTCTTGTGGCTGGCATACCATATACCACAGGAACTGCAACCCGGATTCTCTGACATCGATCTCTGGACTGCCGATCCGGAGCCCGCCCCGTCCTCTACAAGAGTTGCAGCGCGGGCCCGGAAGTGAAACCGCCGAAGACCGGTTTTTCGATCTTCGGCGGGGAATGTTGGGTTTAGCGGCCCAGAAGATCGGGCGCGATCTTCTTGCAGGCGTCAACCAGACCCTGCACTGCGCCGACCGACTTGTCGAAGGCTTCGCGGTCCTTGCCGACGAGCTCGATCTCGACGACGCGCTCGACGCCCTTGGAGCCGATCACGACGGGCACGCCGACATACATGTCCTTCACGCCGTATTCGCCGTTCAGGTAGGCGGCCGAGGCCAGCACGCGCTTCTTGTCACGCAGATAGCTCTCGGCCATCGCGATCGCGGAAGCCGCCGGAGCATAGAAGGCCGAGCCGGTCTTGAGCAGATTGACGATCTCGGCGCCGCCGTTGCGGGTGCGGTCGACGATCTCGTCGAGGCGCGCCTGCGAGGTCCAGCCCATCTTGACGAGATCGGGCAACGGGATGCCGGCGACGGTGGAGTATTTTACCAGCGGCACCATAGTGTCGCCATGGCCGCCCAGCACGAAGGCGGTGACGTCTTCGACCGAAACGTTGAACTCGTCGGCCAGGAAGTAGCGGAAGCGCGACGAATCCAGCACGCCGGCCATGCCGACGACCTTCTTGTGCGGCAGGCCGCTGGCCTTCTGCAGGGCCCAGACCATCGCGTCGAGCGGGTTGGTGATGCAGATGACGAAGGCGTCGGGAGCGTACTTCTTGATGCCGGCGCCGACCTGTTCCATGACCTTGAGGTTGATGGAGAGGAGGTCGTCGCGGCTCATGCCGGGCTTGCGCGGCACGCCGGCGGTGACGATGCAGACCTTTGCGTTGTCGAGCGCCTCGTAGGAGTTGGCGCCGGTATAGTGCGCGTCAAAGCCGTCGACCGGCGAGGACTGCGCGATGTCGAGCGCCTTGCCCTGCGGCACGCCCTCGGCGATGTCGAACATCACCACGTCGCCCAGCTCTTTCAGGCCGATGAGATGAGCCAGCGTTCCGCCGATCTGACCGGAGCCAATCAAAGCAATCTTGTCGCGCGCCATGTGAGCCTGTCCTTTAGACACGTAAGGAGGGGAAAACTGAGACGGGTGGTTATCCCTTTCGCCTCCCCCGTTCAAGTCACGGGTTGCCCAATTGTCGGGCTTGCCGCCTATTCAAGCGCAACCTCGTCATTCCGGGGCTTGGGGAAGCGCCGAGCCCGGAATGACAGCGCTGGCAAATAGGACTTAAGTCTCGACCAAGCCCTTGGTCGAGCCGCTGGCGGTGGAATCCTTGCGGCCGTGAGGCAGCGCCAGATAGGATTCCGAGCTCATTTCGATCAGGCGCGACGCGGTGCGCTTGAACTCGTTGGCCTCGTTGCCCTCATTGGCAAGATAGAGCGAGATCGGGTTGGCATCGGCGGAGGCCATCAGCTTCACAGCATTGTCATACAGCGTGTCGATCAACGTAATGAAACGCTTGGCGGCGTTGCGCTGGGAGAAATCCATCACTGGAATATGGTCGACCAGGATGGTGTGATAGTCGTGCGCCAGCCTGAGATAGTCGGATGCCCCGAGCGGCTTGTCGCAGAGATCGGCGAACGTGAAGCGCGCCACGCCGTGGGCCGAGCACGGCACGTGCAGGATGCGGCCCTTGATCGAAATATCGCGCGACTTGCATTTGGCGCCGCCTGACATCTTCGACCAGGCGCGGTCGAGCGCGGCGTCCGCCTCGGTGTCTGCCGGCGTCAGCCACATCGGTACGCCCTGAAGTTTTTCCAGCCGGAAGTCGGTGCGCGCGTCGAGCCGCAGCACGTCCATGTGGTCGGTGATCTGCCTGATGAAGGGCAGAAACAGCGAACGGTTCAGGCCGCCCTTGTAGAGGTCGTCAGGCGCGACGTTGGAGGTCGCGACCACCACGGTGCCGAGCTCCAGCAGCTTTGCGAACAGGCGGCCCAGGATCATCGCGTCCGCGATGTCGGTGACGTGGAATTCGTCGAAACAGAGCAGCCAGCTCTCCTCGAAAATCGCATGCGCGGTCAGCGCGATGACGTCGCCGTCGCCAATCTCGCCGCGCGCGATGCCCTGGCGATAATCGTAGATGCGCTCGTGCACCTCGGCCATGAATTCGTGGAAATGGGCGCGCCTCTTGTGCTCGACTGTCGAGTGCTGGAAGAACAGATCCATCAGCATGGTCTTGCCGCGGCCGACCTCGCCATGGACGTAGAGCCCGTGCGGCGCCTCGTCCTTGTCGCTGCTGAACAGGCGGCTGAGCAGGCCCTGCTTGCGCGGCGGCTTGTAATCGGCGAGCCGCTGGTCGAGCGCGGCATAGGCGTCGGCGATTTCAGCCTGCGCAGCGTCGGGCTCGATCGCGCCGGACGCGATCTGGGCCTGATAGGCCTCGCGGAATGAGGAACTGGGGGTCGAGAGCATGCTCTTTACCGCCAGAGATGAGCGGAAATTGCAAGCCGTGAATTGGGGCGGGGCGCTATGCATTCCGTGTCCCGGACGCGCTGCGGCACGCAGTGACGCTGCGCAGAGCCGGGACCGACTGTTTCGTACAGGACCGTTCGTCTATCGCCGCGTAATGGGCCCCGGCTCTGCAGCGCACCGCTTCGCGCTGCGCAGCGTCCGGGGCACGAGAGCTTCGCTACTCACACAGCTCGTAGGCGTCCTCGACCACATACGGGCCGCCGCCGGTTGAGGCGCGGGACGAGAACAAAACAAAACGTTCGGCCGTGAATGCCTTGCTGGGAAAATAGCCACGCAGCGAGAGATAATCGGCGACGTCACGGTCGGTGGCGTCGTGCAGCCGGGCCAGCGTGACATGCGGGATGAACTTGCGGCCTTCCGGGTCGAGGCCGATCCGCTGCATCAGGCGCTCGAGCTCGGCCTGCAATTCCATCAGCGGCTTGCTCGGCACGATGGTGGCGACCACCGCGCGCGGCTTGCGTCCGCCGAAACTCTGCAAACCCTGCACCTTCACCTCGAACGGCTTACGGTCGACGCGAAACAGCATCGAGGCGATTTCGTTGGCGGACATGCCATCGATATTGCCGATGAAGCGCAGGGTGACATGGTAATTTTCGGGATCGATCCAGCGGGCGCCGGGAAGGCCGCCCCGCAAATTGGAAAGCGACTGGCCAATCTCGGCCGGAATTTCCAGACCAGTGAACAAACGCGGCATCGTTTCGCACTCCCGATGCTTGGGCATGATCCCAGGGCAAGATCATATCCAAATTTTAGAGCCGGCGACGAATCACCGGTACCCTAATTCCTATCGCAGTTGTGTGACCCTGCGAAGCATCGCGCGCCTTACTCCGGTAAAACCCTGGGAATTACGGTTAGCGCTGCCTGGTTTTCAACGCCGTTGCTCAGCGATGGTGCCAAGGAATGCCTCAACCGTAGGCAAGATATTCTTGACGATGATATCGACGCCGGCCGCGGTCGGATGAATGCCGTCGGCCTGGTTGAGCTTGGCATCGGCCGCGACACCATCGAGAAAAAACGGATAGAGCGGCACGCCGAATTTTTTCGCCAGATCCGGATAAATCGAATTGAAGCGCGCAGCATAATCCGCGCCGTAATTCGGCGGCGCCAGCATGCCGCACAGCATCACCGCGATCTTGCGCGCCTTGAGGCGCTGGACGATCTCGGTCAGCGCGGTGCGGGTCAAATCGGGATCGATGCCGCGCAACGCATCATTGGCGCCGAGCTCGATGATCACACCGTCGGTTCCGTCAGGGACCGACCAGTCGAGCCGGTCACGGCCCCCCGAGGAGGTGTCGCCGGATACCCCGGCATTGGTCATGCCGACCTCTATGCCTTTGTCTTGTAAAGCTTTTTGAAGCTTTGTGGGGAACGCTTCCTGGGCCGGGAGGCCAAGACCCGCGCTCAGGGAATCGCCGAGAACCACCAGCTTGATCGGTTTCGCCGCCTCAGCCCATGCCGGATTTGCGACGGTCATCAAAGCGAACATCAACACGGCTATGTGCATGAACAATCCGTAACGCCTCTCGACCGCGCGGGCGGAGTTGCCATATGACCGGACCATGGACACTCGCATCTCTTCCTCTTCGCTCGCCGACAGTTCGGCCGACACCATCGCCATCTCCAACGTCAATCTGTCATTGGGTACGGGCGCGGCACGCGTTCACATCCTCAAGGATATCAGCTTGCGCGTGGGCCGGAGCGAGACGATCGGCCTGATCGGCCCGTCAGGTTCGGGCAAATCCACGCTGCTGATGGTGATGGCGGGGCTGGAGCGTCCTGATAGCGGAGAGGTGGTGGTCAACGGCACGCCTTTCAATGCCCTCGACGAGGACGCACTGGCCCGCTTCCGCGGCCGCCAGGTCGGCATCGTCTTCCAGTCCTTCCATCTGATCCCGACCATGACCGCGCTGGAGAATGTCGCGGTGCCGCTCGAGCTTGCGGGCAATCCCGACGCCGCAAAGCGCGCGGCGCAGGAGCTGCAATCGGTCGGGCTCGGCGACCGTCTGCATCATTATCCGACCCAACTCTCCGGCGGCGAGCAGCAGCGCGTGGCGCTGGCCCGCGCACTGGCACCCGATCCAGCGATCCTCGTCGCCGACGAGCCGACCGGCAATCTCGACGAAGCCACGGGACAACAGATCGTCGACCTCCTGTTCAGCAAGCATGCCGAGCGCGGCATGACGCTGGTGCTGGTCACGCACGATTCTTCGCTCGCGCAGCGCTGCGATCGCGTGATCCGCCTCCGTTCGGGGCGCATCGACACGCAGTCGGCGCCGGCATGAGTGCTGCTGCCGCACCGTTTGCGAAGCCCAACGGCGTCGCGCTGTCGCTGCGTTACGCGCTGCGCGAATTGCGCGGCGGCCTGCGCGGCTTCTACGTCTTCATTGCCTGCATCGCGCTCGGCGTGATGGCCATCGCTGGCGTCGGCTCGGTCTCGGCGAGCCTGAGCGACGGCCTCGCCCGCGAAGGCCGTACGCTGCTCGGCGGCGACGTGTCGTTCGTCCTGTTTCAGCGCGAGGCGAAGCCGGAGGAAGTCGCCTTCCTGCGTTCGCGCGGCACCGTCTCGAGCGCCGCCACACTGCGCGGCATGGCGCGCTCGGCCGAGGGCAAGCTGGCCCTGGTCGAGATGAAGGCGGTCGACGACACCTATCCGATGCTGGGCCAGCTGACGCTGGCGCCGCCGCTGCCGATGTCCGAGTTGCTCGCGGAGCGCGACGGCGCGTTCGGCGCGGCCGCCGATCCGACACTGCTGGCGCGGCTGTCGCTCAAGACCGGCGATCGCGTCACCGTCGGGGCTGCGACGTTCCAGATCCGCAGCGCCGTCGAAGCCGAGCCCGACAAGCTCGCAGGCGGCATCGGCTTCGGCCCGCGCTTCCTGATCAGCGAAGCGGGCCTGCGCGCGACAGGGCTCGTCCAACCCGGCAGCCTGGTGCGCTGGGTCTATCGTGTGAAGCTGCCGGAGATCGCCAACAACGAGCGCGCCACCGACGCCTTCATCGCGGACGCCCGCAACGCCGCGCCGCAGGCCGGCTGGGAGGTCCGCAGCCGCTCCAATGCCTCGCCGCAGCTCGAGCGCAACATCAACCGCTTCACGCAGTTCCTGACGCTGGTCGGCCTCGCCGCGCTGCTGGTCGGCGGCGTCGGCGTTGCCAATGCCGTCAAGGCCCATATCGACCACAAGCTCGAGGTGATCGCGGCCTTCAAGGCCGTCGGCGCCACCGGGCGCGACGTGTTCGGCATCTATCTCGCCCAGGTTCTCCTGCTCGCCGCGATCGGCTCAGTGATCGGCCTCGCACTAGGCGCCGCCATGCCGTTCGCGATCGTCGGCCTATTCGGCAAGCTGCTGCCCCTGCCGGTGGTGCCGGCGGTGCATGCCGACGAGCTCGCGCTGTCGTTCGTCTACGGGCTGCTCACGGCGCTTGCCTTCGGCCTGTGGCCGCTCGGCCGGGTGCACGATGTGCCGGTGGCGGCGCTGTTCCGCGACACCATCAGCTCCGAATGGCATCGGCCACGCTGGAGCTATCTCGTCTTCATGGCCGTCGTGATCGCGCTGCTGATCGCGGTCGTGATCGGGCTGTCCTTCGACAAGCGCATCGCCGCGGTGTTCGTGGCCTCCTCCGTGGTCGTGTTCGCGCTGCTCCGCGGCGTTGCCGCCCTGCTGATGACCATCGCGCGGCGGCTGCCGCGCACGCGATGGCCGATGCTGCGACTTGCGATTGCCAACATCCACCGGCCGGGCGCGCTGACGCCCTCGGTCGTGCTGTCGCTCGGGCTCGGGCTCGCCGTGCTCGTCACCATCACCCAGATCGACGGCAATCTGCGCCGGCAGTTCCTGGCGGCGCTGCCCGAGCACGCGCCATCGTTCTTCTTCATCGACATTCCGAGCACGCAGGCCGAGCAGTTCGACACATACCTGCGCCAGATCGCCCCTGGCGCGAAAGTCGACGACGTGCCGATGCTGCGCGGACGGATCGTCGGATCCCGTGGTGTCCGCGCCGAGGAGCTCAAGCCCAGCACCGATTCCGAGTGGGTGCTGCAGAGCGACCGCGGCCTGACCTATACCGCCGAGCTGCCGAAGGGCTCCAAGGTGGTCGAGGGCGAGTGGTGGAGCGCCGATTATTCCGGCCCGCCGCTGGTTTCGATGGAGAAGAAGATCGCGGATGGACTCGGCCTCAAGCTCGGCGACGAGGTCGTGGTCAATATCCTCGGCCGCGACATCCCCGCCAAGATCAGCAATCTGCGCAGCATCGACTGGCAGGGCCTCGGCATCAATTTCGTCCTCGTGTTCTCACCGAACGCATTCAAGGGCGCGCCGCACACCCACATCGCGACGCTGACGGAAGCCGGCGGCGATGCGGCCGGCGACGGCAAGATCATCAAGGAGGTCGCTGACGCCTATCCGATGGTGACGAGCGTGCGCGTGCGCGAGGTGATGGAGACGGTCGGCTCGGTCGTGACCAACCTGGCGCTGGCGATCCGCGGCGCCAGCGCGGTGACCCTGATCTCGGCGATCCTGGTGCTCGGCGGCGCGCTCGCCGCCGGCCATCGCCACCGGGTCTACGATGCGGTGATCCTCAAGACCCTGGGCGCGACCCGGCTGCGGCTGCTCGGCGCCTATGCGCTCGAATACCTCCTGATCGGACTTGCCACCGCGGTCTTCGGCGTTTTCGCCGGCAGCGTCGCGGCCTGGATGATCGTGACCCGGCTGATGACCCTCACTTTCGTCTGGCAGGGCGGCAGCGCAGCCGGCGTGGTCGCGGCTGCCTTGGTCGTCACGGTCGGCCTCGGGCTCGCCGGCACCCTGCTGGCGTTGAACAAAAAGCCCGCCACGGTGTTGCGGAATTTGTGACAAATGGTAGCGGGCGGCGGCACGGGAGCGAAATCGCACGATTCCAGCGATTAACCACGTCCGCTCGTCTGGATTGCAGGGAAGGGCGACATTCAGCCGCGCGTGGACGGTTGCAGCGAATGTGTTAGTTTCCCACATATCGAATGGGTTCGGAGCCCCGATTGTGAGCCAGAATTTAGTCGGCAGACATCGGTATCCGAGATAGAATTTGACGAACCGGCGGCATGGCGACCCTCATGCCGGACCGGACCAACCAACGGGAATTCGACCATGTCGGACCTAGACCGCAATTACGCTTCTCCTTTCGGCAGGGCCGCCGGGCGTGTTGACGCCGCGACGGTCGATGCCGGCCTGCGCGCCTACATGCTGCGCATCTACAACTACATGAGCATCGGCCTGGCCATCACCGGCCTTGCCGCCCTCGGCGTCTACATGGCCGCCGTGACGGACGTTCCGACCCCGGAAGCCGTGCGGGTCGGCAAGCTGTTCCTGACGCCGTTCGGCTACGCGATGTTCGTCAGCCCCCTGAAGTGGCTGTTCATGCTCGCGCCGCTCGCCATGGTGTTCGTGATCTCGGCAGGCATCAACCGGCTCGCTCCTTCGACCGCCCAGATCCTGTTCTGGGTGTTCGCGGCACTGATGGGCGTCTCGCTGTCCTCGATCTTCCTGGTGTTCACCCACACCTCGATCGTCCGGGTGTTCTTCATCACCGCGGCGACCTTCGGCGCGCTCAGCCTCTACGGTTACACCACCAAGCGTGACATGAGCGGAATGGGTTCGTTCCTGTTCATGGGCCTGATCGGCATCGTCATCGCGAGCCTGGTGAACCTGTTCCTGGCGAGCTCGGTGCTGCAGTTCGTCGTGTCGGTGGTCGGCGTGCTGGTGTTCGCGGGCCTCACCGCCTGGGATACCCAGCGGCTGAAGAACGACTACATCTACGGTTACGCTTCGGCCGGCGGTGACATCGCAGAGCGTGCGGCCATCACCGGCGCGCTGTCGCTGTACCTGAACTTCATCAACTTGTTCACGCTGCTCCTGCAGCTCCTCGGCCAGCGCGACTAAGCGCCCGGCCCAGAGCGAACGACACCAGCCCCGGCCGAGAGGCCGGGGTTTTTGTTTGGGGCGAGCCTCTCAACACCCACCGTCATTGCGAGCGCAGCGAAGCAATCCAGAGTCCCTCCGCTGGTGCATTTCTGGATTGCTTCGTCGCAAGGGCTCCTCGCAAGGACGGAGTATGAGGAAGCACGGTTGCCTCTTCCAGCCGCCCCGGGAAGGCTCTAATCTTGCGGCATGTCCGTACCCGATATCAGGCCCACCACCGAGGCCGACCTCCCCGCCATCACGGCCATCTATCGGCAGGCTGTCCGCGAGGGCACCGCGACGTTCGAGCTGGAGCCGCCCGACCTTGCCGAGATGACGCGCCGCTACCGCACGCTGATCGATGGCGGCTACCCCTATTTCGTCGCCATCCTCGACGGGCGCGTCGCCGGCTACGCCTATGCCGGTGCCTACCGGCCCCGCCCGGCCTACCGCTTCACGGTCGAGAACTCGATCTATCTCGATCCATCCTTCCACCGCCGCGGCATCGGGGCGCTCCTGCTGGAGCGGCTGATCGTCGAATGCGAGGCACGCGGCTTCCGTCAGATGATCGCGGTAATCGGGGATTCCACCAATGCCGGCTCGATCGGCGTGCACACCAGGGCCGGCTTCAAAATGATCGGCACGCATCCCAGCGTCGGGCTGAAATTCGGCCGCTGGCTGGACACGGTAATGATGCAGCGGAGCCTCGGCGAGGGCGCCAAGAGCGTGCCGGGGAAGTAAGGCCCGTAGCCCGGGTGAGCGAAGCGATACCCGGGAACGCTGCAAGCAAAGACCCGGATGTCGCTACGCTCGCCCGGGCTACTGGATCCCTGCTACACCACCGCCAATTTGCGATCGATCACCAGGAGCACGCGCTCCAGTTCGTGGCCGCGGCGCAGGATCAAGCCCGTCGCCGAGATCACGCTGTACATGCCCTGCTTGCGCGCGAGGCGCGGATCCTTCTCGATACGATAGATCGGCACTTCCGAGGCGCGGCGAAAGACCGAGAACACAGCGCGATCCCTGAGGAAGTCGATGGCATAGTCGCACCACTCGCCTTCGGCAACCATCCGGCCGTAGAGATTGAGAATACGGTGCAGCTCGAGCCGGTTGAACGTCACGCGGCTCAGTTGCGCATTCGAAGCGGCGGGGCGCGCTGCCGCACGCTGTTCGCTCGGATCGGTGTCCTCCGACAGACTCATAGGCCGCCTCCTGTCGCATCAGCATGACCGCGTCCGCGAAGACCGTCCCTCGACCGCGGATCATGACGGTTGCATGATCGCGCCAACTGTTCCCCACCGCAAGGGCCCTTAGAAGGACCTTGGAATCGGAGCCAATCCGCCCACACGCAGCGGTGGAACTCTGTCGCGGCAAACCGTCACGGGATCGTTAGCAGGAATCATAGTGTCGCCGCTTTTCCGCCAAGCGACTGCCGCCCTGCGTTGCGAAAAGACCTATGTGCGTTGACCCGGTCCTTTCGGTTCCGGATTCCTCAGCCCCCAGCCCCCCGGGGCCGTCAGGATCGGGTCTGTTCGCACGACAAGGAGGGCCAACGCGAGTTGGTCCTTTTTTGTTTGAGTCGATTTGTTTGGGTCGGGATGTTTCTGCCTCGACGGATATCTCAGCATCTCAGCAAAAACCCTTTCCCCTCATCCTGAGGAGCCGCGAAGCGGCGTCTCGAAGGATCGAGGCCGAGCTGCCTCAGCAGGGCCTGCATGGTTCGAGACGGCGCTGACGCGCCTCCTCACCATGAGGATTGAGAGTGTGCTTGAGTCGGACGATTCGAAGTGCGCGTCAGTGCAGCGACGTGTACGCCGCGCCCAGCATCGGGCCCGGTCTCTCCCGGCTGCCGTCCTGGACATAGACCACGGCACCGTCGACGCCGTCACGCGTGAGGTTCTCGATCGGCACCGTCCAGCTTTCCGGGCGGCCGGTCCAGTCGCCGACCTTCAGCAGGTTGCGCACCACGTTGTGATAGATCACTTGCTGTCCGCGATTTTCGCCGCGGCTGATCGCGATCGGCACCGACTTCGCAATCGAGCAGATCCAGACCTCGCCGTGGGACGCCGTCGGCTCCTTGCTCGCGGCCACCGAGACGTTGATCTGCTTGCCCGCGAGCGACATCGTCACCGGCACGCTCATCACACCAGTGCCCGTCTCGGTTTTGCCGATGGCGCTTTCGATGCCGGTGCGGTCGCTGCCGACGACATGCGTGGAGCCGTTGACCACGACCTGCGGCGTGTAGACTTCGCGGTCGCCGCGCATGCGCGAATAGGCACGCTGCCGTGCAGAGAAGCGCGAATCGGCCAATGTGTCCTTCCAGCCGAGATAGTCCCAATAGTCGATCGGCATGCTCAGCGCGATGATCGAGGGATCGCGGGCGAGGTCGCCGATGATCTTGTCGGCCGGCGGGCAGGAGGAGCAGCCCTGCGAGGTAAACAATTCGACAACGGCGCGAGGATCAGCCTCGGCAGGGCGGATGACGGCGACGATTGCACAGAGACCAAGAGCTCCCGACCAGAGGGCACCGGACCAGCGTGAAACCAGATGAGAAGCCGTCATTGTTGTCATGTCGAACGCCGCACACCATTGCTCGTGAGAGGGAAATCTTACCGCCGGATGGTCACCGTAATCTTACGGGCCTCACACATTTGTTGTCCGTCCAAGAACCGTACAAGGGGAGGTTCTGTGCCGGGCGGGCCCATCTGAAGCCTGCCGCAAACGCGTGAAGGCGGCCTTGTGATAGGCCGCCTTCGTGTAACCTACTACTCACTTCGCAGTGAGCCACCGTTCACAAATCCGCGCTTACGCCGCGAGCTTGCGTAGCACGTAGTGCAGGATGCCGCCGTTGCGGTAGTATTCGAGTTCGTCCAGCGTATCGATGCGGCAGAGCAGCGAAACGCGCTGCAGCGAACCGTCGCCGGAGACAATCTCCGCGGTCAGCTTCTGGCGCGGCTTGAGGTCGCCAACGAGGCCGCGCAGCGTGACCTTCTCGTCGCCCTTCAGACCGAGCGACGACCAGGAGGTGCCGTCCTCGAAGGTCAGGGGCAGCACGCCCATACCGACCAAATTGGAGCGGTGGATGCGCTCGAAGCTCTGGCAGATCACGGCGCGCACGCCGAGCAGACGGGTGCCCTTCGCGGCCCAGTCGCGCGAGGAGCCGTTGCCGTATTCGGCGCCGGCGAACACCACCAGCGGCACCTGCTCCTGCTGGTATTTCATCGCGGCATCGTAGATCGACATCTGCTCGCCGTCGGGCCAGTGCTTGGTGAGACCGCCTTCCGGAATATTGCCGTCGGCGCCCTTCAGCATGAAGTTCTTGATGCGGATATTGGCGAAGGTGCCGCGCATCATGACTTCGTGGTTGCCGCGCCGCGTGCCGTACTGGTTGAAGTCGGCCGGACGCACCTGGTGCTCGCTGAGATATTTGCCGGCGGGCGAGGTGAGCTTGATCGAACCGGCCGGCGAGATGTGGTCGGTGGTGATCTTGTCGCCGAACATGGCGAGGATGCGGGCCTCGACGATGTCGGTGACCGGCTCCGGCTCCTTCTTCATGCCTTCGAAATAGGGCGGGTTCTGCACATAGGTCGAACTCATGTTCCAGCGATAGGTTTCGCTCTCGACCGTCTTGATCTTGCGCCAGTTGGTGTCGCCCTTGAACACGTCGGCATACTTCTTCTTGAAGATCGACGCGGTCACGAACTTCTTCATGAAGGCGTTGATCTCCTTGGTCGTCGGCCAGATGTCCTTGAGGTAAACCGGCTTGCCGTCCTTGCCTTCACCGAGCGGCTCGACGGCGAGGTTCTTGGTGACGGTGCCCGCGAGCGCGTGGGCGACCACGAGCGGCGGCGAAGCCAGATAGTTCGCCTGCACGTCCGGCGAGACGCGGCCTTCGAAGTTGCGATTGCCGGAGAGCACCGCAGCCGCGACGATGCCGTTGTCGTTGATCGACTTCGAGATCTCCTCGGGCAGCGGACCGGAATTACCGATGCAGGTGGTGCAGCCGAAACCGACCAGGTTGAAGCCGACCTTGTCGAGATCGGCCTGGAGACCGGAATCGGCGAGATAGGCCGCCACCACCTGGCTGCCCGGGGCGAGCGAGGTCTTCACCCACGGCTTTGCCTTGAGGCCCTTCGCGGCGGCGTTGCGCGCCAGAAGACCGGCGCCGATCAGCACGCTCGGGTTCGAGGTGTTGGTGCAGGAGGTGATCGCGGCGATCACGACGTCGCCATGGCCGATGTCGAAGTTCTTGCCGTCGACGGCGAAGCGCTTCCCCGGCTCCTCGGCCTTCTTGTATTCGCTGGCGAGCGCGAGCGAAAAGCCCTCGGCCACGGACGGCAGCGCAATGCGGCCTTCGGGGCGCTTCGGGCCGGCCATCGAGGGCACGACATCACCGAGGTCGAGCGTCAGCGTTTCCGTGAACACCGGATCGGGCGACTTGGCGGTACGGAACAGCCCTTGCGCCTTCGCATAGGCCTGCACCAGCGCGACGCGCGCCGAGGCGCGGCCGGAGGTCTTGAGATAATCCAGTGCGGCGGCATCGACCGGGAAGAAGCCGCAGGTCGCGCCATATTCGGGCGCCATGTTGGCGATGGTTGCCTTGTCTGCGACCGAGAGATGGTCGAGGCCGGGGCCGAAGAACTCCACGAACTTGCCGACGACGCCGAGCTTGCGCAGCATCTGCGTCACCGTCAGCACGAGGTCGGTCGCGGTGACGCCTTCCTTCATCGCGCCCTTCAGCTTGAAGCCGACGACGTTGGGCAGCAGCATCGACAGCGGCTGGCCGAGCATGCAGGCTTCCGCCTCGATGCCGCCGACACCCCAGCCGAGCACGGCAAGGCCGTTGACCATGGTGGTGTGGGAATCGGTGCCAACCAGCGAGTCGGGATACGCGACCTCGAAGGTGCCGGTCTTCTTGCCGACCGTCATCTTCTCCTTCTTGGTCCACACCGTCTGGGAGAGATATTCGAGATTGACCTGGTGGCAGATGCCGGTGCCGGGCGGCACGACGGAGAAGTTCGAGAACGCCTTCTGGCCCCATTTCAGGAACTCGTAGCGCTCCTGGTTCTGCTTGTATTCCTCGGTGACGTTCTTGCCGAAGGCCTTGTTGTCCCCGAAGAAGTTCACGATCACGGAGTGGTCGATGACGAGATCGACCGGCACCAGCGGATTGATCTTCTCGGCGTCGCCCCCGAGCTTCTGCATCGCGTTGCGCATCGCGGCGAGATCGACCACGGCGGGCACGCCGGTGAAGTCCTGCATCAGCACGCGCGCCGGGCGGAAGGCGATCTCATGCTCCAGCGACTTCTTGCGCAGCCACTTCGACACCGCGACGATGTCTTCCTTCTTGACCGAGCGGCCGTCCTCGTTGCGGAGCAGGTTCTCGAGCAAAACCTTCATCGAGTAGGGGAGTTTCGAAATTCCCTTCAGACCATTCTTCTCGGCCGTGGGCAGGCTGTAATAGACATAGGTCTTGGCGCCGACCTTGAGGGTCTTTTTGCATTTGAAGCTGTCGAGCGAGGTCATGTAGGAAATCCCAATTGTCAGTTATACCCGGCAGGGTATTTTAACACCGTCAGCGTAGGCAGGCTGAGTCACTTGCAGGGGCAGGTTGAGTTGCCGCATCAAGTAGTTCCGGGCTTATAGAAGCTTTCTAACCGCGCCGCCACAGCCACAATCGTGCCGCCGCAATCCGCGAGCCAAAAATTCCCATACGCTACCCCAAGTTTTCCTGAGGCCTGGCTTTGAGCGGATCGATACGAGGCAAGATGCAGCTTTCCGGACGCGGGGTCAGTTGCGTGCGGGGCGGGCGCGAGGTGTTTTCCGCGCTCGATTTCGAGGCCGGCTCCGGCGAAGCCGTGGCGGTCGTCGGCCGCAACGGATCGGGCAAGACCTCGCTGCTGAGGCTGATCGCGGGCCTGCTCATTCCGGCGAGCGGCACGATCGCGCTGGACGGGGGTGACGCCGAGCTGACGTTGCCGGAGCAATGCCACTATCTGGGTCATCGCGACGCCCTGAAGCCAGCCCTGAGCGTGGCGGAGAATCTGACGTTCTGGGCCGATTTTCTCGGCGGCGAGCGTTTCGACACCGGCAAGGGACTCGCCACCGTCGGGCTCGACCATGCCGCCGATCTGCCCGCCGCCTTCCTGTCCGCCGGCCAGCGCCGCCGGCTGTCGCTGGCCCGCCTGCTCACCGTCCGCCGCCCCGTCTGGCTGTTGGACGAGCCGACCACGGCGCTCGATGTCGCGGGACGGGACATGTTTTCCGGATTGATGCGCGGGCACTTGGCGCGCGGCGGCCTGATCGTCGCCGCCACCCATGCCCCGCTCGGGATCGATTCGCGGGAGCTGCGGATCGGGGGTGCGGCGTGATTCGGGTCGACCCTCAGGTTTCCAAGCGGCCGAACTCCGCCCTCTCCGTTCCCTCCCCCCTTGTGGGGGAGGGTCAGGGAGGGGGGTGCCACACGGCGCACTCTCTCGGTTCTCGCGTGCGGCAGGCGGGCGCTCCGTTGCTAGCAGCCCGCACCCAAGAACCATCTTCCTCGGGGCTACCCCCCTCCCCCGCCCTCCCCCACAAGGGGGGAGGGAGCGCAGCTCGCCCGGGGCAACCGGCCGACGCTGCCTCCTCACCTCTGGGAGCAGTGGCATGACCGCCCTGTCTGCCCTCATCCGCCGGGATATCCGGATCGCGCTCCGCGTCGGGGGCGGGGCGTTGATTGGCGTGCTGTTCTTTCTGACCGTGGTGGTGCTGATGCCGTTTGCTGTGGGGCCGGACCTGGCACTGCTGTCGCGGCTCGGACCCGCCATCCTGTGGCTGGGGGCGCTGCTGGCGAGCCTGCTGACCCTGGACCGGCTGTTCATGGCCGACCACGAGGACGGCTCGCTCGACCTGATCACGATGAGCCGGACCCCGCTGGAACTCGCCTGCGCGGCGAAGGCGCTGGCGCATTGGCTGGCCGCCGGCCTGCCGCTGATCGTCGCAACCCCCGTGCTCGGCCTGCTGCTCAACCTCGACATGGTCGCAACCGGCGCGGTGGCGCTGACACTGCTCGCTGGCACCCCGGCGCTGACGTTTACGGGAATGATCGGTGCGGCGCTGGCGGTGACGCTGCATCGTGGCGGCTTGCTGATGGCCGTCCTGGTGCTGCCGCTGTCGATACCGGTGCTGATCTTCGGCGTCGCGGCCTCACAGGCGGCGATCGTCGGACCCATGACGTTCGGCGCGCCGTTCTCGATCCTGTGCGCGCTATCGCTGGTCAGTCTCGTGATCGGCCCGTTCGCGGCTGCGGCGAGCCTGAAGCATGGATTGGATTGACCTTGACCCCGATCAACTTTCGCTGCGGACTTTCGTGCTGATTGCGTGAGCGCTTACCTGTGATTATCAGGATACCATGACGCTGATCGACCTCGCCAACCCCACACGGTTCCTCGCGCTGACGGCGCGGCTGCTGCCATGGCTTGCGGCCGCGACCATCATCCTGCTCGCGATCGGGCTCTATCAGTCTGCCACCGCACCCGACGACTATCAGCAGGGCGCGACGGTAAAGATCATGTTCATCCACGTGCCTAATGCCTGGCTGTCGATGTTCGTATGGGGCGTGATGAGCATTGCCTCGCTCGGCACGCTGGTGTGGCGGCATCCGCTTGCCGACGTCGCCGCCAAAGCGGCCGCCCCGATCGGCGCCAGCTTCACCTTCCTTGCGCTGCTCACGGGCTCGCTGTGGGGCCGGCCGATGTGGGGCACCTATTGGGAATGGGACGCGCGGCTGACCTCGGTGCTGATCCTGTTCCTGATGTATCTCGGCCTGATGGCGCTGTGGCGCGCGGTCGACGAGCCCTCCCGCGCGGGGCGCGCCGCCGCCGTGCTGACGCTGGTCGGCGCGCTCAACCTGCCGATCATCAAGTTCTCGGTCGATTGGTGGAACACGCTGCACCAGCCGGCCTCGGTGATGCGGATGGGCGGCTCGTCGCTCGACAAATCCTTTTTGATTCCGCTGCTGGTGATGGCGGTCGCGTTCACCCTGCTGTTCGTCACGCTGCATATCGCGGCGATGCGCAACGAGATTTTGCGTCGGCGCGTGCGATCCCTGCAGATGATGCAGGCGAGCCGTGTGGCGTTTGCAGAAGTCGGCACGTCAAAGGAAGTTGGGGCTGCATGATCATGTCGCTCGGTCCCTACGCGTCCTTCATCGTGACGTCCTATGCCGCGGCCGCCCTTGTGGTCGTGATCCTGATCGGCTGGATCGTGCTCGATCATCGGAGCCAGACACAGCGCCTGCGCGAGCTCGAGCGCAGCGGCGTGACCCGCCGCTCCGGCCGCAGCGCGACGGATCGGCCATGAGAGATCGAGCATGAGAGATCAATCATGAACGAGCAATCGACGTCCGCTCCGCCGCAGCGCCGCACCTTCCTGATGGTGCTGCCGCTGATCGCCTTCATCGGCTTGGCGTTGCTGTTCTGGTTCCGGCTCGGCAGCGGCGATCCCTCGCGAATCCCTTCCGCGCTGATCGGACGCCCCGCGCCGCAGACCACGCTGCCGCCGCTCGAGGGATTGCAGGCCGACAACGCGCAGATCCCCGGCCTTGATCCCGCTGCGTTCAAGGGCAAGGTCAGCCTCGTCAATGTCTGGGCGTCCTGGTGCGTGCCGTGCCACGACGAGGCGCCGCTCCTGACCGAATTGGCAAAAGACAAACGCTTCCAGCTCGTCGGCATCAACTACAAGGATGCCGCCGACAATGCGCGGCGCTTCCTGGGGCGCTACGGCAACCCGTTCGGCCACGTCGGCGTCGATGCCAACGGCCGCGCCTCGATCGAATGGGGCGTCTATGGCGTGCCGGAGACCTTTGTCGTCGGTCGCGAAGGCACCATCGTCTACAAGCTGGTGGGACCGATCACGCCGGAGAATTTGCGGACGGTGCTGTTGCCGCAGATGGAGAAGGCGTTGAAGGCGGCGGGGAGCTAGCTCTGTCGTCAGTGTGAGCGAAGGACCCAACCCCAAACACCGCTGTCATGCCCCGGCTTGACCGGGGCATCCAGTACGCCGCGGCCTCTCCGTATCTCACAACCGTCTCTGGAATACTGGATCGCCCGGTCAAGCCGGGCGATGACAGTTGAGTGTGTGGCTGCAACCAGCAATGATGAGTTGAGAGCTCAACCCTTCCTCACGTCCCCCGCCTCGGCCTCGCTCGCTTCCAGCGACGCCGGCTCGAGGTGATAACGCTTGGTCAGCGGCATCTGGGCGATGGCGAAGATCATGGTGATCGGTGTGACGCCGAACACCTTGAAGTTCACCCAGAAGTCGGTGCTCTGGGTGCGCCAGACGATCTCGTTCAAGACCGCCATGCCGGCGAAGAACAGCGCCCAGCGTAGCGTGAGGATGCGCCAGCCCTGCGGCGTCAAATTGAACATCTGGTCGAACATGACCGCGATGAAGGAGCGGCCGAACAACAGGCCGCCGCCGAGGATCGCGGCGAACAAAGCGTAGATGATGGTCGGCTTGAGCTTGATGAAGGTCTCGTCATGCAGCACCAGGGTCAGCGTGCCGAACACCAGCACGATGACGCCCGTCACGATCGCCATGATCGGGATGTGGCGCGTCACCACATAGGAGGCGATCATCGCCGCCACGATCGCGATCATGAAGGCGCCGGTCGCGGCGAACAGGTTGAACTTCGCATTCACGAAGAAGAACACGAGCAGCGGACCAAGCTCGGTGGCAAGCTTGAACAGCGGATGCGGCTGGGTCTTGTCCATTCTTCAGCTTTCGATTCCGGCAATCGCGCGGGCGAAATCGCGCGCGGTGAACGGCGCGAGATCGTCGACGCCTTCGCCGACGCCGATGAAGTGCACCGGCAGTTTGAATTTCTCCGCGAGCGCCACCAGAATGCCGCCGCGGGCGGTGCCGTCGAGCTTCGTCATCACGAGGCCGGTGACCCCGGCGGTGCGATGGAAGGCCTCGACCTGCGACAGCGCGTTCTGGCCGACGGTGGCGTCCAGCACGAGCAGCACCGCATGCGGCGCAGTCGCGTCCAGCTTGCGGATGACGCGCACGACCTTTTCGAGCTCGTTCATCAGCTCGGCCTTGTTCTGAAGCCGCCCGGCGGTGTCGATCAGGAGCACGTCGATGGCCTGCTCCTTCGCGGCCGTCAGCGCGTTGAAGGCGAGGCTCGCCGAATCCGAACCTTGCGCACCTGATATGACGGGCGTCCTGGTGCGCTCGCCCCAGACCTTGAGCTGTTCGATCGCCGCTGCGCGAAAGGTGTCGCCGGCCGCCAGCATCACCTTGCGGCCTTCGGTCGCGAATTTTTGCGAGAGTTTCCCGATGGTGGTGGTCTTGCCGGAGCCGTTGACGCCGACCACGAGGATGACGAACGGCTTCTTGCCGGCGTCGATCTCGAGCGGTTTTGCCACCGCCGCCAGCACCTTCTCGACTTCGGTCGCGACGACGTCCTTGACCTCGTCCGCCGAGATCGCCTTGTCGTAGCGCCCGGTGCCGACCGCATCCGCGATCCGCACCGCGACGGAGGTGCCGAGGTCGGCGCGGAGCAGCACGTCCTCGATGTCGTCGAGCATGGCGCGGTCGAGCTTGCGCTTGGTGACGAGGTCGGCGACCGCGGTCCCGAGCGAGGACGAGGTGCGCTTCAGCCCGTCGGACAGGCGGCGCCACCAGCTCAGCTTGGGGGTCTCGGGGGTGGTATCGTTCATGGTGGCGGTGTGTTAGCCGTTCCGGCTCGCAAACGAAAGTCTTGACCGAAAGTCCTGCAATTGCTCGATGTTCCCGAATTGACGGCCGACGAAATCCTGGCGCGCGTGCTCCATCGCGACGGATTGATGCTGGTCATCGACAAGCCGGCCGGCCTGCCGGTGCATCGCGGACCCAAGGGCGGTGCCAATCTGGAAAACTCCTTTGAGGCGCTTCGTTTCGGCCTGCCGCGGCCGCCCGTGCTGGCCCACCGGCTGGACAAGGACACCTCCGGTTGCCTGGTGCTCGGCCGCCATCGCAAGGCGACGGCCTCGCTCGGCCTGCTGTTCAAGCATGGCAAGATCGGCAAGGCCTACTGGACCATCGTCGAGGGCGGCCCCGCTGAGGACGAAGGCACCATCGACATGCCGCTCGGGCGGCTGAACGCCGAACGCGGCTGGTGGCAGAAGCCCGATCCCGAGGGCCAGAAGGCCATCACCAACTGGAAGGTGATGGGGCGGGGCGACGGCCTGACCTGGCTCGCCATGGAACCGGTGACCGGGCGGACCCATCAATTGCGGGTGCATTCGTCCGCGACCGGCTGGCCGATCTTCGGCGATAACATTTACGGCAACGGTCCGCGCTTCGGCGAGCCGAAGCTGCACCTGCATTCCCGCGAGATCGTGGTACCGATCTCCCGCAACAAGGAGCCGGTCCGCGTGGTGGCGCCGGCCCCACCCCACATGCACGAGCGCCTCCGCGCCTGCGGGTGGAACGGGGAGTAGTGCTGTCAGCCCCCTATGGTGAGGAGCGCGAAGCGCTCCCTATAGTTTACGAAACGTTCAGTGCTCGTCTCTAATGATAGCGGTTGCTTAGAACAAGCTTCCGTCAATCTGCTCAGGACGAGCTGCGCGTCATGTCCACGGCCGAGTTATCGATCATCGACGAGGTCGAGTCCGCGCTTCGGACTGGCTCGGCGGAAAAGGGCCTGGCAACAGCCCGCCGCGTCACCGACCTGTTCCTGTCCTCCGCCGGCAGTTTCGACGACGAGCAGATCGCACTGTTTGACGACGTGCTCGATCGCCTGATCGGCACCATCGAGCTCCGCGCCATCGCCGACATGGGCGCGCGCGTAGCGCTCGCCGAGATCAGCGCGCAGCTCGCGCCGATCGCGCAGGCGCCGCCATCGGTCATTCGCCGCCTCGCCAACAATGACGAAATCCGCATCGCTGGTCCGGTGCTGCAGGAATCCGCGCGCCTCGACGACGGCGCGCTGGTGCAGATCGCATCATCCAAGGGCGAGCCGCATCTGCTCGCGGTCGCCGGACGCTGGTGGCTGAAGGAGATCGTCACCGATGCATTGCTGGCGCGACGTTATCCCAGCGTCAGCCGGCGGCTCGCCGCCAATCCCGGCGCGCGCGTCTCCGGAAGCGGATTTGCCGTCATCGTCGGACAGGCGGAGGCCGATCCCGAGCTCGCTGTCAGCGTCGGCGTCCGCGTCGATTTGCCGTCAGACCTGCGCCGTCAACTGCTGCGCTCGGCGAGCGAGGCCGTGCGGACCCGCCTGTTGTCGCGCGCGCCGCCGCATCTGTTCGAGGAGATCCAGAGCGCGATCGCCGCAGTCACCGTCGGTGTCGAGCGCGAGATGTCGGGTGTCCGCGATTTCGAAGGCGCCAAGCGCGCCGTCGCAGGTCTCAGGGCGACCGGCCAGCTCAGCGAAGCGACGCTGCTCGGCTTCGCAACACAGCGCCGTTATGAAGAAGCGGTGGCCGCATTGGCGGCATTGTCGGGATCGACCGTCGAAGTCATCCGCCCGCTGATGCAAAGCCTGCGCGAGGACGGCCTGCTGGTGCCGTGCAAGGCGGCGCAGCTCAGCTGGGAAACCACCGCCGCCGTGCTCGAAAGCCGCTTTGCGAGCGGCGCGATGAAGCCGGCCGATATCGCAAGGGCTCAAAGCCATTACGCGCGCATGACCCCGGAGAATGCGCGGCGGACGCTGCGGTTCTGGCAGGTGCGGGCGTTGTAGTTTTTCCCTCTCCCCTTGTGGGAGAGGGTGGCTCGCCGCGCAGCGGCGAGACGGGTGAGGGGTCTCTCTCCGCGAGTCCACATTGAGTTGAGTACGCGGAAGCAACCCCTCATCCGGCGCTTCGCGCCACCTTCTCCCACAAGGGGAGAAGGGAAGGAAGCATCACACCGTCAGCCGCGCGCCATCACGACCGGCGATCCGCAGCGGCACGATGCGGCCCACACGCTCGCCCGCAATCGCCACCGGCAGATAATGCTCCGTCCGTCCCTGACCGTCGCTCTCGATCAGCACCTCACGCGTGGCGCCGATCTCGGCTCGCAGCCGCTGCAGGAGCGCGGTCTCACCGGCCGAGCGCAGCCGCTTCGCACGCTCCTTGATTGCACCACCCGCCACCTGTGGCATCCGCGCGGCCGGCGTGCCGGGACGCGGCGAATAGGGGAAGACGTGGAGGAACGTCAGGCCGCATTGCTCGACCAGATCGAGCGAGCGCGAGAACATCTCCTCGGTCTCGGTCGGAAAGCCCGCGATGATGTCGGCCCCCAGCGCGATATCCGGGCGCAGCCGGCGGACCTGGTCGCAGAACGCGATGGCGTCGCCGCGCGTATGCCGCCGCTTCATGCGCTTCAAGATCATGTCGTCGCCGGACTGCAGCGACAGGTGCAGATGCGGCATCAGCCGCGAATCCTCGGCAATGGCATCTAACAGATCGCTGTCCGCCTCGATCGAATCGATAGAGGAGATGCGCAGGCGCCTCAGCTCCGGCACATGCCGCAAGATCTGCTTCGTCAGCATGCCGAGTTTTGGCGTGCCCGGCAGGTCAGTGCCGTAGCTGGTGAGGTCGACGCCGGTCAGCACGATCTCGGCATGGCCGCGCTCGGCCAATGCCCGGACCTGATCGACCACGGCGCCCATCGGCACCGAGCGCGAATTGCCGCGCCCGAACGGAATGATGCAGAAAGTGCAGCGATGGTCGCAGCCGTTTTGCACCTGCACGAACACGCGCGGCAGGCCGCTCGCAAAGCCGTCGATGAGATGCGGAGCCATCTCCTTCACCGCCATGATGTCGCTGACGGCGATTTTTTCGCTCGTACCGAGATCGAACGCCGCACGCGCCTCGCGCCATGCGGACGACCGCATCTTGTCGTCATTGCCGACGACGCGATCGACCTCGGCCATCTCGGCGAACATGCCGCTTTGCGTCTGCGCCGCGCAACCGGTGACGACGATGCGCGCTCCCGGCCGCTCGCGCTTCAATTTGCGGATCGACTGCCTCGCCTGCGCCACCGCTTCGTTGGTGACGGCGCAGCTGTTGATGACGATGGCATCTGAAAGGCCCGCGCCCTCGGCCTCGCGGCGGATCACCTCGGCCTCGAAAGCATTGAGGCGGCATCCGAAGGTGACGATGTCGACGCTCATCACCCGACCGGCGCGAACAGCGCCGGATCGAAACGGCCTTCATATTCGAAGGTCGCCGTGCCCGTCATCAGCACGTGATCGTCGCGCTCGCGCCATTCGATCCCGAGCTTGCCGCCGGGCAGCGTGATCTCGACATTGCGCTCGGCGCGCTTCAGCCGCGCCGCCGCGACCGCCGTGGCACATGCGGCCGAGCCGCAGGCCCTGGTCAGGCCGGCGCCGCGCTCCCAGGTGCGGATCGTGATGTGCTGGGGATCGACGATATGGGCTAGCGTGATGTTGGCGCGCTCCGGGAAGATCGGATGGTTCTCCAGCAGCGGACCGAAACGCTCGAGGTCGTAGGCGTTGACGTCATCGACCCAGAAGATCGCATGCGGATTGCCCATGCTGACCACCGAGGGCGAATGCAGGATCGGATTGTCGATCGGGCCGATCTGCAATTCGATGTAGCGGGTGTCACGAAATTCCTGGTCGAGCGGAATGTCCTGCCAGCCGAACTTCGGCGCGCCCATGTCCACCGTATAAAGATCCGGCGCCGGACCCTGCCAGGCATTGAGCAGGCCCGCGGCCGTCTCGAACATTGCCGTGCTCTGGCCAGTCTTTTCAAAGATGCGCCGCACGACGCAGCGCATGCCGTTGCCGCAGGCGCCGGCCTCGGAGCCGTCACTGTTGTAGATGCTGATGAACGCTTCGGTGCCGTCGAAGCGCGGCTTCTGCAGCACCATGAGTTGGTCGTAGGGCACGCCGCCTCGCGGCGATGCCACCGCGCGGGCATCGTCCGGGGTGACCTTTGAGGTGGAATCGCGCATGTCGACAACGACGATCTCGTTGCCGATGCCGTTCATCTTGGCAAATGCGTGGTTGGCCAGCGCGCTCATGAAAATTCCCGAATTTCGCCTGCCTTATATGGCGATCCTTGGCCCTCTTGGCCAGTGATTTGCCGACAAGAGCCAGGACGCTGCCATGACGCATCTGTCATGGGACGAATTCGGCGCTCGCGTGTTAGAACGGCGCAATTCGCGCGATCCGGGACATGCGGCCGGGCTAAGGCTTCGGGGACGTAAGGCCTTGGCGGATAAGCTATTGGGGAGAATAAAAATGTTCAGGTTTCGTCGTCTCGTTTTGGCCGCGCTGATCCCGGCAGCGGCCTTGTCGTTTAGTCTGTCCGCCACGCTGGCCCAAACGCCGAGCCCGGCACCGGCCGCATCAGCGAGCCCCTCGCCGGCCCCGTCGGCTTCGCCCGCCCCGGCCGCGAGCGCTGCCCCCGTGGCCACGCCCTCGCCGGCGGCCAGCGCCTCGCCAAACCCTGCCACTTCCCCTGCAACCTCGCCCTCGCCCGCCGCAAGTGCCTCACCCAGCCCCGCCGCCCCGCCGCCCGCTGCGGCCGCGACGCCGGCTCCCGTGCAGACGGCCGATCCCTTCGGCCAGGAGACCACGCTCGAGCCCAAGAAGGTTTTGATGGTCAAGGGCACTGCCAATTGGGACTCGGCCTTCGACACGCTGATTGACGCCTTCAAGGCGCTGAACACGCTGCTGGACAAGCAGGGCATCAAGCACGCCGGCAATTCGATGATCGTCTACACCTCGACCGACGACACCGGCTTCACCTTCCTAGCCGAGATCCCGGTCGAGCAGGACCCGAAGAACCTGCCCAAGGACATGAGCGTCGGCAAATCGCCGGAGGGCAAGGCGCTGAAATTCGTTCATCGCGGCTCCTACGACAACATGGACAACACCTATGAGGCGATCACCAATCATCTCGACGACAAGAAGCTGGAAGCCAAGGACACCTTCATCGAGGAATACCTCACCGATCCCCTGAAGACGGCCGAGGACAAGCTCGTGATCAATGTTTTCGTGCCGCTGAAGTGAGACCGATGAACAAGCCTGCCATCCTTTTGACCTCCCTTGTTGCGTCCTTTGCCGCCACGATGCTGGCAAGGCCTGCGCTCGCCGACGATTTTCCGTCCGCGATTTCGGTGAGCGGCGAAGCCACGATCTCCGCCGCGCCTGATCTGGCGCAGATCGACGCCGGCGTCGCCAACGACGCCAAGTCTGCGAAGGAAGCCTCCGACGCCAACAACGCCGCGATGGGCAAGGTGCTGCTGGCGCTGAAGGGCGCAGGCATTGACGAGAAGGACTACCAGACCTCGCGGCTGTCGCTGCAGCCGCAATACGGCCAGAACAAATCCACCGGCGCCTCGCCCGTTGTCGGCTTCCGCGCCTCAAACCGCGTCACCGTGAAGATCCGCGACGTGACCAAGGTCGCCGCCATCATCGACACGCTGGTCGGCGCCGGCGCCAATGATATCGGCAACATCTCCTTCGAGGTGACGCAGGCCTCGAAACTGCTCGACGATGCCCGCGAGAAAGCTGTCGCAGACGCCCGCCGCAAAGCGGAGATCTACGCCAGGGCGACCGGCGTCACGCTGGGTGCACCGCTCAGCGTCTCCGAAGGCGGCGCCCCGATGCCGCTGTTCAAGGGACGCATGGCCGCAGCTCCCATGGCCGCACCGCAGGCCGCGGTCGCGCCGGGCGAGGAAACGCTAGCGGTGACGGTGAATGTGAGCTGGGCGATCAAGGCGAAAGAGCAGTAGGGGCAGCTGCCGCTACAGACTCCATTGTCGTCCCGGCCGCAATTGCGCACTAGGCCGGGACGACAGCGGGTTCGAAGCGACGACGAAGCTAGATCTCCACCACCTGCCCGGGCTTCATCGCCACAAATCTTTCCTGCGGAACCTTCGCGGCATCGAGCGCCTCGACCAGCGCTTTCGCCGGCGCATCGATTGCTTCATCGGTCAGCTGAAACGTGCCGTGGTGATGCCCGAGTGCGGCTTGCGCGCCGCAATCCGCGAGCGCCTTCACCGCGTCTTCCGGGTTCATGTGCTGGTCGCGCATGAACCAGCGCGGCTCATAGGCGCCGATCGGGAGGATCGCCAGGCGGAGCGGCCCGTGCCTCTCGGCGACGCGGCGGAAATGCCCGCCATCGCCGTAGCCGGAATCGCAGACGACGTAGATTTTCCCCGCAGGCGTCTCCAGCACGAAACTCGCCCACAGCGCCTTGTTGCGATCGAACATGCCGCGCGCCGACCAGTGCCGGGTCGGCACCAGGGTCACGGCGATACCGCCGCCGAGCTCGACGCGATCATGCCAGTCGAACGCTTCCACCTTGATCGTCGCATCGGTGCTGCGCATCGTGACGTCATTGCCGAGCGGGGTCACCACACGCGGCGCAAAATTCTTGGCGAGCCGCGACAGCGTCGCCATGTCGAGATGATCGTAATGGCCGTGCGAGACCAGCACGACATCGATCTTCGGCAGCTTGTCGAACGCAATGCCGGGATCGTTGTGCCGTTTCGGCCCGGCGAAGCTGACGGGCGAGACCCGCGTCGACCAGACGGGATCGACGAGGATATTGAGGCCGCCGGTCTGGATCAGCCAGCTGGCGTGGCCGACGAAAGAGAGCCGCACCTTGTCGCCGTGGACGCGGTCGGGCGGGGCGTCGGCATGGGGGCTCGGCGCCCAATCCGGCCAAGTCGCGCGCTGCCGCTTGCCGCCGAATTGCCAGCGCAGGACCTCACGAAGCGATTTCGGCGGCACGCCGTCCGGATCGAAGAAGTTCAGGCCGTCGAAATGGTCGGAGACCGGGCCGTCATAGGTTTTCATGCGGGACATCCAAAGGGAGGGCACGCCGACCAATGCGCCGGCACCGGCGAGCAGTCCGAAAAGGCGGCGGCGGGTGATCGGCACGGAACTGGCTTCAAAGATGGTCGGAGGGGGAGGACATCACCGCTATATGGGCGGGGTCTGCGGAAAAGGAACCCGCCGCCGGAAAGTTCATCTTTTCAAGGCTTTGCCTTCCAAAGCAGCCCCGGCCACCCAAACTTTCCTTGACTTTCGGGCGTCAGCGGCGTTTAACCCCGGCACTTCTCGGAAAGGCTTTCTTTTCGACTCGCCGACTGGTCCCAGAGGCCAGAGGCCAACGCCCGACAGCGCGATGCGCCCTCGGGCGTGAAGGTGTTTGGATTTCTGCTCCCTCGCCCCGCGCTTGCGGGGAGAGGTGAAAAAAGGACAACGGCATTGTTCGACAATCTGTCGGAACGGCTTGGCGGCATTCTCGATCGTCTGACGGGGCGCGGTGCGCTGACCGAAAAGGACGTCGACGCCGCGATGCGCGAAGTGCGCCGCGCACTGCTGGAAGCCGACGTCGCGTTAGAGGTGGTGCGCAGCTTCACCGAGCGGGTCCGCGAGCAGGCGATCGGCGCCACCGTCGTCAAGTCGGTGACGCCAGGCCAGATGGTGGTCAAGATCGTCCATGACGAGCTGATCAACACGCTCGGCGCCGAAAGCCAGACCATCGACATCAATTCCGTGCCGCCGGTGCCGATCATGATGGTCGGTCTGCAAGGCTCCGGCAAGACCACCACCACCGCAAAGCTCGCCCGTCGCATGGTCCAGCGCGACAAGCGCAAGGTGCTGATGGCGTCGCTCGACATCTACCGTCCCGCGGCGATGGAGCAGCTGGCCGTCCTGGGCCGCGATCTCGACATTCCGACGCTGCCGATCGTCGCCGGCCAGCAGCCGGCGCAGATCGCGAAGCGCGCGCTCGAGGCCGGCAAGCTCGGCGGCTACGACGTCGTGCTGCTCGACACTGCCGGCCGTACCACGCTCGACGAAGAGATGATGGCGGAAGCGGCAGCGATCAAAGCCGCCGCCAATCCGCATGAAGTGCTGCTGGTGGCGGACAGCCTCACCGGCCAGGACGCCGTCAATCTCGCTCGCGCCTTCGACGAGCGCGTCGGCCTCACCGGTATCGTGCTGACGCGCGTGGACGGCGACGGCCGCGGCGGCGCCGCGCTGTCGATGCGCGCGGTCACCGGCAAGCCGATCAAGCTGCTCGGCACCGGCGAAAAGACCGATGCGCTGGAGGATTTCCATCCCGACCGTATCGCCGGCCGCATCCTCGGCATGGGCGACGTGGTCTCGCTGGTCGAACGCGCTGCCGCCAACATCGATGCCGAAAAGGCCGCGCGCACCGCCGAGCGCATGCGCAAGGGTCAGTTCGACCTCAACGACATGCGCGAGCAGCTGTTGCAGATGGCCAATATGGGCGGCATCAGCGGCCTGATGGGCATGATGCCCGGCATCGCCAAGATGAAGAACCAGATCGCGGCCGCCGGCATCGACGACAAGATTTTGAAGCGCCAGGTCGCGGTGATTGATTCGATGACGCGCGACGAGCGCCGTCATCCCGATTTGCTCAAGGCCAGCCGCAAGAAGCGCATCGCCGCAGGTTCCGGCCAGAGCGTCGAGCAGGTCAACAAGCTGCTCAAGATGCACCGGAACATGGCCGATATGATGAAGGCCATGGGCTCCGGCAAGCGCGGTCCGCTCGCGGGCATAGCGCAGGCGATGGGCTTTGGCGGCGGCATGAAGCCGCCTTCGCCGGAAGAGATGAAGGCGCTGCAGGAGAAGATGCAGGGTGGCGGCGGACAGGGTCTGCCCAGCCTGCCGAAGGATCTACCTGCCGGGCTGCGCCAGGGTCTGCCGAACGTTCCGGGCCTGACCGGGCTGAGCGGCAAGCCGATGCTGCCGGGTCTCGGCGGTTTCCCTGGCAAGAAGAAATGAGGAATTCGTCGCGGGAGATCGCAGCGGTCTCGCGCAACGCGGAATACCAATCAACCGAACAAAACGTACTTTGAAGGAGAACTTAGATGTCCGTCGTTATCCGTCTCGCCCGCGCTGGCACCAAGAAGCGTCCCGTCTATCACGTCGTCGTCGCCGATTCGCGCTTTCCGCGCGATGGCCGCTTCATCGAGCGTCTCGGCTATTTCAACCCGCTGCTGCCGAAGGACAACGAGACCCGGCTGAAGCTCGACATGGACAAGGTGAAGGCCTGGCTCGCCAAGGGCGCGCAGCCGTCGGACCGTGTATCGCGCTTCCTCGACGCCGCCGGCGTCAAGAAGCGCGAAGTGCGCAACAACCCCGAGAAGGCCGTGCCGCGCAAGGAGCGCAAGGCGCAGGCCGAAGCCGCCGCGAAGGGTTAAGGCCAGATCATGCCGGCGCTGGTCTGCGTCGCGCGGATCGGCGCCGCGCATGGTGTGCGCGGCGCGGTCAAACTGTGGACCTTCACGGAAGATCCGTTTGCCGTGCGGAGCTACGGTCTGCTTTCGTCCAAGGACGGCAAGCGCCAGTTCGAGGTCGCAACGGCGCGCGCGGCCAAGGATCATCTGGTTGCAACGTTCAAGGGCGTCACGACTCGCGATGAGGCCGAGCGCCTCAACGGCATCGAGCTCTACGTCGCGCGCGAAAAGCTGCCCGCGACGGACGAGGGCGAATATTACCACACCGATCTGATCGGGCTCGCCGCCGTCACCATGGCCGGCGATGCGCTCGGCCGCGTGCTCGCGATCCACAATTTCGGCGCCGGTAACATCATCGAGATTGCGCCGCCCACAGGAGCCACACTGCTGCTGCCGTTCACGGACGCGGTGGTGCCGGAGGTCGACATCGCCGGCGGCCGCGTCGTGATCGCGCTGCCGGAGGAGATCGCGGGCGAGGATCCCTCCCCGGGTCGTCCCGGCGAAGGCCGGGACCCATAACCGCCGCCAGAATTTTTAGCTAAGCTGATCGCTCCAGCCGTCGCAAAACGAAGTGCGGTGGTTCTGGGTCCCGGATCTGCGCTCCGCTTGTCCGGGACGACAATAACTGAGATCCGATGACCAACCCCTCACCCTGGCGCGCGACGGTGCTGACGCTGTTTCCGGAGATGTTTCCGGGGCCGCTGGGCGTGAGCCTGGCCGGCCGGGCGCTGGCTGGCGGGCTCTGGGAGCTGGAGGCGCGGGACATCCGGGCCTCGGCCACCGACCGCCACCGCAGTGTCGATGACACCCCGGCCGGCGGCGGACCGGGCATGGTGCTTCGGGCCGATGTTCTGGCGGCCGCGATCGATGCCGCCGGGATCGGGCCGGACCGCCCGAAACTGCTGATGAGCCCGAGGGGTCGGCCATTGACCCAGGCCCGGGTCACGGACCTCGCCAAGGGTCCGGGACCCCTGATCGTCTGCGGGCGGTTCGAGGGGGTGGACCAGCGCGTGATCGACGGGCGGGGCCTGGAGGAGGTCTCGATCGGGGACTACGTCCTCTCCGGCGGTGAAATCGCGGCCCTGGCCCTGATCGACGCCTGCGTTCGGCTGCTTCCGGGCGTGATGGGCAAGGAGGCCTCGGGAACCGAGGAAAGCTTCTCGGACGGCCTGCTCGAATACCCCCAATACACCCGGCCGCAGCGGTTCGAGGGAACCCCGATTCCGGAGATCCTGACCTCCGGTGACCATGCCAAGGTCGCCAGCTGGCGGCGGGCGGAATCCGAGGCCCTGACCGCGGCCCGGCGACCGGATTTGTGGGCCCAGATCCCGAGCAAAGTCCCGAATCGGGGCGGACGCCAAAAAACGCCAAAAAACAAGACAGACGGGTGACAAACGCTCCGGCTTGCCTTATAGCAGCGGCCACATCCGCAATGGCTGGATAAACGAATTTCGCGCAGCCCCCGTTTTCCAAGGCTGGGCGCGCCGATGGAGATTTACCCATGAACCTGATCCAACAGCTCGAAAAAGAGCAATTCGACAAGCTCTCCGCCAACAAGGAGATTCCGGAATTCGGCCCCGGCGATACCGTGATCGTCAACGTGAAGGTCGTCGAAGGCGACCGCACCCGCGTGCAGGCCTATGAAGGCGTTTGCATCGGCCGTTCCGGCGGCGGTCTCAACGAGAGCTTCACGGTGCGCAAGATTTCGTACGGCGAAGGCGTGGAGCGCGTGTTCCCGGTGATGTCGCCGATGATCGACTCGATCAAGGTGGTGCGCCGCGGCAAGGTGCGTCGCGCCAAGCTCTATTATCTCCGCAACCTTCGCGGCAAGTCGGCCCGCATCGTCGAGAAGAAGCAGGACCGCCCGGCTGCTGCCGTCAACGAGTAAGCTCCGCTTACAGGCGAGTTTCCAAAAGCGCGGGGCCAACCCCGCGCTTTTTTGTTGCGTCAGCCGTGCGCGTCAAAGCCCTCGCGATTCCGGTTCGGCCTGCTATATATTCTTGGAATGTTTCCAGATTTGACCAGCCTCTCGCCCGTCAAGCGCGTCGTCATCGACGATCGCTCGCGGCTGCCTGGCCGGTTCTTCGGACGCTTCGCGACCTCGGCAACGTCAGAGCTTACGCGCGCAGCCTAAAAGCTGCGCTGACGATTTTGTTGCCCGCGCGCTATCCGCGCAACCCGCTCTACACAACATTCCTGGAGCTGACGCTCATGTCCAAGCCGACCACATTGTACGACAAGATCTGGAACGACCATCTGGTGCACGAAGCCGAGGACGGCACCTGCCTGCTCTATATCGATCGCCATCTGGTGCACGAGGTCACTTCACCGCAGGCGTTCGAAGGCTTGCGCGCCACCGGACGCAAGGTGCGCGCGCCGGAGAAGACGCTGGCCGTCGTCGACCACAACGTGCCGACCACCGACCGCACCAAGCCGAACCCCGACCCTGAAAGCATCGAGCAGATCAAGGCACTGGCCGACAACGCCCGGGAATTCGGCATCGAATATTACGACGAGTTCGACAAGCGTCAGGGCGTCGTCCATGTCATCGGCCCCGAGCAGGGCTTTACGCTGCCCGGCACCACCATCGTCTGCGGTGACAGCCACACCTCGACGCATGGTGCGTTCGGCGCGCTCGCGCACGGCATCGGCACGTCGGAAGTCGAACATGTGCTGGCGACGCAGACGCTGATCCAGAAGAAGGCGAAGAACATGCGCGTCACTGTCGACGGCAAATTGCCGGATGGCGTGACGGGCAAGGACATCATCCTCGCCATCATCGGCGAGATCGGCACCGCGGGCGGTACCGGCTACGTGCTCGAATACGCCGGCGACGCGATCCGTGCGCTCAGCATGGAAGGCCGCATGACGGTCTGCAACATGTCGATCGAAGGCGGTGCACGCGCCGGATTGGTCGCGCCGGACCAGAAGGCGTTCGACTTCCTGCGCGGTCGTCCGAAGGCGCCGAAGGGCGCCGACTGGGACGCGGCGATGCGCTACTGGGAGAAGCTGCGCTCGGACGAGGGCGCGCATTTCGACCACGAGCTGCGGCTCGATGCCGCGAAGCTGCCGCCGATCGTGACCTGGGGCACGAGCCCTGAAGACGTGATCTCGGTCACCGGCAGCGTGCCCGATCCCGACAAGATCGCGGACGAGGCCAAGCGCCTGTCGAAGCACCGCGCGCTGAAATACATGGGCCTGACCGCGGGGACGAAGATCACCGACATCAAGCTCGACCGCATCTTCATCGGCTCCTGCACCAACGGCCGGATCGAGGATCTGCGCGCCGCCGCCAAGATCGCGGAAGGCAAGCAGGTCGCAGGCGGCGTCAACGCCATGGTCGTGCCGGGCTCCGGCCTCGTGAAGGAGCAGGCCGAGGCTGAAGGTCTGGACAAGATCTTCATCAAGGCCGGCTTCGAATGGCGCGAGCCCGGTTGCTCGATGTGCCTCGCGATGAACCCCGACAAGCTGGCTCCGGAAGAGCGCTGCGCCTCGACCTCGAACCGCAATTTCGAGGGCCGCCAGGGCTTCAAGGGCCGCACCCATTTGGTGTCGCCAGCGATGGCCGCAGCCGCGGCGATCGCGGGCCACTTCGTCGACATTAGGGAGTGGCGGTAAGCCGCTCCCTGCAATTTGAGCGATTGCGGCAAACCGCCGTTAATCGGCAGCGCCGACACTGCGTCCTCGCGAACATTTCGCGAGGACACGAGATCATGGCCAGCAAGCCTGAATATGTCGATCTGATCAGCGCGGCGACGCCCCAGCATCGGCGGCGCGCCGCACCGCTGCGCATGGTCGCCAAGCCCGAGGTCGAGGAGACCTCGAAGCTCAGCCGCTGGCCGCCGGCGATGTTCAAGCAATGGAAGATCGAGAACCTGACGCGCTGGACGTCGGCGACGTGGAAACTGAAGGATTGGCTTTAAGCCACCGGATGAACAAAGGGCGCCGTCGAGGCGCCCTTTTCATTTCGATCGTGCTTACCAATAGCGGTACGGATGGTGCCAGCGATGCCAGCGGCAGACGCGGCGCGGGCCGTAATAGGTCCAGATGACCCGGCAGCGGCGCGGATGGTGGTAATAGGGATAGTAGCCGCCATAGTAGCGCCGATGGAAATGGCGATAGCCGTAATGCGGGCGATAGATGCCGTAGCGATGGAACCCGCCTCCGCCATAGTGGCGAACTCCGCCGTAGCGATAGCCGCCGCCATGAAACGCGGGCGCGGCGCGGAAGCCACCCGCGTGGAAGCCACCGCCGCGGAAGCCACCGATATGTCCTCCGCCACCGTGGAAGCCGCCGCCGCCATGGAAGCCGCCGCCATGGCCGCCACCACCATGTCCACCGCCGCCGCCGCCGTGGCGAACCGGGATCACATCGTCACTTGCGGCCTTCGCCGCAGGCAACGCCGTCGGATTGATCGGGGTCATCGCCTCGGCACGACGCGTCGTTCCGGCCGACAGCATCAGCGTGGCAGCAGCCGCAATCCCGAGCAAGCGCATCGGGCTTGCCCTGAGACCCAATATTCTCAGCATCGACTTCTCCCTGAATCTGGACAGCGGAGTTGCGACGCTCGCTCCCGGCGCGCGTCATCCCTGTTCATTGGCAGTCGCTCCCAAGATTAAATTAGGGACAGCGACGTGAATGCCTCATGAATGAACGACGGGCCCGGCATCGCGCCGCGAGGTCACCACCACGGGCCGAAGCCGAGCACGAAGGGTGCGGGCACGCCGTAGGGATAAGGGCGGTAGTAGACAGGCCGCGCGTAGTAATGCGGATCGGGACGGGGGGCGTATCGCACGACGGACCGCACATGTCGGCGCCCGTCGAACACCGCGCGCCCGGCCGACGCGTCGGGCAGCTTCGTCACCCTGTGCGCAGCGGACGCGTGAGGCAGGCCTGCGGCAAGCCCGACGGCAACCGCCACTGCGAACCACCTCGTCATGAAGACCTCCGCCTCAGGCGCGCGACGGCATCGCGCTCGTATCAACCCCGGCGCCAGTAGCAGCTCATATGCGGCACGATCACCGTGCCGCTGGGGCGATATTCCTGCACATAGGTGGCGTTGCACTCGCGGACCGCATCGGGACCGGGATTGTAACGGGGATAGACGCCATCCGGACTGTAATAGGGCGTGACGCGCAGGCGCGCCGGGGGCCGCTTGCGCGGCGGCGGCAGATCGTCTCGTGAGGCCGCTTGGGCGAGCCTGATCCCGGGAGCCGCGGTCTGGGCCTCCGCGCCAACGCAAAACTGCGAAAACAACCCCATGCACAGTAGCGTCAGCGCTGTTTTCGCTCGCATTTTTCTGCCCACCTGAACGTCCACTTCGAGGCCTACGCTCCCCGTTTTGACGGCGCTCGTCAACCTCGCCGCGCTTATAAAGCCGGATGCATCGCCGCGAAACCCACGCTATGAGAAGCCCATGTGGACGGAATTGGAAGCGCCCTCGCTGGCCGAGATGGAAGCGATGGCGCATGAAGTGTTCGAACGCCTGCCGGCGGAGTTTCGTAGGCTGTGCGAGGGCGTGATCATCCGCGTCGACGACTTCCCCACCGAGGAAGTCCTGGACGAGATGGCATGCGAGAGCGAGTTCGACCTGCTCGGCCTGTTCCAGGGCGTCGGCCTGCCGCAGCAGAGTTTTGCCGACGTGGCGCGGCTGCCCAACATGGTCTGGCTCTACCGCCGGCCAATCCTGGACTATTGGGCCGAGCACGACGAAAGCCTCGGCCATATCGTCCGCCACGTCCTGATCCACGAGATCGGCCATCATTTCGGCCTGTCGGACGACGATATGGCCGCGATCGAGGCTCAAGAGCCAGGGTGAGCAGAGAGGCCCGGTTAGGCAGACGAGATCTGCCGAATTCGGCCTAGGATTTCGGCCTCGATCGCGATAAATACCGGTTCCCTAGACCACCCCGGGAAAGCGCAACCATGGACAAGTTCACCACGCTGGAAGGCGTCGCGGCGCCGCTAAAGATCATCAATGTCGACACCGACATGATCATTCCGAAGCAGTACCTCAAGACCATCAAGCGCACCGGCCTTGGCAAGGGGCTCTTCTCCGAGCAGCGCTACAAGGACGACGGCAGCGAGAATCCGGATTTCGTCCTCAACCAGCCCGCCTATCGCAATGCGAAGGTGCTGGTTGCCGGCGACAATTTCGGCTGCGGCTCGAGCCGCGAGCACGCGCCCTGGGCGCTGCTCGACTTCGGCATCCGCTGCGTGATCTCGACCTCGTTCGGCGACATCTTCTACAACAACTGCTTCAAGAACGGCATTCTGCCGATCCGCGTGGCCCAGGAAGACCTCGACAAGCTGTTCGACGACGCCGAGCGCGGCGCCAACGCGACGCTGACGATCGACCTGCCGAACCAGGAGATCCGCGGTCCCGACGGCGGCAAGGTCAAGTTCGAGATCGACCCGTTCCGCAAGCACTGCCTGATCAACGGCCTCGACGACATCGGCCTGACGATGGAGAAGAAGGCCTCGATCGACACCTATGAGGACAAGCTCAAGCGCGAACGCGCCTGGGCCTGATCTCAAGTTTTTGTTCAAGCCCCGGTGCTACAAGCGCCGGGGCTTTTTCTTTGTTCTGATTATCCCGTATCTTTCGAGCATGATCTTGTCGGAAAACCGCTGCACACTTTTCCGGATCATGCTCTAAGCTCCGCGCATGCTGCCCGACATCGTCACCTTCTGGCATGGCCCGATGGACGCCCTGCGCCAGACCTGTCTGCGCTCGCAGCTGGCGGCCGGCCACAAGGTCACGGTCTACAGTTTCGACACCATTCCCGGCCTGCCCGCCGGTGTCGGCAACGCGGATGCCGAGGCGATCCTGCCGCATGCGTTCTCCGAACGATTGCGGCCGCCGCAGCCAGATGGAAGCTGGCGCGACTGGACCACGCTACAGTTCAGCGACTTCTTCCGCATGAAGCTGATGGCGAAGGACCTCGGCCTCTGGCTCGACGCCGACGTGCTGCTGCTCAGGCCCGTCGAGATCGATCCGGCAAAGCCCTATTTCGCGTGGGAGCGGCCGCGCCAGCTCGGCAACTCCGTGATTTACCTTCCACCTGAACACGGCATCGTTGCCGCTTTCGAAGAGCTGATGGAGCAGGAGGAGCTGACGCCGAACTGGCTGTCGCTGCGCCATCGCGTCACGTTTGCGATGCGCCGCCTGCGCGGCGGCTCGAACCGCCTCTCCGACATCCGCGTCGCGATCTTCGGGCCGGCGGCACTCACCGCGCTCGCGCGCCGCACCGGCGAGCTGCACTGCGCCTTGCCGAAGCAATCGTTCTACGCCGTGCATGCCGAGCCAAAACTGTTCTTCGATCCCTCGAGCTATCTCGGCCTCGTCACCGACCGCGACATCATCGGCCTGCATATCTCGCCCAAGGGCCGCGGCGGTGAGAAGCCGATCCCGGGCAGCCTGTATGCGTGGGCGGCGGAGCGGTTCGCATAATTTTCTCCGCTGTGCGGCGCTCTCGCGCCCGGACGCAGCGCAGCGCGAAGCGGTGCGTTGCTGAGCCGGGGCCCAGCGATGCGGCGAGATGGCTCCGGCTCTGCGAGCAGCGCTTCACGCTGCAGCGCGTCCGGGACACGAGAGCTGTATTTGATCCAGCGCAACGCGCACCTGCACCATTGTGCCTAATCTCGCTCCAATTCCGTCGTTCGAATGAGCTTCGCATGAGCACCGCAACCAGGCCTTATCCCATTGTCCAGGACCTCATCGAGTCCTTTGCAAGCTGGCTGAAGCATCGCCGCGAGCTGAACGAGATCCGGCAGCTCGACCGCGCCGATTTCGACCGGATCGCGCAAGACCTGCGGATCGCGCCTGACGATCTGGAAGATCTGGTCCGTCACGGCAAGCACGCCGCCGACGAGCTGCCGAAGATGCTGGAGCAGCTCGGCATCAGTGCCGAAGGGCTCGGCCGCGCGCATCCGCTGCTGCTGCGCGACATGGAGCGGGTGTGCGCGCTTTGCAGCCACAAGGGCCAGTGCGATCGCGAGCTGGCCGACGGCACCGCCGCGGAGAACTATCACGGCTTCTGCGCCAATGCCTCGACACTGGAGTCGCTCGACCGTGCGGATCACGCGCATCGCTAAGGCGTTGCCCTTATCAAAGGATTAGTTTAGCGGCGGGATGTCCCGCCGGTGCTAGATCACGCCCGTACGGGCACAAGCCTCGCGCCGGGCAAATCCTTTGACGAGTTTTCTGCAAGCACGATAGCGCTCTTCCATGCTCGTCCCACTGACATTGCCTGACGGGCTCGGTTCGGCCGCGCTTTCCTTTTTGGCGGCACGAGGCTGCGAGGTTTTCTCGCGCTTGCTTGAAGCATCCTCCGGCGCTGGCACGAGCTTCCAGACAGGGCGGAGCTCTATGTTCGCCTTCTCAGTTGGATTTTCCTTGTTGACGGACGACAGCGTAAGGACGTTCTTGTCCATCCTGACGGTGACGGGTGTTCCGCTGATGGAAAATTTGTCGTTCACAATGTATTCGGCAAACGACCGGTACCCCGCCTCATCCTTCACCCACGATGCCTTTGTCGGCGGTCCCCAGAGGTAGTGTCCCTTGGCTAACCCGGTGGCAGAGACTTCCGTAACGATCAGCATGGCATACCGTCCTTTGCCATTCGTCCATCCACGTTTGTTGGACCACACGCCGACAAATCTGGAGTTAGCATTGAGCGGATCATTCTGATCAGGCGATATAGCGTAGCTTGGCAGTTTGAGTTGCTGAGCTGCCGCGATGGCTGCAACTTTCTGGTTATCTTCGGGCGCAAATAGATTTCGGACGACGGTTTTTGCGTCCGGTTTCGGAGGGGCAGCTGGGGATGAGAGCACCGCAACTTCGTTGGCCTTGAAATTCTTCACCCGCTGGCGCGCTTCTGCGGCGTGGCTGCTGCGGGGGTACCTGGTCAGAAACTCCTCGTAGAGGCCTGCCACCGTGGACGTCTGGATAGCCAGCCAAAACTTCTCGTCCTCCGCGGCATCTGCAGGCGCGGGAGCCGACGCGACTGGCGCTTGAGCGCTCGCCACCGGAGCTCTCAGGTAAATCTCTTCCTTCGACAAAGAGCCGTATACGAAAGGCTGCTGCTCGCGTCTGGTGGCCGCCATCACGTCGTCACGAACACGACGAAACAGAAACGATATCTCCAGCCCCGGCGTTTCAATGTGGCGAAGGAGCGATGCCGTGAATGGGCTGTTCCGGCCATCCCCGTCGCTTGCCGTAGTACCGTCCCGGGCGGCGTACGCAATCAGAACGTTATCGGACGGCTCCGTCGGAGCGAGTCCGCGAGCCACGGCCCGGGTGCTCAGCGAGCGTCTCATCTTTGCGGCAAAAGGATTGTTGCGGCATGCGTCCAGTATCACAAGGCCCAACTTTCGTGCCTTCGAAACCTGAAGGCTCACCGAGCGCAGGCTGATGGCCTCGCTTTCGATGTCGGTATCGCTGCGCAGCTCTGCGCCGACCGGAATCAGCCAGTTCTCGCCGCTGACCTCCATGCCGTGTCCGGCATAGAAAACGACCGCAAGGTCTGCTCCCTCCGCAGAGCGGCCGAACTCGACGACAGACTTCCTCATCTCTTGCGCAGTCGCGTTCTTGACTTGGGTGACTTTGAAGTCGAGCCGCTCCAGCGCGCGGCCGATGTCGGCCGCATCGCGCGTCGGGTTCGGCAACTCGGGTACCTTCTCATAGGCGCCGTTACCGATGACGAGCGCAACCCGAACCTGCTGCGCAAGCGTCGGCGTGGCGAATGGAAATGACGTAACGAGAAGGACTGCTAGGAAAAAAATGCGCATCAAATGCTTGCCCGGATCAATATCGAGCGTGAGGGTAGCATTGTCTTTCACCACCGCAACGGGAAAAGCCGGGATCGTGGTCGTTCAGAGAACCGCGGCTCCCCGAGCATACCGGTAACCGCGTCAATGTTCGTTCGGCTTGAGCGCAACCGCCTGCCCTCAGCCCTTCCCCATCGCCGCAATCGCGTCCGCGATCTCGATCGTGCGCCGCGCCATGTCGGCGTGCAGCCGCTCCACCATGGCGCCGTCGAGACGGATCGCGCCGCGCGAGACGTTCTCCGGCAGCTCGAACGCGGCGATGATCTTTCGCGCGCGCGCGACTTCCTCCTCCGGCGGGGTGAAGATCGCGTTGCAGGCTTCGATCTGCGAGGGGTGAATCAGCGTCTTGCCGTCGAAACCGAGATCGCGGCCTTGCGCGCATTCGGTGGCGAAACCATCGGAGTTGGCGATGTCGCTATAGGGGCCGTCGAGGATTTCGAGGCCATGGGCGCGCGTCGCCAGGATGCAATGGGAGATCATCGGGATCATCGCCGCGCGGCCCGGCAGCATCTTGATGCGCGTCTCGCGCGAGATGTCGTTGGGCCCGAACACGAAGCCTGACAGGCGCCGCGCTGGATCGCGCCCGGCGGCAGCGAGTTCTTCGGCATGCAGTACCGCGCGCGCGGTCTCGATCATGGCCCAGACCTTTACGGTCGGCGCCGCGCCGAGTTCGGCGAGACGGCGGCCGATCGTGTCGAGCTCCTCCACGCGTGAAACCTTTGGAACCAGGATGCCGTCGGGCGAGGCCTTCGCCGCCATCGCGACATCGTCGGCCCACCAGGGCGTGTCGAGGCCGTTGGTCCGGATCAGGATCTCGCGCTTGCCGAACCCTTTGGCCGCGATCGCGGCCGCGATGCCATCGCGTGCCACTGCCTTGGCATCGGGCGCGACGGAGTCTTCCAGGTCGAGGATCAGGCCGTCGGCGGCGAGATTGCGCGCCTTTTCCAGCGCGCGGGGGTTGGAGCCGGGCATGAACAGATGGCTGCGGCGCGGGCGGGTCATGCAAGCGTTCCTTCCGGTTTCCTCATCTCATTCCGACCGAAGCCGATAGCATCTGGCCTGCCTATTCGAAAGGCTTGTTCGTCCCAGCGGTATATGATTAGGCATAGGCCATGACCACATTCCCAGAGCATTTGCTGGAAGGCTACAAGGCCTTCGCCACCCAGCGGCTGCCGACCGAGCAGACCCGCTACCGCGAGCTGTCGGTGAAGGGGCAGTTCCCTGAAGTGATGGTGATCGGCTGCTGCGACAGCCGCGTCTCGCCCGAAGTGATCTTCGACGTCGGGCCGGGCGAACTCTTCGTCGTCCGCAACATCGCCAATCTGGTGCCGGTGTATCAGCCCGACGGCAACGCGCATGGCGTCTCGGCGGCGCTGGAATATGCCGTGACGGTGCTGAAGGTGAAGCACATCGTGGTGCTCGGGCACGCCCAGTGCGGCGGCATCCGCGCCTTCGTCGACAAGATCGAGCCGCTCACGCCGGGCGACTTCATCGGCAAATGGATGCAGATGTTCATCAAGCCGGGCGAAGTGGTGGAGCAGCGCGACCACGAGACCATGGCGCAATTCGTCGAGCGCATCGAGAAGGCCGCGGTGTTCCGCAGCCTGGAAAACCTGATGACCTTCCCGTTCGTGCAGAAGGCGGTCGAGAGCGGCCAGATGCAGACCCACGGCGCCTATTTCGGCGTCGCGGAGGGATCACTGTTCGTGCTGGACAAGGCGGCGAAGGAATTCAGGAACGCGCGCGAGATGGCGTAGGTCCGCAGCTCTTGTGGGGTGGGCAAAGCGAAGCGTGCCCACCACTTTTCTAGCAATTGTGGAAAGATGGTGGGCACGGCGCTTCGCGTCTTTGCCCACCCTACGGCAGCACGGCTTACGCCGCCTTCTTCTTCGCGCTGATCAGCTTGCGGTTGATCAGGACTTCCGCGATCTGGATCGCGTTGAGCGCGGCGCCCTTGCGTAGATTATCCGAGACGCACCACAGCACGAGACCGTTCTCCACCGTCGCGTCCTCGCGGATACGGCTGATATAGGTGGCGTCCTCGCCGGCGGCTTCATACGGCGTGGCGTAGCCGCCGGGCTCATGCTTGTCGATGACGAGACAACCCGGCGCCTTGCGCAGGATGTCGCGTGCTTCGTCCGCGCTGATCGGGTTCTCGAACTCGATGTTGACGGCCTCGGAATGGCCGACGAAAACTGGCACGCGCACGCAGGTCGCGGAGAGCTTGATCTTGGGATCAAGAATCTTCTTGGTCTCCGCCATCATCTTCCACTCTTCCTTGGTGTAGCCGTCCTCCATGAAGACGTCGATCTGGGGGATGACGTTGAAGGCGATGCGCGCCGGAAACTTGTTATTGATCAGCTCCTGGTTGGTGTAGACGGCCTTGGTCTGCGAGAACAGTTCGTCCATCGCGTCCTTGCCGGCGCCCGACACCGATTGATAGGTCGAGACCACGACGCGCTTGATCGTCGCCTTGTCGTGCAGGGGCTTGAGCGCGACCACGAGCTGCGCGGTCGAGCAGTTCGGGTTGGCGATGATGTTCTTCTTCTTGAAGCCCGCAGTCGCGTCCGCATTCACTTCCGGCACGATCAACGGCACGTCCGGGTCCATGCGCCAGGCCGAGGAATTGTCGATCACGACCGTGCCGGCGGCGCCGATCTTCGGCGACCATTCCTTCGACACCTCTCCGCCGGCCGACATCAGGCAGATGTCGACGTCGGAGAAGTCGTAATGCTCCAGCGCTTTGACCTTCAGCGTGCGGTCGCCGTAGGAGACCTCGACGCCCATGCTGCGGCGTGACGCCAGGGCCACCACCTCGTCCGCAGGGAATTTGCGCTCGTCGAGGATGTTGAGCATTTCCCGTCCGACATTGCCGGTCGCGCCGACGACTGCGACTTTGTAACCCATCGTTCACTCTCCGACGAAAAAGCTCTTTCCTGAAGCTGAGGCTTAAACAGGAAGAGCAGCGCTTCTATGCGAGAACCGGCCTCAAGACAACGTTGGACCATGCCTTAGGGACGTGGATGCAGTCGCCCGAGGCCAGCACGGCCGCAAACCCCACCCAGATCCATCTGGCGCTTGCAGCCTTCGCCGACGAGGTCGTCGGCACGCTGGCGCGCCTGTTCGCCTATGTGGGGATTTTGGTACTGTTTGCCATCCTCGGCCTTGCCGCACTCGGCCAGCTGCCCAACTTGCGCGACGATGATCCGGCGCTGAAGCCCGATTGGAGCGTGGCCGACCGGTCGCCTCCGGCCTTCGCCCTCAGCCGGCTGGATTCGTCAGAAAAAACAGCTTCTTACGCGATCTTCAGGCATCCCGAAGGCGGCCGCAGGGACGTGATGCGCTGGGCCAGCGAGGCAGACAGGACCGTGGCCGAGCTCGAGATTTACCGGGAAGGCGGCGAATTCGACGTGACGCGTCCGGCAACAATGGATCTGGCCGTCCGGATGGGACTGGGCACCGCGACCCTTCTGGAGCAAGCCGGCCTGATCGCCACGAAATTCGGCCCCGTCGCCCTATTCCAGCCGACCGGCACGGCGGAGGGCGCGCGGGCCTGCCTCGGCTACCTCAAGCGCAGCGAGGAGCCGGCGCTCCAGATCTCCGGATTCTCCTGCCAGGGCGACAGCCTGCCTGCGCGGCGCGCCGCGATCGCCTGCACGCTGAACCGGCTAACGCTGCTGACCTCGGGCAACGAGCCGAAGCTGGCCGAATTGTTCGCCCATGCGGAGCTGAAGCGCCGCCCCTGCGCGCCCCGGGCGCGTCGGACTGGCTGCTCGGCGCCGCCAATGCGCAATTGCGCGGCGCGCTCTGATCGGCATCAAGCTCAAGTGGCTGTATCCATGCAACTTTTGCCGGCGCGCACGATTATTCAGCGCTGGTGTGACCCAATAGACCTAGTTGCGGCCGCCCCGGCCGGGTTAGTATGAGCGTGAAATTGATTGGCGGCTTGCCGCCTGAAGGGGACGTGATGAGCTCGAATTTCTCTGCCGCGAACAAACTGGCGATGTGGCTTGCGGCCGGCGCCGTGATTGCCATGTCCTCAGCCTTCGCGACACCCGCCTCGGCCGACACCAAGAAGCAGCGCTATGACAGCGGCCGTCACTATTACGGCCCGAGCGGCCCCAATTCGAGCTATCAGCAGGGCCGCACCCGCATCTATGTGAGCAAGCGCTCCTGGCTCGACGGCGGCACCGAGGTCAATCCGGGCGACCGCAAGTTCTCCGACTACGCCTTCCCGCCGGCGGTGGGCTATCCGACCTTCGCGCGCGAAAATCTCAACCGCCCGATCGATCGCCAGCCGCTGAGCACGCCGCAGGATGTTGGCGGCTATCCGCAGAATTTCCCGCTGTACTGAGGCGGACATATCGACCGAATCAAATGGCCGGGCTCGCGCCCGGCCATTTTTGTTTGTCGTGTAGCCCGGATGGAGCGAAGCGCAATCCGGGATTTTCGACACGCGGGAAGAACGCCGGATTTCGCTTCGCTCCATCCGGGCTACGGCTCTAAGCGTGCAGCTTCTGCAATTCCTTCAAGATCGCTTCGCCCATCTGCGTGGTCGAGGCGGCAGTGGTGCCTTCCGACTTGATGTCGGCGGTGCGCAGGCCGCTGGCCAGCACCGCGGCGATCGCGGCGTCGACCTTGTCGGCGAGCGCGCCCATGTCGAAGGAGTAGCGCAGCGCCATGCCGAAGGACGAGATCATCGCGATCGGATTGGCGAGGCCCTGGCCTGCGATATCAGGCGCCGAGCCGTGCACGGGCTCGTACAGCGCCTTGCGCTTCTTGCTCTTGACGTCGACCTCGCCGAGCGAGGCCGAGGGCAGCATGCCGAGCGATCCCGTCAACATCGCAGCAATGTCGGACAGCATGTCGCCGAACAGATTGTCGGTGACGATGACGTCGAACTGCTTCGGCCATTTCACCAGCATCATGCCGCCGGAATCGGCGAGCTGATGCTCGAGCGTGACGTCGGGATATTCGCGCTTGTGGACCTGGGTCATGACCTCATTCCAGAGCACGCCCGACTTCATGACGTTGCGCTTCTCCATCGACGTCACCTTGTTCTTGCGCTTCTTCGCAAGCTCGAAGGCGACGCGGCCGATGCGCTCGATCTCATAGGTGTCGTAGACCTGGGTATCGATGGCGCGCTTCTGGCCGTTGCCGAGATCGGTGATGGTCTTGGGCTCGCCGAAATAGACGCCGCCGGTGAGTTCGCGCACGATCATGATGTCGAGGCCCTCGACCGCCTCGCGCTTCAGGCTGGAGGCCTCCGCCAGCGCCGGGTAGCAGACCGCGGGACGGAGGTTGGCGAACAGACCGAGATCCTTGCGCAGGCGCAGCAGGCCGGCTTCGGGGCGCACCTCGTAGGGCACCGCGTCCCATTTGGGACCGCCGACCGCACCGAAGATGATGGCGTCGGCGTCCTTGGCCTTGGCCATGTCGCCTTCCGAGATCGACACCTTGTGCGCGTCATAGGCCGAACCGCCGACGAGGCCGGTGTCGGTCTCGAACTTGGCGATGCCCGCCGAATTGAGCCAGTCGATCAGCCGCTTCACCTCGCCCATCACCTCGGGGCCGATACCGTCGCCGGGAAGCAGCAGCAGTTTGTGGGTCGCCATGGTCGTTTCCTCTGAGGTCGATTTCGGCCGGAGTGCTAGAGCGGCGTTGCGTGCTTGGCAAGACACCATTGCCGCTTCGGTTCTGTGCAAGGCGGGCAGGGCCTGCCACACTGCGCATGCCGGAGTACCCCTTGCACGCACCTGACCGCCCTCCACCCGATGCCCACCCCGCACGGTTGATCCTGACCCTGTCGCTGGCCGCGACAGTTGGGCTGGGCATCGGCCGCTTTGCCTATTCGCTGGTGCTGCCCGACATGCGCGAGGACCTCGGCTGGTCCTACTCGGCGGCCGGTTTCATGAACACCATCAACGCCGTCGGCTACCTCGCGGGCGCGCTTGTGGCGTCCCGGCTGATCCAGCGCGTGGGCTGGTCGGCCGCGATCCGCGGCGGAACCCTGGCCTGCGTCGCCGCGCTTGCGACTTGCGCGCTGACCGGGAATTTCGTTGCGCTGAGCCTGGCGCGTCTCGTGCTGGGCGTTGGCGCCGCGGCCGGTTTCGTCGCCGGCGGCGCGCTGGCCGCTTCCATTGCGCAGTCGCGCCCGGAGCGGGCCAATTTCCTGCTCAGCCTGTTCTATGCCGGGCCCGGCATCGGCATTCTCTCATCAGGACTGATCGCCCCGTTCACGCTGCAATATTTCGGGCCGGGCTCGTGGTGGATCGTGTGGTGGGCGATGACGCTGCTGTCCGTCGTCATGACCGTGCCGCTGTTCCTGGTCCGCATCGAGAGCGGCGTGCGTTTCTCGCAAGGCAGCCACGGCGCCTTCGCGATTTTTCCGGTGCTGATCTATCTCGCCGGCTACTTCCTGTTTGGCGCGGGCTACATCGCCTACATGACTTTCATGATCGCCTATGTGCGCGACGGCGGCGGCGGGGCCGCCGCACAGGCCGCGTTCTGGAGCCTGATCGGCCTGAGCGCCTTCGTCACACCGTGGGCCTGGCGCGGCGTGCTGGCGCTCGATCGCGGCGGTCTTGCCACCGCCATCATTCTCGGCACCAACGCGCTCGGCGCCGCCCTGCCGATGCTCGGGCATTCGCCGGCATGGCTCGCGGTCTCGGCGATCGTGTTCGGCGTCGCCTTCTTCGCCGTTGTCGGCTCGACCACCGCCTTCGTGCGCTTCAACTATCCGCCCGAGGTGTGGCCGACCGCGATCGCGGCGATGACGATCTCGTTCGGCGTCGGCCAGACGCTGGGCCCGATCGTGGTCGGCGCGATCACGGACGCACTGGGGAGCTTGAGTTACGCGCTGAATGTGTCGGCGGCGCTGCTGGCGCTGGGCGCGGTTGCCGCGCTGTGCCAGCGGAAAGTGGGGCCTTAACCGGTGTCGTCCTGGCGAAAGCCAGGACCCATTAGCCCGCAGAGGAATTTGGCGAAGATTCGTGGTTGCTGGTCTTCGTCAAACTGAACCCTGGGGTAATGGGTCCTGGATCTTCGCTTCGCTTGTCCAGGACGACGGCAAGTGCAGGTCCGCGGAGCTAGCTCCCGCTGAACGAATTGTACCCCTGGTCTTCCCAATAGCCGCCCTTGTAGTCGTTGGTGACTTCCATCGACACCACGTATTTCGGGTTCTTGAAGCCGAGCTTGGTCGGCACGCGGATCTTCATCGGGAAGCCGTAGGCGCGCGGCAGGATTTCGCCGGCGTATTTGAACGTCATCTGGGTCTGCGGATGCAGCGCGGTGCGCATGTCCAGCGGAGAATTGTAGCCGTCCTTGTCGGCGCACTGGAACCAGACGTACTTCGCGCGCGTGTCGGCGCCGATCAGCTTGAGGAAGTCGCGCATGGGCGTTCCGGTCCAGCTGCCGATCGCGCTCCAGCCCTCGACGCAGATGTGACGCGTGATCTGCGTGACCTGCGGCAGCTTGTACAGCTCGGGAAGCGTCCACGACTTCTTGTTCTCGACGAGACCGCGGACTTCGAGCTTCCAGTCGGCACCGTCGACATCGGGCGCGTCGTCGAGATCGTAATAGGCGTTGAACGGAAACGGTTTTGTGATCGCGCTCTCGGGAAACGTCGGCGCCAGCGCGTCGGGATTGAAGATGAAATCCTGCACGGCATCGTTGAATTTCGAAACCGACTTCAGCATCTCCTCGGCGGAGGACGAGTCGATCACGTCGCAGCCGGTGAGCAGCGTCAGCGCCCCGAGGCTGGCGCCGCCCGCGATGAAGCGGCGGCGGCTGACCTCTGGCATCGTCTTGATGGAATCCTTGATCAGCAGCCGCTTGTCGACGCCCGGGATCAGGAATGAGCGCTTCGCCATGACTCTCTCTCCACTCAACGGCCGATGATCATCGCGCGCAGGCTCTTCGGCACCAGCAGCGCGAGTAAAACGTGAATGACGAGGAAGGCGCAGATCGCGGCCATGCAGAAGAAATGGATGTAGCGCGCGGTCGGATAGTCGCCGAACAGGGACACGAGCCAGTGCAGTTGCACCGGTTTCCACATTCCCAGCCCCGATAGCACGATGAGGACGCCGACCAAGATGATGCCGGCATAGAGCACGCGCTGGACGTAATTGTAGACGGAGAGATCGGCATGGCCGAGCTTGAAGGTCAGCGCAGCCCTGACGTCGTGGAGCACGCCGGATGGGGTGATCGGCAGCAGTTTTTTCCGGAAGCGGCCGGTGGCAAGGCCGGTGACGAGATAGGCAAGGCCGTTGATCATCAACAGCCACATCGCCGCAAAGTGCCAGAGCAGGCCGCCACCGAGCCAGCCGCCGAGCGTGTACTCGCGCGGAAAGCTGAAACCGAACAGCGGCGAGGCGTTGTAGATCTGCCAACCCGACAGGATCATCAGGATCATGGCGAAAGCGTTGATCCAGTGCATGACCCGGACCCAGGCCGGCTGGATCACTTTGGCCGGGGTGGCGCTGACCTGCTCGTCGGTGACTGTGAGGCTCGACATGGCGGTTCCGTCCTGAACATCGTCTGACAGCAATTATACGCCGATGCGTCCGCTTTCGTTACGCCCTGTCCGGCATCGAATCGATACCGGCGGGCTATCGTGGTCACAATAAAGCGAGCCGGGTACCCCCGGCTCGCCATTTCGTCGCATCCGTTTCGGGGGTGAAGCCGGACGGCGCGGTATTTACGTCGCCGGCATCAGCACGGTGTCGACCACATGGATTACACCGTTGGACTGGTTGACGTTGGAGATCGTCACCATCGAGGTACCGCCCTTGGCGTCGACGATCCAGACCTTGCCGTCCTGCTTCTTCACCGTCAGCTCCTCGCCTTCGGCGGTCTTCATCTTCTTGCCGTCGGTGAGGTCGGACGCCTCGAGCTTGCCGGGCACGACATGGTAGGTGAGGATCTTGGTCAGCGTCGCCTTGTTCTCGGGCTTCACCAGAGTGTCGACGGTGCCGGCCGGCAGCTTGCCGAAGGCTGCGTTGGTCGGCGCGAACACCGTGAACGGACCCTTGCCTTCCAGCGTCGGCACCAGGCCGGCCGCCTTCACCGCCGCCACCAGCGTGGTGTGGTCCTTCGAGTTGACCGCGTTCTGGACGATGTTCTTGGACGGGAACATCGCGGCGCCGCCGACCATGACGGTCTTTTCCTCGGCGCGGACGGGCGCGACGACGGTCGCGGTGATGGCCAGGGTACTGAACGCGGCAGCAGCGAGATAGGCAATACGCTTCGACATGGAGAGTCTCCCGATTGGATGGTGACCGGCGACTGCCGGCGTTCGAGTGGGCAACAACGGTGGCTGCGACCTGTGAGCGTGAAGCAGCAGCGCCGTCGTTGGCTCGAACTACGGGAGCGTTTGCGAAGCGGTTTCGAACAAAACTTCTTTGTGATGGGTGAAACTAAGTGCGTGGTTCTCCGTGGGGGGCGTCATTGCGAGGAGCGAAGCGACGAAGCGATCCAGGCTGCCACCGCGGATGCACCGCTGGATTGCTTCGCTTCGCTCGCAATGACGAGCCTCGACGATCTACCTGCCGCTCAATCCCTGTTGTGCGGCGTCTGGATAAACCCGCGATTATGCGTCGGGCTGATCAGCAGTTCATTGATGCAAACCCGCGCCGGCATGCTCGCGATGAACGCGATGGTGCGGCCGAGATCTTCGGATTGCAGCATCCTGGCCTGCTCCTCCTCGCTCGGTACCACCGGGCGCAGCTTCAGGATCGGGGTCGCCACCTCGCCCGGCATCAGGCAGCAGGCGCGCAAGCCGTTGACGCATTCGTCCATGTTGAAGGAATGCGTCAGCGCCAGCACCGCATGCTTGGTCGTGGTGTAGGCCGGGCCCGGCATTTTCGAGACGTGGCGGCCGGCCCAGGACGAGACGTTGATGATGGAGCCGTCCTGCTGCTTGCGCATCGTCGGCAGCACCGCGCGCATGCAATAGAGCACGCCGTTGAGATTGACCTGGACCAGCTGGTCCCAGCCCTCCAGTTCCATGTCCTTCCAGCTCCGCTTGGGGACATTGATGCCGGCATTGTTCACCAGCAGGTCGATCCGGCCATGCTTCGCGACGATTTGATCGGCCGCCTTCTGGGCCGCGGCGGCGACCGACACGTCCAGCGCGACGCCTCGGCGGCCCCGCCCGCCCCGGTGATCTTCTCGACTACGGTATCCAGGGCGTCCTTGCGCCGGCCCGAGACCACCACCGTCCAGCCGTCGGCCGCTAGCGCCTCGGCGCCGGCCTCCCCGATCCCGCTGCCCCCGCCTGTCACCCAGGCCACGCGTTTCCCGTTTTTGGTCATGCAAACTGTCTCCGTTGCTTCATCGGGGCGGTTTTTGCTAATCCAGCCCTCGGTTTTGACCGGCCTCTGACGATCGTTGCGGTCAAGCCTTGCGGTCGAGGAAATCTTGCATGAACCAAGCTGCCAACGCCAATTTGTTTTCCCGCCTGTTCGACGGCCTCGACGATCCGAAGCGCCTCGCGATCGAGACGCATGACGGGGTCCGCATCAGCTATGGTGATCTGATCGCCCGTGCCGGACAGATGGCCAATGTACTGGTCGCGCGCGGCGTGAAGCCCGGCGACCGCGTTGCGGTGCAGGTCGAGAAGTCCGTGGCCAACATCGTGCTGTATTTGGCCACGGTGCGGGCCGGCGCAGTCTATCTGCCGCTCAACACCGCCTATACGCTCAACGAGCTCGACTACTTCATCGGCGATGCCGAGCCCTCGCTGGTGGTCTGCGATCCCTCCAAGGCGGAGGGCCTCGCCCCCATCGCCGCCAAGGTGAAAGCAAAAGTCGAGACGCTCGGGCCGGACGGCAAGGGCTCGCTGACGGACGCCGCCGACAAGGCGAGCAGCGAATTCACCACGGTGCCGCGCGCAAACGACGATCTCGCCGCGATCCTCTACACGTCCGGCACCACCGGCCGCTCCAAGGGCGCGATGTTGACCCACGACAATCTGACGTCCAACTCGCTCTCGCTCGTCGGCTTCTGGCGCTTCACCGACAAGGACGTGCTGATCCACGCACTGCCGATCTACCACACCCACGGCCTGTTCGTGGCGACCAACGTGACGCTGTTCGCGCGGGCATCGATGATCTTCCTGCCGAAGCTCGACCCGGATCTGATTATCAAGCTGATGGCGCGTGCCACGGTGCTGATGGGGGTGCCGACGTTCTATACCCGTCTGCTCCAGAACGCTGCGCTGTCGCGCGAAACCACACAGCACATGCGGCTGTTCATCTCGGGCTCGGCGCCGCTGCTGGCCGAAACCCATCGCGAATGGTCGGCGCGCACGGGGCACGCGGTGCTCGAGCGCTACGGCATGACCGAGACCAACATGAACACGTCGAATCCCTATGACGGCGAGCGCGTGCCCGGCGCGGTCGGCTTTCCGCTCCCCGGCGTGTCCGTGCGCGTCACCGATCCTGAAACCGGCAAGGAGCTGCCGCGCGACGAGATCGGCATGATCGAGGTCAAGGGCCCGAACGTATTCAAGGGCTATTGGCGCATGCCGGAGAAGACCAAGGCGGAATTCCGCGACGACGGCTTCTTCATCACCGGCGACCTCGGCAAGATTGACGCCAAGGGTTACGTCCACATTCTCGGCCGCGGCAAGGATCTCGTCATCTCCGGCGGGTTCAATGTCTACCCGAAGGAAATCGAGAGCGAGATCGACGCCATGCCCGGCGTGATCGAATCCGCCGTGATCGGCGTGCCCCACGCCGATTTCGGCGAGGGCGTCACGGCGGTGCTGGTTTGCAACAAGGACGCGGATGTGACAGAGGCCGCGGTGCTGAAAGCGCTCGACGGCCGGCTGGCCAAGTTCAAGATGCCCAAGCGGGTATTCGTGGTCGACGAGCTGCCGCGCAACACCATGGGCAAGGTGCAGAAAAACGTGCTGCGGGATACGTACAAGGATCTTTACGCGAAGAAATAGGGGCTGTTGTTCGCAGAACTCTCGTCGTCATTGCGAGGAGCTCTTGCGACGAAGCAATCCAGACTGCCGCCGCGGAAGAACTCCTGGATTGCTTCGCTTCGCTCGCAATGACGGAATTTGCGGCGCCTACTGTCCGCCCAGCAAGCTCAGCACGAAACGGCTGCCGACGATGAACAGATAGCACCCGAACGCGACTTCCAGCGTCCGCTTCGACATTGCATGCGCAGCCTTCACACCGAGGGGTGCCGTCACAAGGCTCATTGGCATCACCAGGACCGCGCCGATCAGCGAGACGTAACCGAGCGCGAACGGGACCTGCAGGGCTGCAACGGCCGGGTAGCTAACCGCCGCAGGCCAACCGGCATAGATGTAGCCGAGCGCGCCGGGGATCGAGATCAAGACCGCGAGCGCCGACGATGTCGCCACTGCCTGGTGGATCGGGCGGCCGTAGAACGTCATCAGCAGGTTCGAGAACAGGCCACCGCCGATGCCCATCAACGTCGACAAAATGCCGACGCAGAAGCCGTAGATTCGCATCAAGGGGCCCTTCGGCAGATCATCGCCGAGCTTCCAGCTCTCGCGCGCGAAGATCAGCCGTACCGCGGCCGACCAAGCGACGGCGACGAACACGATCTTGAACAGTCGCTCCGGCGCGTAACGCGCGACCACGCTGCCGGCGACGACGCCGATCAGGATCGGCAGCCACCAGACCCGGAGGATCGCAAGATCGACGGCGCCGCGCTTGTAATGCGCCTGGAACGAACGGATCGAGGTCGGAATGATGACGGCGAGCGAAGTGCCGATGCAGAGCGGCATGCGCACATCGAGCGGCACACCGGCGATGCGGAAGCACTCGTAGAACACCGGCACCAGAATCGCGCCGCCCCCGATGCCGAACACGCCGGCCAAGAATCCGGAGAGCGCGCCGGTTGCGATCAGCAGCAGCGCGAGCTCGGCGATCTCCTTGATATCAAGTCCTGCAATCACCCCTGATCTGCCCCGGCGATCGCAGCGGCTCCGAGACAAGCGTCCGGACTGGCTGCCCGGAAAGCTGTAGGCGATCTGATTTGTCGGGTCGACCGCCGCATCGCCGGTCTGGGGTGGGATGCAGGTTGCGCATATCCGCCCGTCTCGCGAAAAATCGGTGCGCTTGGCGGAAAATGGCGATTGCTCGCCGACCATCGCTGCCGGTTCGGTGACATGAATTGACTGGTTCGAACCCTGGGCGGCCCGCGGCAGCTTGGAGCCGTTCCAATAGTAATTTCAATGTGCCGCAGCTCTCCCGCAAGAGATGAATTTCTGTTCTGTCTTTAGTCGGTGCGCCATCGCCCTGGTATACCAAGCGGACGATTGGCCTTGTTACATCAAGGGCCTAGAGCTGAACTCAAGTTCGGTTTATGGCGATTTGGTGATTGCGCAGGTGAAATCGACTCCGTAAATAGAGCCGACCTTTCGCGATCCCCGCGCGCCCCATGCTGGGCCGCAACAAAGCAATTGAAGCCCATGACCGCACGGATCGAACGACCGCTTTCGCCGCACATTCAGACCTACCGCTGGACCCTGACGATGGCGCTTTCCATCGTCCATCGCGCCACCGGAATTGCCCTCTACGCCGGAACGCTGCTGCTGGCCTGGTGGCTGATTGCGGCGGCCTCCGGCCCCGCCGCCTATAGCCACGTCCAGGCCTTCACCGGCAGCATCATCGGCCGCCTGATCGTGTTCGGCTACACCTGGGCGCTGATGCACCACATGCTCAGCGGCATCCGGCATTTCGTCTGGGACCTCGGCTACGGCTTCAAGGCCAATGAGCGCGAAGCGTTGACCTGGGGCGCCCTGATCGGCGGCATCGTGCTCACGGTCCTCATTTGGATCATCGCCTACGCGATCGGAGGCGGACGATGAGTTTCGACGAATCCCACGGCGCCCCGAAGGGCTCCTCCATGCGCACCCCGCTCGGCCGCGTGCGCAATCTCGGCGCGGCGCATTCGGGCACCTCCGATTTCTGGCGCCAGCGCATCACCGGCGTCGCCATGACGCTGCTGATGATCCCCGTGATCGTGATCGTGATGATGCTGCTCGGCCGCAACCAGGCCGGCGCCGCACAGATTCTCGGCTCGCTGCCGATCGCGGTGATCCTGCTGCTCTTCATCTTCGCCAGCGCCTGGCACATGAAGATCGGCATGCAGGTCGTGATCGAGGACTACATCCATAACGAGAAGCTGAAGCTCATCTCGATCATGCTCAACAACTTCTTCTCGTTCGCCGTGGCGCTCGCCTCGACCTACGCGATCCTGAAACTTTCCTCCGGAGTCTAAACCCATGGCCACAGAGACCAATGGCAAGGGCAACGGCGCTCCCGCCACCAACGGCAAAGCCTATCCGATCGAAGATCACACCTATGATGTCGTCGTGGTCGGCGCCGGCGGCGCGGGCCTGCGCGCCGTGGTCGGCTGCAGCGAAGCCGGTCTTCGTACCGCCTGCATCACCAAAGTGTTTCCGACCCGCTCGCACACCGTCGCGGCGCAGGGCGGCATCTCGGCGTCGCTCGGCAACATGCACAAGGACGACTGGCGCTGGCACATGTACGACACCGTGAAGGGGTCGGACTGGCTGGGCGACCAGGACGCGATCGAATACATGGTGCGCAACGCGCCCGAGGCGGTCTACGAGCTCGAGCATTGGGGCGTGCCGTTCTCGCGCACCGAAGACGGCAAGATCTACCAGCGCCCGTTCGGCGGCATGACCATGGACTACGGCAAGGGCCAGGCGCAGCGCACCTGCGCCGCCGCCGACCGCACCGGCCACGCCATGCTGCACACGATGTACGGCCAGTCGCTGCGTCACGCGGCCGAGTTCTTCATCGAGTTCTTTGCCATCGACCTGATCATGGACGACCAGGGCACCTGCCGCGGCGTTATCGCGCTCAAGCTCGATGACGGCACGCTGCACCGCTTCCGCGCCCAGACCGTGATCCTCGCCACCGGCGGCTATGGCCGCGCCTATGCATCCTGCACCTCGGCGCACACCTGCACCGGCGACGGCGGCGGCATGGTGCTGCGCGCCGGTCTGCCGATGCAGGACATGGAGTTCGTGCAGTTCCACCCGACCGGCATCTACGGTTCGGGCTGTCTCGTCACCGAAGGCGCGCGCGGCGAAGGCGGCTATCTCGTCAACTCCGAGGGCGAGCGCTTCATGGAGCGCTATGCGCCCTCCGCCAAGGATCTGGCCTCGCGTGACGTCGTCTCGCGCGCGATGACCATCGAGATTCGCGAAGGTCGCGGTGTCGGCAAGAAGAAGGACCACATCTTCCTTCATCTCGACCATCTCGATCCCGCGGTGCTGGCCGAACGCCTGCCGGGCATCTCGGAATCCGCAAAGATCTTCGCCAATGTCGACGTGACGCGCGAGCCGATCCCAATTGTGCCGACCGTGCATTACAACATGGGCGGCATCCCGACGAACTATCACGGCGAAGTCCTGACCAAGAAGGACGGCGACGACAACGCCATCATCCCCGGCCTGATGGCGATCGGCGAGGCCGCCTGCGTCTCCGTGCACGGCGCCAACCGCCTCGGCTCCAACTCGCTGATCGACCTCGTCGTGTTCGGACGCGCCGCGGCGCTGCGCCTCGCCGAGAAGCTCACGCCGAACGCCAGCCAGCCGGAATTGCCGACGAATTCGTCCGACCTGGCGCTCGGCCGGCTCGACCACTACCGCTACGCCTCCGGCGGCACGCCGACCGCGAAGCTGCGCGAAGGCATGCAGCACGTCATGCAGAACAATTGCGCGGTGTTCCGCACCGGCGACATCCTGAGCGAAGGCCAGAACCTGATCGAGAAGGTCCATAGCGGCATCATCGACATCGCCGTATCCGACCGCTCGCTGGTGTGGAATTCCGACCTGATCGAGACGCTCGAATTCGACAATCTGATCTCGCAGGCGGTGGTGACGATGAACTCGGCCGCCAACCGCACCGAGAGCCGTGGCGCGCATGCCCGCGAGGACTTCTCCGAGCGCGACGACAAGAACTGGATGAAGCACACGCTGGCCTGGCTGGAAGATTCCGGCAAGGTCAAGATCGAGTACCGCCCCGTTCACGACTACACCATGACCAACGACGTCCAGTACATCCCGCCCAAAGCTCGCGTTTACTAAACGGCGCGCGTGTACTGAGCGAACAGCGAAAGCTTTATCGAAATGGTTGAATTCGCACTTCCGAAGAACTCCAAGATATCAGGCGGCAAGACCTGGCCGAAGCCCGCGGGCGCGACTGAGGTCCGTGAATTCCGCGTCTATCGCTGGAATCCGGACAACGGCAAGACTCCGAGCGTCGACACCTATTACGTCGACACTCATGATTGCGGGCCGATGGTGCTGGACGGCCTGATCTGGATCAAGAACAACATCGACCCGTCGCTGACCTTCCGCCGCTCCTGCCGCGAAGGCGTCTGCGGCTCCTGCGCGATGAACATCGACGGCCAGAACACCCTGGCCTGCACCCGCTCGATGCACGACGTGAAGGACGGCGCGGTGAAGATCAATCCGCTGCCGCACCAGCCTGTCGTGAAGGACCTCATCCCCGACCTCACCAATTTCTACGCGCAGTACGCTTCGGTCGAGCCGTGGCTGAAGACGACCTCGCCGACGCCGCAGAAGGAATGGAAGCAGAGCCACGAAGACCGCGAGAAGCTCGACGGCCTCTATGAATGCATCCTCTGCGCCTGCTGCTCGACCTCTTGCCCGAGCTATTGGTGGAACAGCGAGCGCTACCTCGGTCCCGCCGCGCTGCTCCAGGCCAACCGCTGGGTATCGGATTCGCGGGATGAGGCGACCGGCGAGCGGCTCGACAATCTCGAGGACCCGTTCCGCCTCTATCGCTGCCACACCATCATGAACTGCGCCAAGGCCTGCCCGAAGGGCCTCAACCCGGCGGAAGCCATCGCCGAGCTCAAGCTCAAGATGGTCGAGCGCCAGATCTAGGCGTCATTCATGCTGCGATCCCCGGCCGGCACGGCCGGGGCATTCTACGGCGGGCGCATCTTCCAGTAGATTTTACCTCAGCCCTACGCGGGCAAGCCGGCGGGTTGCAACCTCTGGTTCCCGCCACAAGCCGCTTTCTTCCCGGCGCGAAATTCAAGTAAGCTCACCGGCGTGGGACCGGAGCGACCGTGCAGGGCGCACAACGCAATTCGCTGAGATTGCTGCAGTGGATGATGGCTGCGTCCCTGGCGCTGCCGATTGCGCTGTTCGCGATCGCCGCCTCGATCTCCTACACCTCGACGAAAGATATCGCCGACCGCGAGATCGAGCGCACCCTCGATGTCGCGCATGAGCATGCGCTCAAGGTGTTCGAGACCATCGACCGCAGCCTCGCCGAGATCAACGAGGTGGTGCGCGGCATGCCCGACGACATCATCCGCTCGCGCGAACCGGGCCTGCACCGCCGCCTGAAGCAACTGTCCGATTCGCTGCCGCAGCTCAAATCGGCCTGGATCTTCGATGCGGACGGAAAGTCGCTGGTCAACAGCCTGGCATCGCCGCCGCCGGCGCAGAGCTTTGCGGACCGTGATTACTTTGCCGCCCATGTCGACCAGACCATCGGCAGCTACATCGGCGTTCCCCTGACGCCGCGCCAGCCCTATCAGGGCGCGCGCTTCTTCGGGGTCAGCCGCCGCCGCGGCTCCGACGACGGCAGCTTCATCGGCGTGATCCAGGCCTCCGTCCTGCCGGAATATTTCGAGAGCTTTTATGCCCGGATCGGCTCCGACCCCGGCAGCTTCCTCGCCATGGGACGCACCGACGGCGTGGTGCTGGCGCATCTTCCGCAGCTGGATCGCGACCTCAGGCTCGATCCTAACGGGCCGGTCGGCCGCAGCATCGCAGCTCACCCCGAGCATGGCCTCATCACCATTGCCTGGCCATCGGACGAGGTCGAGCGCCGCATCGGCTACCGACGCATCGCCGAATACCCGATCTATGTCAGCGCGGGGTTGGAGACCTCGGCGATCCGCGCGCGCTGGTTCGCCACCATGGGCCAGCATCTGGTGTTCGGCATTCCCGCCACCGCGCTGCTGTTTCTGCTGCTGGCGTTCGCGTTCCGGCGTACCCAGCATCTCCAGGCCGAGGCCGCCGCGCGGCGCGAAGCCGAGGAGGCGCTCAAGCACAGCCAGCGCCTTGAGGCGCTCGGCCAGCTCACCGGCGGCGTCGCTCACGACTTCAACAACCTCCTGACCGTGATTCGCGCCTCGGTCGACCTGCTGAACCGGCCGCAGCTGAGCGAGGAGCGGCGCCAGCGCTACATCACCGCCATCGCGGACGCGGTCGGGCGCGCAGCCAAGCTGACATCGCAGCTGCTCGCCTTCGCGCGCCGCCAGACCTTGAAGCCGGAGGTGTTCGACGTCGGCGCGCGGTTGCAGTCGCTGCACGACATGCTCGCGACGCTGCTCGGACCCGCGATCGAAATCGCGATGCGGCTGCCGGCCGAGCCCTGCCTCGTCAATGCCGATGCAAGCCAGTTCGAGACGGCGTTGATCAACATGGCGACCAATGCGCGCGATGCCATGCACGGCAAGGGCAGGATCGTCTTCAACGTCGAGGCCGCAGCGACCATTGCGGACACGCGGGCTCCCGTCTCGGGCAGCCCTGATCTTTCAGGCGGCCATGACCTTGCTGGCAAACACGGTTTCGTCGGCATTGCCGTCAGCGACACCGGCATCGGCATTCCGGCTACGCGGCTCGAGCGCATCTTCGAACCGTTCTTCACCACCAAGCAGATCGGCCACGGCACCGGTCTCGGCCTGTCGCAGGTGTTCGGCTTTGCCCGGCAGTCCGGCGGCGAGGTGACAGTCACCAGCGAGGTCGGCCACGGCAGCACCTTCTCGCTCTACCTGCCGCGCGTGGCGCCGGATTTGCTGCCGCAGCGGCAGGCACCGAATACGGCCCCGGCCGTGGCCGGCAGCGGCATGTCGGTGCTGCTGGTCGAGGACAATATCGAACTCGCCAATTTCGCGGCCGACGGCCTCACCGAGCTCGGCTACAGCGTCACGCTGATCGACAACGCAACCGATGCACTCGCCGAGCTGGTCATGGATGCCGATCGCTTCGATGTCGTTTTCTCGGACATCGTGATGCCCGGCATGACCGGGCTCGATCTCGCGCAGGCGGTCCGCGGCATCGGCGTGCCGGTCGTGCTGACCACCGGCTACAGCGAGGCGCTGTCCCAGGACGGCAAGGTCGATTTCGAGCTCGTGCAGAAGCCCTACGCGATCGATCAGCTATCGCGCGTGCTGCACCGGGTCGCGCGGCGCCGGGTGCGCGACGGCGCCGCCGAGTGAGCTGACGCCCGGAACCTGCGGGAACCTTTTGATTTAGCTTGCGTTATCCGGCCATGCAAAAGCCGGTCAGAAAACGCGAATCGGGCAAGAAGCCGCCCATCGTCGAAATCATCGGCGAGACCGGCGGGGAAGTGGCTCCGCCGCCGCCCGAGCTGATCGAGCCCGACCCGGAGCTGTCGCCTGAAGAGGCCGAGCAGGCCCGCAAGGACTATCTCCTCACCCGCTTCTGGATCAGCGCGCGCGGCTTCTGGGGCGGCAACGGCGACCGGCTTGCGTGGCTCTACTCCGTCGGCCTCGGCCTGCTGATCGTCCTCACCGTCGGCTTCCAATACGGCATCAATGTCTGGAATCGGGCGATCTTCGACGCGATCGAGAAGCGCGAGGCGTCCACCGTCTTCCATCTCACCGCGGTATTCTTCCCGCTCGCGATCGGCAGCATCGTGCTCGGCGTGGCACAAGTGTTCGCGCGCATGGGCATCCAGCGGCGCTGGCGGGCGTGGCTGACGGCAAGCGTGCTGACGCGCTGGCTTGGCAACGGCCGCTATTACCAGCTCAATCTCGTCAGCGGCGACCACAAGAATCCGGAATACCGGATCGCGGAGGATCTGCGCGTCGCGACCGATTCGCCGGTGGATTTTCTCGCCGGCGTGACGTCCGCGCTGCTGTCGGCCGTGACCTTCATCGTCGTGCTCTGGACCATCGGCGGCGCGCTCACCGTCACCCTTGCGGGATCGTCGGTGACCATTCCCGGCTTCCTGGTGATCGCCGCGATGCTCTATGCGGGAATCGCATCGGGCTCGATCCTGGTGATCGGCCGCCAATTCGTGCAGGTCTCCGAGGACAAGAACCAGGCTGAGGCCGATTTCCGCTACACGCTGACGCGCGTGCGCGAGAACGGCGAGAGCATCGCGCTGCTCGGCGGCGAGGAGGAGGAGCGCGACGGCATCGACCGCAATTTCACCAACGTGCTGCGGCAATGGGCGCGGCTCGCGGGTCAGCACATGCGCACCACGCTGGTGTCGCAGGGATCGAGCCTCGTTGCGCCGGTCGTGCCGCTTCTGCTGTGCGCGCCGAAATTCCTCGACGGCAGCATGACGCTGGGTCAGGTGATGCAGGCGGCTTCCGCCTTCACCATCGTGCAGAGCGCGTTCGGCTGGTTGGTCGACAATTATCCGCGGCTCGCCGACTGGAATGCCTGCGCTCGCCGCATCGCCTCGCTGATGATGTCGCTCGACGGCCTCGAGCGCGCCGAGCTGGGCGACGGCTTCGGCCGCATCAAGCGCGGCGAGACCAGCAATGACGCCATGCTGGAGCTGAAGGATCTCTCCGTCACGCTCGATGACGGCACCGCCGTGGTCGGCGAGACCGAGGTGGTGATCGAGCGTGGCGAGCGGCTGCTGGTGGCCGGCGAATCCGGCACCGGCAAGAGCACGCTGGTGCGCGCCATCGCCGGGCTCTGGCCATGGGGTGGCGGCAGCGTCAATTTCCATCCCGACCGGCGGCTGTTCATGCTGCCACAGCGACCCTACGTGCCGTCGGGCTCCTTGCGTCGTGCCGTCGCCTATCCCGGCGCGGAAGACGACTGGACGGTCGAGGAGATCGGCGAGGCCCTGCACAAGGTCGGCCTCGACCATCTCAAGGAGAAGATCGAGGAAGAAGCACCCTGGGACCAGACGCTGTCCGGCGGCGAGAAGCAGCGCCTCGCCTTCGCGCGGTTGTTGCTGCACAACCCGGATATCGTCGTGCTCGACGAGGCGACCTCGGCGCTCGACGAGAAGAGCCAGGACAAGATGATGAAGATGATCACCGACGAACTGCCGAAGGCCACCATCGTCAGCGTCGCGCATCGTGTCGAGCTGGAAGCCTTCCACAGCCGCAAGATCGTGCTGGAGCGCCGCAAGGGCGGCGCAAAACTCGTCAGCGATATCGACCTGATCCCGCGCAAGGGCAAGCGCAAGCTGCTCGGCCGCTTCCTGCGCCAGCGCAAGGCGCCGAAAAAGGCGGCGTGAGGGGCGGTCTCTTTTCTTCGTCGTCCCGGCGAAGGCCGGGACGACCCAGAGATTGTTGCCCGGATCGAGCGTTGGAGTCCCCGGCAAAACCGGCTATGCATGCGCCGCTTGCAACGAGGACTTTGACTTGGCGACCGATAATGCCCCTTCGTCCGCGCCGTTCGGCGCGTTTGCGCCGAACGCGGCGCAGGCCGCGATCATTCGCCTCGCGACACAATCGGGGCTGAAGCGCGGCGCGTTCCGGCCCTGGCTGTCGCGATTGGTGAACCTGCTGCGCGGTGGTCCCATCGACGTGCAATACCAGGGCGCATCGTTCCGCTTCTATCACCAGGGCAGCGCCACCGAGCGCGGCGCGCTGTTCAATCCCGATTACAATCTCGACGAGCTCGACTTCCTGCGCCAGCACACCCCGGAGGGCGGCGTGTTCGTCGACGTCGGCGCCAATGTCGGCACCTTCGCGCTGGTGATGGCGCGACAGGTCGGGCCATCAGGCAAAGTGATCGCCATCGAGCCGCATCCGATGACGTTTGGACGGCTGTCGTTCAACCAGGCCGCGTCGAAAGCGACGCAGGTGCGCCTGGTGCAGGCGGCCGCCGGCGACAGCGACGGCGAGCTGATGATCGAGAGCGGCGGCGACAATCTCGGTGCCACGCATGTCGTCACCGGCACGGCCAGCGCCGAGGCGATCAAGGTGCCCTCGCTGCGGTTGACGCGCATTCTCGGCGAGGCCGGCGTCACCAAGGTGGACGCGCTGAAGATCGACGTCGAGGGCTTCGAGGATCGCGTTTTGATCGGCTTCTTCCGCGACGCGCCGCAATCGCTATGGCCGCGCGCGGTGGTAATCGAGCATTTGTCGCAAAAGGAATGGCGGGACGATTGTATCGCCGACATGGTCGCGCGCGGTTTCGTGGTTGCGCGCAAGACGCGGAGCAATACGTTCCTGTCGCGCTGACGACGAACAACGGAGGTTACGAATGATCGACCATATGGGCTTCCCGGTCTCCAACTATGAGCGCGCCAAGGCGTTCTACGCCAAGGCATTGGCGCCGCTCGGCTACAGCCTGATCATGGAGGTCACGCAGGAGCAGACCGGACACGATCCAGCCGCCGGCTTCGGCGCCGACGGCAAGCCGGATTTCTGGATCGGCGGCGAGGGCGCGCTGAACAAGCCGGTGCATGTCGCGATTCTGGCGAAGGACCGCGCCACGGTGGACGCGTTCTACAAGGCGGCGATTGCAGCGGGCGGGCGCGACAACGGGCCGCCGGGCATCCGGGCGCATTACCATCCGACCTATTACGGCGCCTTCGTGCTCGACCCTGATGGACACAACATCGAGGCGGTTTGCCACGCGCCGGAATAGATAAGTTCCATCCTTCGGCCGGAACCTCGTTCCGCGCGCGCCGTTGTCGTCCCTTGCAAGAAGGAGCACGACATGGCCAACGACAATGCCCGCGACGTCGACCGCGTATGGGATCTGATGAAGACGATCGGATTCGCGATGCTGGTGACGCGCGATGGCGACAAGCTCCGCGCGCGGCCGATGAGCGCCTATCTCGACCGCAACGCGAACACGATTTATTTCCTCACCGACGCGCGGCGTCACAAGGACGAGGAGATCGCGCGCAATCCGTCCATCAACCTGTCGTTCGCAGATGCCGGCAGCCAGAAATACGTGTCGCTGACGGGCACCGCAATGATCTCCAATGACCGTGCCAAGATCAAGGAGCTGTTCTCGACGCCGGCCAAGGCGTGGTGGGACTCTGCGGAATATCCGAACATCCGCGTGCTCAAGGTCACGCCTGACGATGCCGAGTTCTGGGACTCGCCCGGCACCGTGATTTCCTATGTGAAGATGGCGGCCGCGGCGGTGACGAACACGCGCCCCGATCTCGGCGACAACCGCAAGGTCTCTATGTAATGCCGATCGAGCCGCCCGAGATACCGCCGTCGACGCCCGGTACGCCCACCGAACCGCCGCCGGGGATTCCGCCGAGCAATCCGCAGCCTGAAATCGCACCGCCGGTGCGCGAGCCCGGCTCGCCAGCGCCGCCCGACGAATTGCCGGGCCGCATGCCTGAAGAGATTCCATCACGCGGACCGAACGGACCGCTCACGCCGAATCCCGCGACGGATGCAAGTCCGCCGCGGGATCGCGCATGAGGCGACGCATCACATCCGAGGCAATTGCAACCTGCGTCTGAATGCGCAATGAACGTCACCATAGTGAGGTGATTTGCGTGCAGAAATAAATCGGGCCGCGTCCGCTTCGTCCGCCACAATCCGGCCTAACGCGTAGCTGTTCATCCCAACACTTCGTCAAAGAACCTTCCGGGGAAGTTCACCACATGACCAACCTTCGTTTCGTGCTGCTTGCCACCACGGCTCTGACCGCGATGCAATTCGCAAGCTCCGCATCGCATGCACAAGGCGCGCCGCCGCTTGTCGTCGCGCAGGCGCAGCCACAAGAGACCGGCCCTGACGGAAAACCGAAGCAGCCGCCGAAGGGACCACCAGCGGCCGCGCCGCCTGCGGCGCCCGCGCGCCCGGCCGCACCGCCGCCCGCAGCTGCACCTCCCCATCCGCCGGCAGCGCCTCCGCCGGCTGCGGCACCGCCGCGCCCAGCAGCGCCGCCACC